>JAQXLK010000161.1 GCA_029012085.1 Clostridiales bacterium
GGTTTCCCCTTATCCGCCTGAATTGTGTACCCAAACAATTCATGTATCATATCAATGTTTCCCCGCTCCCATGCAACTTCAATAGCATGCCTTATGGCACGTTCCACTCTGGTATCTGTCGTATTATACTGTGATGCAATATCAGGATATAACTGTTTTGTAACCGCATTCAATACGTCCATATTCTCTACAGCCATCAAAATAGCAGTTCTCAAATACAAATATCCTTTGATATGCGCTGGTACACCAATCTCATGAATCATCTGTGTAATCACAACATTCATGTCCTTGTTCCGGCTTCCTTGCTGAACAACCATGTCTTCTACCTGTAAATTTGAGCTTTGATTTGCCCCCGGCATTTCTAAAATGCATTTTTCCAATGTGTTCTCGTTTTCTTCCCATGGAAGAAATTGTACATTCTTTCGGTCCTTAAGTACATTTAGTACCTTAATCTGTTGCTCATTAGCAACTAAAATGAATCTTACCTTATCCAGCTGTGCCTCTGCCCGTACCTTTTCGATCACACCAATTCCGTCCAAAACAGGTAATACAGGATTCAAAATAACCACATCCGGATGTTCCTCTTTGATATGTAACAGTAAATGATCTCCCTTTTCATAGGCGCCAATCAAATGACACTGCTGCTGCTTACGTACGATGTCTTCCATTTTCTTTCGCAAAATCTCGTCATGATGACCAATCATTACTTTTATCATACCAACCTTCCTTTCTTATTTTTTCGCCACAAAATTATTTTATATATGTATAATCATTGTGACTTCGACAAAAGAGACTATACCAAAAGCAAACTGTTAATATAAGTTGTCATAAGGCAAGTCACAAAATTATTCCATATTAAATCATTGTGTTGCGTCACACTTTTTCCATCTTTTATCACCCAAAAAATATTGATTTTATTAGATTTTTAATTAAACAGACTTGTTTCCTATTTTTTCGATAAACAACACAACCAAATCTAAATTAATCTACCATCGCTCCTATAAAAATACCATATCCTCTGGTCGGATCCTCTACAAAAACATGAGTTACTGCTCCTATCAGCTTATCATTTTGAAGAATTGGAGATCCACTCATTCCCTGAATAATCCCCCCTGTTTTTGAAATCAATTCATCATCTGTCACAAAAATTTCCATCTCCACATCTCCATTTTCATTATTATGAATATCTACAATCTCAATTTCATATAATTCCTTCTCACCATCCACATAAGACTGAATGTATGCCCGCCCTTTCTGCACCTCATTCTCATACGCAATTTCTGCTGCATTCTCAACCATGAGGCTTTTTGCAAAAACTTCTGTTACTTTTCCATATATACCATACTTTCCATTTCCGTCAATATTTCCTACAATATTTTCCGTATCATAATCAATCGAACCTTCGATTACCCCCGGGTTACCTGCTTTTCCCTTTTCAATCCCAAAAATATCTGCCTCGTACAGCCGTCCACCAGATACAGCTAACTGTTCACCGGTATCTGCATCATTAATACTATGGCCAAGTGCTCCAAAATTTTCTCCATCCACATAAGTTATGGTTCCCAGTCCCTGCAAATCATCCCGCACCCAGATTCCTACTTTATAGATATCCATATCTGTTTCTACAGGATTCACCCCCACCTCCGTTCGCTGACCATTTCGTTCTACCAAAAAAACAAGTGTCTTTCCTTCACAATCTGTTATATCGGAAATCAGCTGTTTTTTTGAAAAAACCCTCTCACCATTTAATCCTACAATATAGTCTCCCGGCATAAGCTTATTTTTTGCCGGAGTATACGTATTCCCCTGCATATCCGTAACCTCACCAGTATCAATCACCAAAATACCACTTGTATTCACATAAATCCCCACCGTTTTCCCTACCGGAATTACTTTCTTTCCACTTTTTTGAGCTTTGCCAGATTCTTTCTCCTGCTTTTGGGCATTCAGATTATACGAAACCTCTTCTATCTCTTTCTTCCCATTCTCCTGCTGATAACCGACATACGACACACATATAATAAATATGATATTACACATCAACAGATATCTTAAAAACCTCTTATATCCCTGCATGTTAAAGTGCCTCCTATCCTAATCATAATATGAATAATAGATAATAAAAAAACTCCTCACAATAAATGCTGTTACACTTATTATGAGGAGTCCGTATTCTTTTCAATCAGTTAACCTTTGCCTTGCCTGCCAATTCTTTCATTTCTTTTGCACTTTGAATAACAGTATCCGTTATCTTAACACCACCAATCAATCTCGCAAGCTCCATAATCTCTTCTTCTGCATTAAGGTGAGTAATATTGGTGACGGTCTTTTCACCTTCTACTTTTTTCTCAATTAAATAATGATGATTTGCCATTGCTGCAATCTGTGGAAGATGTGTAATACAGATTACCTGGTGATTCTTTCCAATTCCATGAATTTTTTCTGCCACCATCTGAGCAGTACGTCCACTAATTCCAACATCAATTTCATCAAAAATTAATGTTTCAATCCGGTCAGAATCTGCCAGACAGGATTTCATTGCCAACATAATACGGGATAATTCTCCACCGGAAGCTACCTGCCATAATGGCTTCATTTCTTCTCCTACATTGGTAGAAATGATAAAATATGCATAATCATATCCATCCACTGTATAATCCTTTGTCTGTTCAAAGACCATATCAAAACGAACATCTAAAAAATTCAAATCCACTAAAGCTTCCGTTATATTCTTCGCGAGCACCTTTGCGATTTGCTTACGTTTCTCACTTAATATACTGCATTGTTTTTTCAAGTTGTCTTCGATTGCATTCACTTGTTCTTTCAGACGTTCCACATATAAATCATGATTCACCAGCTTATCGTACTGCTCATCAATATTTCCTGCATATGCAAGCACATCTTCTATTGTTTTTCCGTATTTTGCTTTTAAATGGTTCACAATGTTCAGCCTATTTTCCAACTGTCTGAATTCTTCCTCGGAATACGTGTTATTCTCAAGATAATCCCTTGCACTTCGTGCAAAATCCGACAATATATCTGATACGGCAGATAACATATCCGTCATAGAACCTAGTTCCTTATCATATTCAGAAACTGCACTTAATTCTCTGACAGCACGATCCACTGCATCATAAGCACCTTCCTCTGTATAATGGCATGCTTTTGCCAATCCTTCCGCTATATTTTTGCTGTTTGCAGCAGTCCGGTACAATTCTTCTAATTCCGCATCCTCGCCAATCTTTAATGCAGCTTCTTCAATCTCATTTTTCTCAAATAAGAGCAAATCCAACTGGCGTTTCTTTTCTTCTTCATTCAAAGTATTTGCTGCAAGCTCTTCCTTTAGTCCCTTATACTCTTTGTATAAAGAAGCTACTGATTCTTTTAAACCACCGAGTTCTTCCTGTCCATAGCGGTCTAACAGTTTCATATGATTGCCTGGGATTAACAGGGATTGATGTTCATGCTGGGCATGTAAATCCAGCAACAATGCAGACACCTCTCTTACCTTCGCCATAGTAACCGTTTCACCATTAATTTTACTAACACTTCTATTTCCAATAATCTTACGGGATAAAATAAGCTCCCCCTGCTCAGCCTCAGCAATCTCTAATTCTAAAAGACGTTTTTTTGTCTCTTCATTCTCAACCGAAAACAAAAGCTCCACTAAGCCATAGTCTGCATCCTTCCGAACAAAGTCTTTCGGTGTCTTACCACCTAGTGCCAGCATAATAGAATCAATCACAATGGACTTACCTGCGCCGGTCTCACCGGTTAATATATTCAGATTTTCGGCAAAATCAATATCCATTTCATCGATTAGTGCCATATTCTTAATATGTAAATTTAATAACATGTTTCCCTCCAACTAATCGTCAGATGCTACTTTCTTAATACAAGCAATCACGTCTGCACAAAGCTCACTGCTTCGCACCACACAAAATATGGTATCATCCCCGGCTATACAGCCCATCACACCTTGCAAATTCATATTGTCAAGTGCTGCTGCAACCGCCATCGCCATTCCTGATACCGTTCTTACTACAATCATATTCTCTGCATAATCTATATTCAAAACACCTGCACTCAATACCTGATGATATTTTTTCATAACATCGGTATCCGTGTTCTGAAGCATTGCATATTTTTGCCTTCCACCACCACAGGCAATTTTCGTAAGACGCATTTCTCTTATATCTCGCGATATAGTAGCCTGGGTTGTTGAAAACCCTGCCTCTGCAAGCTTTGCTAATAATTCGTCCTGTGTCTCGATTTCATTCTTTTCAATAATCTCTTTAATCTTATTCTGTCTTTTCTCTTTCATAATATACTTCCATTCATACCCATTTTTACAAATGATTTGCAATTTTTTCTCTTAATACTTCATAAAAACTCACATCGAACAATTTGACCATTTTTGTAAATGACTCTGCTTTTTGAATCACAATCCGGTCACCTGCCGACAGTTGTATTCCCGGCTGTCCATCAAAATTCACAATGGCTTCTTCTTTCTGGGCTTTTCGCATCTTAAGAACTTCAATTACAATCTCATCATCACTGGAAATCACAATACTTTTCGACGTCAACGAATGCGGTGAAATCGGTGTAATAATCATCAGACTGGTCTTTGGTGATACTAATGGACCTCCTGCCGACAAATTATAACCGGTAGAACCTGTCGGAGTACTGACAATGATACCATCCGCTTCATAGATATCCATCACTTTTCCATTCACATATACTTTAAGTCCGATTATACGCGAAAAACCGGCTCTTGACACCACAATGTCGTTTAATGCAATATCCTCCGCTACCGGAAGCATTTCATTTTCCTTATATACAGTACCTTTCACATTCATCCGCTCTTCTATTTCGTAATCATCCTGCATTAAACGGTCAAGCACAGGATAAATCTGTTCCGGTTCCACCTCTGTAAGAAATCCTAACGTTCCAAGATTGACACCTACAATAGGAAGATTCATTTTCCGAAGGTCACGGCTCACATTCAAAATAGTGCCATCACCACCTAATGCAATCACACAGTCGAACGCCTCCGAACCGTCCACTTTATATGCTACTGTACCCTCCAAATCACCGATAATCCGCCTGCTGCTTCCACCATGCATAGAGATATATTCTTCAATCTTTGAAGTAAGCAATAAATTCTCATCCTTTATAGAATTGGCTGCAATCAAAAAATGCTTCATCCTTTATCACCTGTTATTCCTTTACAAATCATCTTGTACTCTTGCATTCCTAGTTTTACTTATCAAGTGTTCCGTGGGATGCATTTACGATTGCTTCCACATCAATCTCACCTGCCATATGCTCTGTATCCTTTGACAAGTGCAAAAGATACTCAATATTTCCTTCCGGTCCTTTAATCGGCGAAAACTCCAGATTACAAAGAACAAATCCTATAGAAGCTGCAAATTCCATCACCATATGGATTACCTCTTCATGTACTTTCCGATCTCTTACAACCCCTTTTTTACCCACTTTCTCTCTGCCAGCCTCAAACTGTGGTTTAATAAGACATACAATTTCTCCTTTATCCGTCAACAGTTCCTTAACGGGTCCTAACACCTTCGTAAGCGATATAAAGGATACATCAATGGATGCAAATTCCACCTTTTCATCAATCTGATCCGGTGTAACATAACGAATATTTGTCTTTTCCATACATACGACACGCTCATCATTACGAAGCTTCCAGTCGAGCTGCCCATGTCCAACATCCACCGCATAGACCTTTACTGCTCCATTTTGCAGCATACAGTCCGTAAAACCTCCCGTTGAAGATCCTACGTCCATACATACCTTTCCTTCTAGAGTTACGTCAAAATGCTGCATTGCCTTTTCCAGCTTAAGTCCCCCACGGCTTACGTACTTTAATGTTGTTCCCTTTACTTCAATGTTCACCTTATCATCAAAAGTAGAACCAACTTTATCCTCACGTTGTCCATCTACAAAGACAATCCCTGACATAATAATCGCCTTTGCCTTTTCTCTTGATGTGGCCAATCCTCTATTCACAAGCATGACATCTAATCGTTCTTTCATAGTATTTCCTTTTCACTTTCCTCTTATAACAAATTGTATCAATTCCACCGAATCCGCAAAATATTTCCTTTTTTCTCTAAACAGTTATAGCAAATCCTCAATTACACCAGCAACGCTTTGGGCGTCCATTTGCAAAAGTTTCCTTAAATCCTCTACTTCTCCATGTTCCACGAACTTGTCTTCTATTGCAATATTTTTAACCGTCAGATTCTGACAACCCTTTCGCATGTAATATGCAGCTACAGCCTGTCCGTAACTTCCATTATATACCTGCTCTTCTAATGTCACTACTGCCTTATGTTCCTTCGCAATATAATCCAGCATATCAACATCAATTGGTTTGACGAATCTTGCATTTACCAAAGTAATCTTATGTCCTTTTTGTTCCAGTATTTCACATGCTTTACAGGCTTCTTCCACCATATTTCCAACAGCAAGCAGTGCCACTTCCTTACCCTCAGACAGTATCTCACTCTTTCCCTGCTCAATTGGTGCTAATTGTTCTTTTAATCCATAAAATGCATCTCCACGGCTATACTTTATCGCAATCGGTCCATTGAACTTTACAGCATATTCCATTGCTTTCGTCAGTTCATACCGGTTTTTTGGTGCAATTACTGTCATATTCGGAATACTCGTGAGATATGCATCATCAAAAATACCCTGATGTGTCTTACCATCCTGTCCCACAAGGCCGGAACGGTCAACAGCAAATATCACATGAAGATTCTGAAGACATACATCGTGTAAAATCTGGTCATAAGCTCTTTGTAAAAAAGAGGAATATACTGCAACTACCGGAATCATCCCTTCTCTGGCAAGCCCGGCTGCAAATACAACCGCATGCTGTTCTGCTATTCCTACATCAAAGAATCGTCGCGGATATACATTTGCAAATTTTTCAAGCCCTGTTCCGGATGCCATAGCCGCCGTTATCGCTACAAGATTTGGATATTCCTCTCCTAGCGCAAGCATCTTTCTCGCAAACACACCTGTATTGGTCATTTTTGTCTGTTTTACAAGTGGTTTACCGGTCTGTATGTCAAATGGGTTCACACCATGGAAGTGCTTTGGATGACGTTCTGCATACCGATATCCCTTTCCTTTTATGGTCTTTACATGAACCACAACCGGCCTTTTCAGCTTAATTGCTGCCTCAAAGGTATCAATCATCCCGTTGATATTATGACCATCAATAGGTCCGATATAAGTAATCCCTAAATCCTCAAAAAACATACCTGGAACCAGTAGTTCCTTAATGCTATCTTTTCCTCTCTTAATAACCTTTGCAATTCCTTCACCAATTCCGGGAATATTCATCAAACCCTTTTCCACACCGGTCTTTGCTTCGTTATAGACCTGTCCCACACGAATTTTATTCAGATAAGAAGACATTCCACCTACATTCTCATCAATGGACATTTCATTATCATTTAATACAATCATACAGCTGCTTTTGAGTTGTCCAAGATTATTCAGTGCCTCATATGCGAGTCCACCTGTAAATGAGCCATCTCCAATCACTGCAACAATTGTACTGTCTTCTCCTTTTAATTCACAAGCCTCTGCCATGCCAATTGCAGCAGAAATAGAAGTAGAGCTGTGACCGGTTTCGAATACATCCGTCTCACTTTCTACCATTTTCGGAAATCCACTCATTCCACCAAGCTGTCTTAATCTTGCAAATCCTTCCTGTCTTCCGGTTAGTATTTTATGGGTATAACTTTGATGTCCTACATCCCATATAATCTTATCCTTTGGAAAATTCAGTACTAAATGCAATGCCATGGTAAGCTCCACGCAGCCTAGATTAGAAGCAAGATGTCCTCCTGTTTTTGAAACGTTCTGAATTAAAAATTCCCGAATCTCTGCTGCTAAACTCTTCCACTGACCATCATCAAATTGTTTAATATCATTTGGTTCTTTAATCTTATCCAACAAGCTCATTTTACTACCTCATCCGTTCATGTACTAATTTTTCCGGTGAATCAGATACAATATCAGCTCCTTCAAAAATGTACAATCTCCTTCTATCGTCTCTAGCAAAGAACAAGCTTCCTTTGAAAGACGTTCCACCACTTTCTTAGATTCATCAATTCCATGAATTGTTACATAGGTCACTTTTTCATTCTTCTCATCACTGTGAACCGGCTTTCCTAATTCTTCAAAGGTTGCCGTCTCATCCAATATATCATCCTGTATCTGAAAAGCCATACCAACATTAGATGCAATCTTAAAAACCTTATCTAACTCTGTATCTTTCGCTCCTGCTAAAATCGCTCCTATCAGCATGGAAGCCTCAATCAATGCACCTGTCTTATTTTCATAAATGTAAGTAAGCTGTTCTTCCGAAAGTCTGCTGCCTGTAAGCTCTACATCTGCGACCTGTCCACCAATCATACCATAAATTCCAGGCTTTGTTGTCAACACTGACATGGCACGTTCCATACTTCGTCTGACATTCACTTCCTCTAATAGAAGTTTTATCTTATCCTCATCCAATACACCTTTTTCTTCCATACAAATCGGTTCAGCCACCATGGAAAATGCCTTTGCGGCCGTCTCATATGCATAATTTAGCAGACTGTCTCCTGCCAGTATAGCCATTGCTTCTCCATATACAATATGTGCTGTTTTTCGTCCTCTTCGGTAATCATCATTATCAAGAGCCGGCAAGTCATCATGAATCAGTGAATAGGTATGAATCATCTCTATTGCTGCCATAAAAGGCTCCACATATTCCTCTTCTCCACCAAACAATTCATACACCGACTGCATTAAAACAGGACGAATTCTTTTTCCACCTGCTGACATAGTATAATCCATAGCATCGATTACCGTCTTTTGAAGTCCTGCCTCATCCGGCATATAGGCTTTAATCACCTGCTCCACATATTCTACTTTTTTGACCATCTGCTGTTCAAATTCCATATATTAGTCCTCCGTACCCATTTCCATGCTCTCGCCTATAACAATCATTTCTTTTTCGATACCGGTAAGCTCCTCTTTACACTGTGCTAAAAGTTTTGCTCCATCACTATACAGGGTAATCGAATCCTTAAGCGATACCTCATCGGATTCTAATTTACCCACAATATCTTCTAATTGTTTAAATGCTTCTTCTATCTGAAACTCTTCCTTTTTCTTAGCCATTTTTCTTCTCCAACTCTTTTTGAATTTTCGTTACTACACCTTCGATTTTACCATCCCACATAGTAACGGAAAATGTATCCTCTTTTTGCAAATCGTCTACGGATTTAACCGGTACATCCTCCGCATTTGCAATATATCCATATCCACTAGTAAGTTTCGCTGTCGGACTCAGTCCATTTAGTTTTGTAAGCAGCACCTCATAACGATGCTTCCTTCCTTCAAGCTTATTATCTGCCGCCCTCACTATACGCTCTTGTAAGTCAGAAACCCTGCTCTGTAAGTTTTCAAATCTAGCTTTCGGCGATACCTTATCTAATGCAATCTGTAGCATTTTTGCCTGTTGATTTGCACGATGCAAGCGTACATCCATACAGTGCCGCATTGTATTTTCCATTCCTTCTAACTGTCTAAGTGCAGTCAAAACATCAGGAATCGCCAATTCACAGGCAGCACTCGGTGTAGGAGCCCGCAAATCCGCCGCATAATCCGCAATCGTATTATCAATCTCATGACCGGTACCGGAAATCACCGGTGTTACTGCTTCATAAATGGCCCGTGCCACAATCTCTTCATTAAATGCCCACAAATCCTCAATGGAGCCGCCACCTCTTCCGACAATAATCGTATCCAACCCCATCTTGTCCAATGTTTTTATTCCTTTTACAATCGTTGCCGCAGCTCCCTCACCCTGAACCTGTGCCGGATATAAAACAAGCTGTACAAAGGGATTCCGCCGTTTTGCAATATTGCGAATATCCTGAATAGCGGCCCCCGTCTTTGCTGTTACAATACCAACAGCCTTTGGAAATTTGGGAATCGGCTTCTTATGCTCAAAATCAAACAACCCTTCTTCATACAGCCGTTCCTTAAGTTTTTCATATTCCTCATACAGATTGCCTCTTCCCTCAAGATTCATTTTTCTGGCATATATCTGACATTTTCCATCCCGTTCAAAAAAAGATACATATCCGGATACAATCACTCTTTGTCCATTGTTCAATTCAAACCCTAATCCATAATAAGCATCTCGGCTAAACATGACACCAGAAAGTGCCGCACCCGCATCTTTCATGGTAAAATAAATGTTCCCTTTTGCGTCTTTCTTTACATTAGAAACCTCACCAACAATCTGTACATTCCGAAGCTGATAGTCATTTGTAAATGCTGTCTTAATATATTGATTTATTTGTGTTACCGAATAAATGGCTGCCATGTCTATTTCCCTATATTTTTTGTAACCTTACCAAGCACTGCATTCACAAATCCCTTTGCGTCCTCATCGCAGTAATTCTTCGTAAGCTCCACCGCCTCATTAATAGATACACTCTCCGGTATCTCTTTTTCAAATAAAAGCTCATAGACTGCTATTCTCATAATTGCAATCTCTGCCTTACCAATCCGATTCAAATTCCAACCATCACAGTTTGTCTGAATCGTTTCATCAATCTCTTCTCTATGCTCAATGATTGCATTCACCTTATTTCTGATATATGCAAGATTTTCTTCACTTTTTCCTTCCAATTCCTCCATGGAAAATGCAATCTGCTCTTCCATCTCCTCTTTTGCAAAAGGATAACGGAATAAAATCTTAAATACTTCCTCTCTTACCTGGCTTCTTAACATACCAAATATCCTCTCTTTATCTTCTTTCTCATTCACATATAACTATTCGCTAAGAAAGCTGCAACCTGACATGGTTTTGGCCTGTCAGATTGCAGCTTTTGCTCACGCCTTTGTTACCTTCTCTTCCTTTGCAATTGCAACACCGGCAATTCTTACGCGAACCATGGAAACCGTCAATCCCGTCATTGTCTCAATAGCCTGTTTTACCTTCTCCTGAACTTTAGAAGATACTTCTAATACACTATATCCATATTTCAGTTCCAATGATAAATCTACTTTAACATCCTGAGGAGTCACCTGCACTTTAACCCCTTTTGACAGATTCTTCATTCCAAGCTTGCTTACCAACTCATTAGTGATATTGCCATACATCTTAGCAACACCTTCTACCTCTGTCGCCGCAAGTGCAGCAATAATTGCGATTACCTCATCAGCAATCTGAATATCTCCAAGTACACCAGCTTCTTTGATGCTGTATGTGTTACCATTTTGCATATCTGTTGCCATTCTGATTCCTCCTTCGCCACCTCCGGCTGCAATTCTCATATATCTCTTAGTATACCAAATTTCTCACATGTTTTGCAACCATTTTTACAAATTATGTTATCATCAGTTACGGTTTACTGTTATTGTGCTGACATCGTAGTAATTACAATTTGATTCAGTTCACACCCGGTTTTTCTCGTAATGATATCCTCAATCTGCGTCCTTTGCTTATCCGTTAATGACTCACAACTAATTGTAACATCCACACTATCATCTGAAATACTGACAACAGAGTCCGGAAATCCTTTTGCTGCTAATTGTGTCTCCGCTGCACTCTCTTTCTCAATCCGCTCAGTCATCGACAACATTTTATTAATGGCATCCTGTTTTGATTCTTCCGATAAATTCTCGTTATTGATAATCTCTAGTAGCATATCTTTTGTCTTTGCCCGCGTCTGCTCTCTATTTATTTTTGCCTCCGACAGAGTAACTGCCCCATTTGTAAGAACTGCCTCTCCTACAGATTCTGCATCAATCGGATCTCCATTCTCGTCAAGACTTGCAGATGCTGTATCTTTTGTATTTTCAGTTACATCCTCACCTTCATTCTCTTTCATTGTTTCCGTTTTCTTTCCTTCATTACTAACAGATACATCAGCTCCAGTCTCATCTGTTATAACCGAATCCATTTCTTTTACATCATTTTTTGCCAGTTTTTCTCCGGCAACCGTATCCTCTACAGCCGCACTTACCATATCATCATCCGAATTTCCACTTGCACCCTCGCTTTCCATATTCTCCACAGAGGTATCTAAAAGTTTACTGTCACTGGTAAAATTCAGATATCCGGCAATCACAATCATAATGGCTAAAGCCGTAATAATCACCTGATTTTTTCTAAAAATCTTCTTCATTTTAACAAAATCCTTTCTTTACTTTCTTAATTTACATACCACTATTTTATGGGCATCAATATTAAATAATGCCTGAACTGCCTCCTTTATCCGAAGGGCTAAAGCAGAGTTATCGCCGCCTTCACACACAACTACCACCCCTTCTACCTCCGGATACTTTTCAAGCACCACTATGGGGGTCGTATCACCTTCCTGGTCAATCAAGACAGTTTCCTGGTCACTGTGGATACTGGTTTTCTCCGATTCCTTGCCATCCTCCTTTACTTTATCCGTTTCCTTTTCATACGGCTGATTCTTGTCTAAAATCTTCTCCCCAGTGTCCTTACATGTAATCATGACCAAAACCTCACCTGCGCCCTCCATACCTGCTATGGTTTGTTCTAGCTTATTCTCAAGTTCATCAATATATGCATTATTTTGGGAAGATTTTGTCACTTTCTCATATGCGTTTGACGATATCTTTTTGTCCCCCGACTTCACCTCTTTCTTTTTCCCTGAAAGACTGGAAACCGGTGTCGCCACAAGCAAAAAGAAAATCCCCAGTAAAAAAATAATGGCTGCTTTCTCTAAATTCTCTTTTTTTATTTTTGACAATACCGAAAATGAATTTTTATTCATACGTTATTCTCACATCCTCTCCCAGCAGTCTATGCAGATAATTTTCTACATTTTGTAAATCAAATGTTCCCGTTCCAAAGCTTAAAATAATCTCCTCAACGATTCCACTTTGATTTGTTTTTACACAAACTTCCGTCACCGGATACCCTTTTTCAATGAAGACAGCCTTAAGCTGTGTAGCAAGTGACACCTCATAAAGCTGTCTGTTTTCTTCCGAAAAATCCGTATTTTCCGTTTCTAACATTAAAAAATTTTTTATATAACCGGCATAAGCATCTGCATCTACGCAAAGCAGTTCCATAAGTGGATGCAGCATAACAAGAATAAATAAAAGTCCTACTACCATTCCAATGTGCTTCATATAAGACTTATTTGGACAAAGCATTAAAATGACCGATGCAAATACACCAAACAATAGTCCACTTTTCACCCAGCTAATCAGCATAATATCACCCCGCATACAATCTCACATTCGTTGTGAGCAGCACAATCGCAATGGACAGCACAGACAAGATGATAGAAGTCGAAGTAGCGCGAAGAAGCATTCCCGTACTATCAGCCGCCCCTTGAATACCTGCTAAAATCCTGCTGTCACTAATGGGCTGTATCAGTGCAAGAATCACTTTATACACCACAAAAAAACAAAATATTTTTATCAGTGGTATGCTGCCAAGTACAAGTAACACTACCACTGCAGTCAAACCTACACTATTTTTAATCAATACACCTGCACCCACTAAAATAGTACTAAGACCAGACAAAGATGCTCCACCCGGCACTACAGAAAGTCCCTTTTGCAATACGTTATACTTTGCATTATCATAAACAGGCAGCAAAATGCTTTTCATCATATTCATTCCAATAATTCCGGTTACAACCGCCTTCAATGAAAATGTAATCCCCTGCTTAATCAATCCTGCAAGTTTGGAAAACCGGTCTTTCTGGTTAATCTGATTCAAAATGACAATCAGAAAATATATTCTGGTTCCCGGTAAGATTACAACAAGCATCAGTTTTTCCACCACTGTAAGCATTGTTAAAAACATCGTGTTTATCATTTGCGATGTAGTAATTCCCGTACACATCATAAGTGACATATAAAAAGCCGGCAGCATACAGGTCATTAAGTCCTTTATATACTGCACCGACCCTTCCGCCACATCATAAATCAGCATAAAAGACTGCATGAGCAAAACTGCAATCATCAGATAAGTAATAAAAAAACCCTGTTCTCCTACAAAACTGAATTTCAAAATGGAGGAATAATTATTAAAAATCGCTGCAACTACTACTAAAACAATCATTTTAAGAAGTAATACACGATTTTCCAGAATTTCCTCCCCAATGCTGATATATAAATTATCTAGTGCTTCCCCAACTGCTTCCTCTATTTTTCCTTCTAAAAGCATTTCATAAAAATCATCAAAGGAAATATCATTTTTCCTTCCATAAGAACCGGTAATTTCTTGTAAATCCCTTGATATTTCATCCATTTCAACATTGTCGTAAAAATCCTTATAATAGTCATTCTCCATTTGCTCCGCATTTTCTTTCAGCTCCATCTTGTCATCCTCTGTTTCCTTAATCTCCGTTTCGCTATTATATTGCGCCGCTTTCACAACAACACCTCTAAAACTCACATAAAAACAGATTACAAAAAAGAGAACACTCCATACAAAAAAAGTATAATTTCCTATTCTTTGAAAACATTTACCCAACTACATTACCCCCGTAATCATTTCCACAATCGCCACCAAAATAGGCATGGAAAGAACCATCATGGTAAGCTTTCCTCCTATCTCTACCTGACTTGCTACAGACACAAAACCGGATTCTCTGCAAATATTAGCAGTAAATTCACAAAGATAGGAAATTCCAACAATTTTAATTAAAATTTCAAAATAACCACTTTCCAATCCAATTTCATCCATAACCCCATTTAAGAAATCAAACACAAAGGATAACCGGTTCACTGCATAAATTAAAACAAACAAACTAAGTGCAATGGAAAGATACATCCATAGTGAATTTCCCATTCCTTTCAGTTTTATCGCCAGTAAAACACCTATGATTACTGCACAAAGAATCTTAAAAAAGCTCATGCCTGCCTCCTATAATCCGAACATATCCTGCATGGAGTGAAACACATCTACTATATACGGCAAAATCCATGTAAGCACCACCACGATTCCTGCCATTGTCACAAAAAATGCCTGATCCTCCCTCCCGGCATGTTTTAAAATCTGATTCAGCAACGCTACCACAATTCCTAATGCTGCAATTTTTATAATTACCTCAACTGTCATATTTCTCCCCTTGTCCTACAATAACAAGATTAATGTAAGCATTCCTGCAAATAAACTTAAACTGGCAACTACCTTTTTCTTTTCCTTTAAGTCTCCTTCTAATTCCTTCCTGTTTTGCTCAATATGTAAAAGTACATAGTCAATTGCTTTAAGTTGAGCTGTAACATCCGCACTTCCCAGCTTGTCCGCTAATTCTTTAAGTGGCTCCATATCCCTTTGCTCAAAAGAAGATGTGACACATAATATCTCAAGCTCCTCTAACCAAATCTTACGAAACGCAGCGCCTTCCTCTTCTAACCGCATCACCATTTCATCCAGCCATGAAAAAAATGGTTCCTCCGCCCCCTCTTTTAGCCGGACAAAACACTCCGGAAGTGTATTTCCCATATACTGCATTTCACTCTTTAGCTGTAGCAAAATACTATAAAGTCTTCGCAAATCAATCACTCTCTGTTCCATTGTACGGTTAATATTGCGAGTTGTGTAAATGGAACCGGCAACCACAAACACACTTCCTATAATCTTACAAAAAAGTTCCATATCTGCTCCTCCAGTCTCATCCACTAAGATTTATTTATCTTATGTATCTTCCTTTTTTTCAGTCAGACACACTGTAAATTCCGGTCATATAGCACACTTCCCCTTTCATCAAAAATAACTTCTACTTTACCCGGTTTACAGCCACCTGCCAATATAACAAACCGCTTAAACAAACGTTCCTCCACCAATTTCCGTAGTACCGGTTTATTACGGATATCATCAATCGACGAACCATGTACCGTAGCTAATATCTGACATCCACAATTCATTACATATGCTAGCGCATCCACATCTTCCCTTTTTCCAATTTCATCCACTGCAATAACCGCTGGTGACATACTCCGAATCATCATGAGCATCCCCTCCGCCTTTGGGCAACAGTCCAGCACATCTGTCCGCATTCCAATATCATTCTGTGGGATTCCCCTGTAACAGGCGCCGATTTCGGATCTTTCATCCACTACACCTACACTCATTCCCTGCCGGGTTTCATTCCCATCTGATATGAGTCTCACAACATCCCGTAAAAGTGTTGTTTTCCCACATCCTGGCGGCGAAATAATCAGCGTATGACAGACTCTGCCCTCCTCAAATATGTATGGTAAAATACACTCACCACAGCCTTTCCGTTCATGGGACATCCGAATATTAATAAAAGAAATATGTTTTACGGACTTCACTCTGTCATTTTCTAAAA
>JAQXLK010000162.1 GCA_029012085.1 Clostridiales bacterium
CAGACATGGTGGCAGAAATTGACCGTGAGAATAAGATTATCAATGATTTGCTTACGTTAGTTAAGATGGATAAAAAAGCGGTAGCCCTTAATGTGGAACCAGTGAATATCAATGCTTTGTTGGAATTGCTTCTAAAGAGAATCAAACCAATTGCGGCAAAACGTAATATTGAAGTAGTATTTGAGAGCTTTCGTGAAGTGATTGGTGAAGTGGATGAAGTCAAGCTGTCTTTAGCTCTTTCCAATCTGATAGAGAATGCGGTAAAATATAACAACGAAGGTGGTAATGTGCATGTATCTTTGAATGCAGATTACAAGTTTTTCTATGTAAAAATTCAGGATAATGGTGTGGGAATACCGGAGGAGTGTCAATCACAAGTGTTTGAGCGCTTTTACAGGGTTGATAAAGCAAGAAGCAGGGAAACCGGAGGAACCGGTCTTGGTCTTGCAATTACAAGAAATGCAGTTCTTATGCATAAGGGTGCTATTAAATTGTATTCTGAGCCGGGTGAAGGGACAACTTTTACGGTTCGTATACCACTTAAGTATGTTAGCTGATGGTAAGGTATCGGAAGGATACAATAGGTTGTGGGTGATAAAATGAAAAGAAGAATATGGATTTTAATATGTGTTTTATGTCTGGTACTTACTGCTTGTGGAAAAAAAGAGAATGAACAGACTACCAAACATGAATTATCAAAAAATGAGATATATATATTTTTTGTGAATGGTGATTTGACAGATGTGGTAAAACAGGAATATACAATCAATCCAACGAATACCGTAACAGAGAATGCGGATGAACTTATAAAGCATTATCTGGAACAGAAAAGCAGCGAAGAGATGCAGTCTCCAATTCCGGCTGGTGTAGAATATCTGTCTAGTGATTTTGAAAAAAAACATGACCGGTTAGTGGTGTCTTTTAATATTTTATACGATGAAGTACAGTCAGATTCTCTTTTGTTTTTTAAAGTATGTATTGTAAAAACGTTACTGCAGTTAAAAGATGTGGAGAGCGTTTCGCTTTCCCTTACAGATTTGACGAATCCGGATGCTGAGACAGCTACGGTTACGGAGATTTTTGATGCAGACTCTTTTGCTATGTCATTTGGAAATAGTAACGGATATAAGCAAAAGGGGAATATTGTTTTGTATTTTGCGTCTTCTAATGGTGAAGAATTGAAAGAATATCACAAATCCATAGAGATATCAAATAATGTTTCTTTGCCGGAGATTGTGGTGAATGCGCTTATAGAAGGTCCGGAACAAGCTGGATATAGGGCTACTATAACAAAAGATACAACTATACGTAATATTTCTGTGAAAGATGGAATTTGTTATGTTGATTTTAGTGATGAATTTTACAATACAGAGAATCCAATACGCAATGATATTATCGTCTATTCTGTTGTAAATTCATTAGTAGAGCTTCCGACAATATCCAAAGTACAATTTTTGCAAAATGGTGAAAAAAAACCATTTTTTCGGGAGACTATGCCGTTTGATGGTTTATTTGAAAGAAATTTGGACTTAATTGAACAGGAAGAGGGAGAAGAAAGTTCCGGGGAAGAAAAGAATTCTTCAACAGAGATAAAATTAGAAGAAAAAAAGGAGTAAATAAAAATAATTGAAAAGACCGATGATTTATTGGGTAATCTTGTTTGTGCTTGGAGAGGTGCTAGGGTATTATTTCACAATAAGTCAAATGGTTGTTGTGATTGCCGGAATGAGTGGTTTCGTTTTTATCATTGCGGCAATTTATCAATTGATAAATAAAAAATCCTCCTGTTGTTTTCAAATGCAGGTGCTTCAAAAACGCTGGGTATTATGGGCGGGTATATTTTTTGTTTTATTTGGCATGATGAATATGATGACAGTAAAAGAAAAAATTCGTTTTTGCCAAAGCCTTAAGAATACGCCGGTGGAGCTGTCCGGTGTTGTGATAAGACGACAGGAAAAGGAAGATAAAATTCAGTATGTGGTAAGGTCAGACTTTCTAAAGGAACGAAGGTATCATGTTCATATCGTAGTAAGTGTGCCGGAAACAGAATTGATGCCGGGAGAGCGGATTTGGCTGGAAGGAAAGGCTGTTTCTTTTGAAAAGGCAGTGAATCCCGGTGGATATGATGAAGAAAGTTATCAGTATGGTAATGGAAATTATTTAAAAGTGGAAGAAGCAAGCGTGACAAAAAAATATCGAGCTCCCTTTTGTCTGAGATATATCCTGTTTCGGAGTCAGCAAAAGCTGCTTCAAGTGTATCGGAATGTCCTGGACGAAAAAAATGCTTCTCTTGCTGGTGCAATGGTATTAGGTGATAAGGCAAACTTAGACGCTGATGTTAAGGAGATGTATCAAAAAAATGGAATTGCACACTTAATAGCGATTTCGGGACTGCACATTGCAATGATAGGAGGAACTTTATATCAACTCCTGCGTAAACTGCTTGGAAGCTATGGTTTGTCAGCTTTAATTGGTGGATGCTTTATTGTATTATATGGAATTATGACGGGACTTTCCGGAGCGACTCTGCGGGCGGTGATTATGCTGATCCTTATGATGGGAGCGGAGGTGTCTGGCAGGCGTTATGATGCCATAACAGCGATTGCGGTTGCTTTGCTGGTTATGCTGATTATGAATCCTTATCAGATGTTTCAGGTTGGTTTTTTACTTTCTTTTGGTGCGATTCTTGGTATTACCTGGCTGGTACCGGTGTGGAAACAATATGTTAAGGATGCACCCAAGTGGTTAGATGGGTTAGGGGTTAGTGTCAGTGTACAGATTATGACATTTCCGGTGATGCTTTGGTTTTTTTATGAGATTCCGGTATGGGGGTTTTTATTAAATCTTTTCGTTGTTCCGTTAATGAGTATATTACTGATGTGTCTGATTTTGTGTGGTGTGAGTGGATTATTTTTCTTGCAGGCAGCAGGGATGCTTGCTTTACCTGCAAGGTGGATATTTGGAATATATGAGTGGCTTTGCAGAATAAGTGAGGCAGTACCAATTCATACGTTGTGTATGGGAAGACCGAG
>JAQXLK010000163.1 GCA_029012085.1 Clostridiales bacterium
GAAATATTGCCCCATCAATGCTAACATGACGTTAAGAATAATAGCAAAGGTGGTACAAATATGAGAAAAACATACATTGACAACATCAGATGGATGACTGTAGTCATCGTTGTAATTTACCATGTGTTTTATATGTTCAATAGCGTGGTAACTAGCGGTGTGATTGGACCTTTTACACCGGTTCAGTATCAGGATACCTATCTGTATTTTATCTATCCCTGGTTCATGCTGCTTTTGTTTGTGATTTCCGGCATGAGCGCAAGATTTTATCTGAATGGGCATTCAGGGAAGGAATTTCTGAAAAGCAGAACGACAAAGCTGCTGGTTCCATCTACCATAGGCTTGTTTGTTTTTTGGTGGATTTCGGGCTATTACAACATGGTAATCGGCGGCGCATTTGAGAATATGTCTGCCGTACCTAAGCCGATTCTGTTTGTAATAATGGCAATCAGTGGCATAGGTCCTTTATGGTACATACAATTGCTCTGGGTATTTTCTCTTCTGTTGCTTCTAATCCGAAAAATAGAGAAAGACAGACTCTACGGGCTGTGTGAAAAGGCGAATCTTCCTGTTTTGCTCTGTCTGACTCCCGTGATTTGGGGTGCTGCCCAGATTTTAAACACGCCGGTGATTGTGGTGTACCGCTTCGGCATCTACGGCGTGGGATTCTTCTTGGGGTATTTTATCTTCTCACACGATGCAGTTATGGAAAGACTGGAAAAATGGTGGCTTCCCCTTTCCCTGGCGGCGCTGGGTTTAGGTATTGGCTTTGTGTTCGTCTTTTGGGGCAAACCCTATGCTGAGCATCAGGTGTTGGACACTTTCCTGTGCAACGTTTACGCTTGGATTGCCACTCTGACAGTTCTCTCGGTTATGAAAAAGTGGGGCAATTTTGAAAATTCGTTCTCACGTTTTATGAGTCGGAAAGCATGGGGGCTCTACCTGTTCCACTACCTGCCCCTCTCTGCCTGCGCGTGGTATTTACATCTCTACATCTCGTTGCCGCCCTTGGCTATGTATTTGTTGGTGGGTGCAGCCGCCTTTGCCGGAGCACTTATTCTCTATGAGATCATTCGACGCATCCCGGTTTTGAGATGGTGCGTCTGCGGAATTGGAGGTGGAAAATAATGTTTGCGGATAATTTGATGGAGTTGAGAAAATATCACTCGCTGTCCCAAGAGGAACTGGCAGAGAAGATTGGCGTTTCCAGACAGACCCTTTCTAAATATGAGACGGGCGAATCTCTTCCGGATATTGAAAAATGCAAGGCGCTGGCTGATGTATTCGGCATTACGGTGGATGATTTGATTTGCTATGAAAAGTCAACCGGAATGGGACTTGGGATACCGCCCAAGGGCAAACATATCTTTGGAATGGTTAAGGTGGGTGAAAAAGGACAAATCGTGATTCCGGTCAAGGCAAGAAAGATTTTCCATATCAAGTCGGGAGATAACCTTGTCGTCTTAGGGGATGAAGGCCAGGGGATTGCTTTGATAAAAGAAGAAAACCTGCTGAAATTGCTTCATATTGTCGGGAGTGAAAAATGACAATTTGTAGCGGGTACTAATCCGTTACATAGGAGGAAGAAAACACATGAATGCTATTCAGACAATACAGTTAACAAAAAATTATAAAGACTTGACAGCGGTAAAACGGCTTGATTTGGAGATACAGAAGGGGGATTTATTTTCCCTGCTTGGTGTTAACGGTGCAGGAAAAACTACTACCATTAAGATGCTGACTTGTCTAACGAAGCCAACAGACGGAGATGCGATAATACTTGGAAACAGCATTACAAAGGATGCAGCACAGGTCAAAAAAATTATTGGCGTATCGCCGCAGGAAACGGCAGTTGCCCCGAATCTGACCGTAAAGGAAAATTTGGAGCTCATGTGCGGTGTATACGGCTTTCCAAAAGAAAAGAAAAAGACAAAGGTATCTGAGCTGTCTGAACAGTTTGAACTGATGCAGATTCTTCACAAAAAGGCAGGAAAGCTCTCAGGTGGCTGGCAGAGACGGCTGAGTATTGCTATGGCTTTGATTGGTGAGCCGGAAATTTTGTTTTTGGACGAGCCGACTTTAGGACTGGATGTGATTGCCAGAAGTGAATTGTGGGACACAATCCGTTCTCTAAAAGGAAAAATCACAATCATCCTGACAACACATTACATGGAAGAAGCGGAGGAGCTTTCCGACCGCATCGGTATCATGAAAGCTGGGCGGCTTCTTGCCATTGGAACAGCAAAGGAACTGAAAGAGAAAGCAGGCACCGATAAATTTGAAGATGCTTTCGTCAAAATTGTAAAGGAGGAAGCAAAATGAGATTATTGACTTTTTCAGGGAGAACTGCAAAGGAAATCCTGCGGGACCCGTTAAATTTGGGATTTGGTCTGGGTTTCCCTCTTGTGCTTTTACTTTTGCTTTCCGCAATACAGGCAAACATACCTGTCAGTCTGTTTGAAATTGAAAGCCTTACTCCCGGAATTACGGTATTTGGACTTTCCTTTATGACGCTTTTTTCTGCAACTTTAATAGCAAAAGACAGGGAAAGCGCCCTTTTGCAGCGGCTTTACACCACTCCGCTGACCGCGACGGATTTTATTTTCGGATATGTACTGCCTGTTCTGCCGATTGGGCTGATGCAGAGCGTGATTTGCTATCTTGCGGCAATGATACTGGGGCTTCCTATAACGATTACGATTTTATATGCTATTTTCTTTATCCTGCCGGTAGCCCTGCTTTTTATTGCTGTGGGCTTGCTGTGTGGAAGTGTATTCAATACTAAGCAGGTAGGTGGCATTTGCGGTGCGCTGTTTACCAACCTTGCCGCATGGCTTTCGGGAATTTGGTTTGATCTTAATCTTGTAGGCGGAGTTTTTAAGAAAATCGCTTATGCCCTGCCTTTTGTTCATGCCGTAGAGTTAGAAAGAGCAGTTCTTAATGGCAACTGGGCAAATGTCTTTCCACATCTGATTTGGGTATTGGGCTATGGACTGGTAATATCCGGCATTGCTGTTTTGCTGTTTCTGCGTCAAATGAAACGACAGTAAAAGCAGGGTTGGAAAGTGCGAAAAGGCTTGGGATGAAATCTGTAAGAGTTGATTGAATGATGCAAATCGGGATTTTACGGAGTGGTTATGAAAAAATTATTAGACTCTAATATGATAAAAATCATTGCGATTATTGCAATGTCTATAGACCATATCACATGGATGATTTATCCTGGGTATCCAAAGGAAATTATTCCTATTATATTACATATGATCGGAAGAATAACCTGTCCTATTATGTGTTATTTTATAGCAGAAGGATACCACTATACAAAGGATATAAATAAATATACGAAGCGTTTGTTTGTCTTTGCATTTATATCGCATTTTGCTTATGTGTTTGCATCAATGGAC
>JAQXLK010000164.1 GCA_029012085.1 Clostridiales bacterium
ATGTTACCTTTGGAATGCAGAGGATACTGTGGGGATTCTTTAAGAAGCTGGTGATATCTGAACGTCTGGCGATCCTTGTGAGTACAGTATATAACGATTATCAATCATATCCGGGGATGTATATATTTATTGCTACTATAGCGTTTGCATTTCGATTATATACTGATTTTTCAGGTTGCATGGATATTGTACTTGGTGTATCTGAGTGCTTTGGCATTAAGGTGCCTGAGAACTTTAATACGCCGTTTTTCTCAAGAACGATGCAGGAATTTTGGAGAAGATGGCATATTACGCTTGGCGCATGGTTCAGGGATTATTTATTTTATCCTGTTTCAATGAGCAAGCCGGTGCAAAATATTTCTAAAAAATGTAAAAATCTAGTGTCTTCGGCAACGGCCCGGCTGATTCCAAGTTATCTTGCACTGATTGTGGTGTGGAGCGCGACAGGATTATGGCATGGCGGCTCTCCGAATTATCTGTTATGGGGATGGATTAATCTGTTCTGTATTGTGACCAGTATGCAGTTTAAACCATTATACACTAAGGCAAAGAATAGACTTCATATTTCGGATGAAAACAGAATTTGGCAATTGGTGCAGATGGCAAGAACTTTTTTGATTTTTGGTTTTGCAGAAATGGTATCTGATACACAATCGATTTATGGTATTTTTATGAAATGCAAATCGCTTATCTACAATCGGAATTGGCAATTATTTTTCAGTCCACTTGAACTGTTCCCTGGTCTGGAGGTAAGCGATTTATGGATTTTAGTGGTGGGAATTGCATTAATGTTAATGATAGATATTTTGAAGGAAAAGGGTTTTAGCATTGACGAACTTGTGCATCGTATTCCGACTGTACCTCGATATGTATGTTATATAATGCTTCTTTATTCAATTTTATTGTTTGGATATATAGGGGCAGATGCGGCGGAGGGCTTTATGTATGCACAATTTTAAAAAAATCGTGTTGCTGATGCTGATGTTGCTGGCATTTGAACAAGTTTTGGGATTTGCTTTGGAACCGATTACATTTCAACATTATCTTGAATTGGAACTGGAGCAGAAAACAGAGGAAAACAAGCAGCCGGATATGGTCTTTATTGGTAATTCCAGAGTAAGTACTACATTTATACCCTCTATTTTTACTGAGAACATGGAGGAGGTGAATTGTGCATTTAATGCGGGTACAGGATCTCAGGGAATTGCCGGCACCTATTATTATTTAAAGGATATTTTGGCACAATATGATTTAAAGTATGTAGTAGTTGGACTGGATTATCAGACTGTGTTAAAAGAAGACAGGGTTCTGAAACGTGACTTGGTTGTACTGGAAAGAGTTAAGTCTCCTCTCATTAAAGCCGAGTTTATGTTGGACGTTTTTGCGCCTTCTGAATATATTTATTTTTTGAAGTCCTATCAATATCGCAATAATGTATATGACATTCCGGTTAATTTGAAGCAGAAGCTTTCAAAGGAGTACAGGCAGGGAATTTATACAGGTGGTGGAATGGTGTATGAAGACCTTGGATTTACCAGAGAGACAGAAGTCTTCGGTACGGGTGCGGGAATATATATATCCCAGACATGGGAGGAGGAAAATATTGACTGGGATAAAATGGCATATCTCGACCGAATTGTAGAATTATGTAAGAAAGAAGGATTACGCCTGTTTTTGGTATCTACGCCGCTTACAATCAGTACAGTGTATGGAACACAGGGATATAACGAATGTGATTACTTTTTCAAGAAATATGCACAGGAGAAGGGGATTATTTACGATAACTTGAATTTGTTGAAGGGCAGAGAACATTTTCTTCCAGATGCAAAGATGAGCAGTATGGAACATGTAGGGGCTGATGGTGCAGACATCATCAGTCAATATTACTGTGAAGTCTTGCAAAAGCACCTGCATGACGAAGAAGTGAGTTCTTACTTTTATTCTTCTGTGGATGAGATGAAAAATAGCATGGAAGACATTGCAGCTTGTGCACTTCATACAGAGAAAATAGATCAGGAAGGTAATAGAAAAATAGTCGGGGAACTATTGCATAAGGAAGGAACGCAGGCAGAGTATCAATTTGAATTTGAAAAGGATGGAAAGGTGATTATCTTACAGGAGTACAGCGAAAAAAATGAGTGCATGTTGTCCAAGGATATAATTGCGTTTCCAATGACACTGCGTATAAAATGCCGCTCACTTGATGACGAATCAGAGAAAATGTATGAGGTTAATATTGATAAAACCATGTGGGAATAGTCAGGAGAATTTATGAGAGAAAAAAAATATTTTGAAACGATGGATAGAAATGGTTTTAAGACGCCCTGTTACCTGTTCGATGAGACAGAGTGTATCAGCAGGGTTCAGGAGATCAGACAGCAGCTGTCAGCCTGGGGTGGAAAGGTTTGCTATGCAATCAAGGCGAATCCTTTCTTAATACCAAGCCTTTTACATGTGGTAGATAAGTTTGAGGTATGCTCGCCCGGGGAACTGGAAATATGTAGAAGATATGGAGTGCCGGGAAGTAAAATCCTCTTTTCGGGAGTGGTAAAGACCAGAGAAAATATAGAGAAGGCACTTGCCTATCCAGTGGAGGTAATTACTTTGGAATCCCTTACTCATTGGAGACTGTTGAAGGAGTGCCTTGGTGAGCATGTAGAAGGAATGGATGTGTCCAGAACCATCAAGGTTATGCCACGGTTATCAAGCGGTGCACAGTTCGGCATGGAGGAACGTGAGCTTCTACAGGTGATAGAAGAACAGCAGTCCATGGAGAATATTTGTGTAGAGGGCATCCATTATTTTACTGGAACACAGAAAAAAGGAAACAAGTATGAGAAAGAGATTGAGACTGCAGCAGAATTGATCCGAAAGCTTAAGGAAGAATACGGTCTGGAAAGTCTGATACTGGAATATGGTCCGGGGTTTGCAGTGCCATATTTTCAGGGGGATGACTTTAGCGCACCTTTTGGGTTAGTTCAGCAGATGAAGGAGTATATTGTAGAACGAAAATTTCCATTTCGAATCGATATTGAACTTGGACGTTATATTGCAGCCTCCTGTGGGAAATACTTTACCAGCATTGTTGATATCAAGAGTGCAGGAGAGAGAAATTATTGTCTGGTGGATGGGGGAATTCATCATGTGAATTATTATGGTTCCAATATGGCGATGCGGACACCAAGTATTGTACATGAGAAGAGGAACGAAGACTCAGGACAGACACCGGGAGATGTACATCAGAAGGAGTATATGATATGCGGTGCCCTATGTACCTTTGCGGATATTTTGGTACGGGGATTGGCACTTACAGAACCGGCTATCGGTGATGTTTTGATATTTGAAAATATTGGAGCTTATTCGGTAACAGAGGGAAACTATTTGTTCCTGAGCCGGGATTTGCCAGAAATTTATCTAAAGAAGCAAGATGGAAGCATCGAAAAACTTCGTGCAGGAAGCCCAAGCTATCCAATAAATTCCTGTGACTGATAGGAAGAAATAAATGAAAAACTTAAAGCTAATTGTTAAAATTATTATATTTTGTACGATTTTCATTGGAGGGCAGGCTCTGATTAAGTATGCCATATTAGATGACACAATGACTATTTCACGGGTAATGCTGCATGATCTGTATACCGAGGAGAAGAATATAGATATTTTGTTCTGCGGGGCATCGCACTGTCAGTTGGGAGTGGACCCGGTGGTAATGGATGAAGGATTTGGAATGAATACCTTTAATGCGGGAAGTTCATCACAGGGGCTTGAGACAACGCTTGCATTGATTAAGGAGGCAGATCGTTACCACGATTTGAAACAGGTTTACGTGGATCTGGACTATTCCATTGTGATGCGAGAGATCCCCAACTTGGAGAGCATTTATATTATCTCGGATTACATGAAACCATCCATGCGGAAAGTGGAGTATCTTTTGAACGCAACTTCTTTTGATTATTATGTGAACAGCTTCATGCCACTACATAAGGGAAGAGGTTATACAGCTAATCCTAAGAAAATTATAGAAATTTTGCAGAAGAAATCAAGCCGTGGTTATCGTGATTATGTAGACAGGGATAGCTCTTATGCGGGAAAAGGTCACATAGCATCAAGAACGGTAGTGGAAGAGGGAACCTTGTGGAGCGGCGAGGAACTTCAGAAACGTAACTTTATAATTCCGGCGGAACAGCAGGAAAATTTGCAGAAAATTATCGCGTTTTGTGAAAGAAGAGATATTCAGCTAACCTTTGTAAGTATTCCTGTAACTGATTTTCACCTGTCACAGGTGCAGAACTATGATGAGTATGTTGCAGCAGTACAGGAGCTCCTTAGCGAATATGGTGTGCCGTACTATGATTTCAATCTGTGTAACCCGTCGATACTCCCTTTGGATAAGGACAGCTACTTTAACGATGACAATCACTTAAATCAGGATGGGGCAAAGGTGTTTGGAAAGGTTTTTTCCGATTTCTTTACTGGGCAGGTAGAAGAGAGAACACTGTTTATGGATAGCTACGAAGCAAAGTTGGCGGTAGAGGAACCGCGTATTTTGGGAATTCTGGTTGAATGGGAGGAAAGTGAACTTGCGATTACACCGCTTGCCAACAGAAAGGAACTGCAGATAGACTGTCAGGCGGAAAGAGTGGATGGTGGTTATCTCATTATGGCAGCGGTTGACGGAGTAATCACGAACAGAGTAGAAATTAAGGATGAAGAATTGAAATGAATTTATTTTCCCTGGAATTTTTAATTTTATTAACTGTTTTATTCATACTGTATTATGTGGTGCCTAAAAAGTTTCAATGGGTATGCCTGCTGGCGGCAAGTATTATTTTTTACGCATTTTCGGGAGTAGAGCATCTCATCTTTATTGGAATTACCTCCTTTACTACTTATATGGCAGGGATTTTGATGTCAAAGCAGGTTTGCCAATTCCAGATAGCTAAAAAAGCTGATGGAATTACAAAGGAACAGCGTAAGACATTAAAGAAAGTGATGGTGCGAAGAAAAAGAATAATTCTTATAGCTACGCTGCTGATAAATTTTGGTATTTTGGCGTATTTTAAGTATTGGCAGACCATTTATAACGGTCTGATTCGAGTGCTGAATCCTGAGCAGGGTGCAATATCTTTGGGAATTCTGTTGCCTTTGGGTATTTCTTTTTACACCTTTCAGGCAGTGGGATATTTAATCGATCAGTATAATGGGGCATATGAGGCAGAAAAGAATTATTTTAAATATTTGCTATTTGTTTCTTTCTTTCCACAGATGATACAGGGACCTATCAATCGGTTTCCACAGATGGAAAGACAGTTTTTTCAATCACACGGCTTTGATTGGGAGGGAATCAAGAGAGCGCTATTCCTGATTTTATTTGGACTTATGAAGAAATATGCTATTGCTAATCTTCTGGTGGATGCCATTTCTGTCATTTTAGATGCACCTACAAAAGATATGCCGGGAAGTGTGATTGTGGCTGGAATTTTAATGTATTCTGCCCAGCAGTATGCGGATTTCTCCGGGGGGATTGATTTGGTCATGGGGATAGCCGGACTGTTTGGAATCCAAATGATGCCCAACTTCCGTCAACCTTATTTTGCAGTATCATTGGCTGATTTTTGGCGAAGATGGCATATCACACTTGGTGCGTGGATGAAGGATTATGTGTTTTATCCTTTTGCATTGACGAAGCCCATGCAGCGTGTAGGAAAATGGGGGATGAACCATTTAGGAAAGCATGTAGGACGCGTGCTCCCGGCGTGTGTTGGAAATATCCTTGTTTTCTTTATCGTAGGGATTTGGCATGGAGCACAGTCGCATTTTATTCTCTGGGGGCTGTATAATGGTATTGTCATTGCAATGGCAGAACTGCTTGCACCGGTTTTTGTAAGATGGAAGGAAGCCCTGCGTGTCAGAGAGAATGCAAAGTGGTATCATATTTTTTGCGTGGTTAGAACCTTCCTAATAGTAAATATCGGCTGGTATTTTGATCGAATTGTGAATTTTGATGATTGTATGCTTTGCTTTAAAAATACCATTACGCATTTTGGTTTGGCACAGTTTGTGCCGAGGATGTCTTCTCTGATGTCAGATGTATTGTCAGTTAAAGTGCTTCCTGTTATTCTACTTGCAATTGTGCTTGTATTTATTTACAGTTATTTGTCAGAAAGAGGGATAGATGTATTTGCATTGTTAAGCAGAAAAAGCATTGTGTTACGGTGGGGTGTTTATTATACGATGCTAGTATTAATCCAGTTTTCCATGAGCTATGCCACCAGCTCGGAAGCATTTATGTATGCGGTATTTTAGTTTTAAATATGGATGTGTTTTTATAAAAGTTAATAATGAGAAATATGATGCAGACAGTCAATTTGGTGTTGGCTGTCTGTATTTTTTTGTGTTGCTTCACATGAAAAAATAACTTTTGTATGAATGCGTAAAGTGTATGTCCTGTAATAGGACACAAAACTTAATCAAGTATAATAAAATGTTTGTGTCAAACAGTATGGAGAGAAAATATGGCACGAATTATTGATTATGAAGCGCAGAATGTTGTCGGAGAAAAGATCAGAAAATTCAGGGTGGAACGAAAACTCAGCCAAAAGGAACTTTCGGAAAAGCTGGAAACTTATGCAATTTATATTTGCAGGGGATCTATTTCCAGAATAGAAAGTCATGAGAGGACTGTAACAGACTTTGAACTGCGAGCCATGGCTGAGGTGCTCTGTGTGGCAATTGAAGAACTGTTTGAAGATGTGCCGATTTGTGAATGACAGCATTATGCCAAAGAAGAAAGGATGGAGAAAAAATGGTAGGAAGAAAATGGAAAAGAAGCGTGATGGCTGTGATGATGGCAGGGCTGGTTCTGGTAGTGGCAGAACTGGGGATGACGATGCAGGTACAGGCAGCAGAGGCTCCTGCAATTACAAATCTGGTGGTAGCCGAGACCGACGACGGATGCGGAGTGATCGCACAATGCAGTTACCAAAATTATACCGATTACAGTGGCTGTGAAATGAGATTATATTTATACAAAATGGAGAATGATACGACAGTACTTAAGACCCAGAAGCGACTTCCGTTCTCTGATTCAGGGGAGGAAAAGACAGAGCCTCTGGAGGTAGAAGAAGGAACCTATCTGGCTGTTGTCACTATGGACTATGGAACAAATATCAGGCAATATAGTTCCCGCGACTATTACAAAGTAAGAAAAGTAGATGGAAAATACGAAGTTACGGTGGAAGTAGCACATACAGAAACGGAAGGGCAGAAAGACGAAAACGTATCCTGCAATCATAATATGGAATATTTTTTAGTAAAACAGGCGACTTCGACAAGTGATGGTGTACTTGCGTATCAATGTTCTATATGTGGCGCAGTTTTTAAGTATGTGGAAGTTCCAAACTCAGCCTATGCAACTTTTTTGAGGGAGACGGCTGCTTCGATTTTAGGTGCAGGAGACAGCAAAGTGAACATTAGCACAGACCGATGGATGAGCTTTGACAGGAATGTTTTTGAGGCAATAAAAAGCAGACCGGATGTGACTGTGATTGTGGATTATCAGTACCGGGGAGAGCAATGTCAAGTCAAAATTCCTGCGGGGGCAGATGTGGAAAAGCTGATGGATGAAAATGGTTTTTGTGGATTTAGATATATAGAGGAGATATTAAATCAATTTGACTAAATTCCTCATACAGTATAGAATATAATCGTTAAAAAAATATTGTAGTAGAAAAGGGTATTCTTATGAAAGTATTGGATGTATCTAAACGTTATCTGATAACCGGCGGAGCTGGATTTATTGGCTTCTTTTTATCCAAATCATTGCTCGAGAAGGGGGCAGAAGTTATTGGTCTTGATAACATGAATGATTATTATGAGGTAACCCTCAAGGAGGATAGACTTTCCATTCTTGAAACATACCCCAAGTATCACTTTGTGAAGGGAGATTTGGCGGATAAGGAAGCTGTATTTGATGTGTTTAAGGAGTTTGCACCACAGATTGTAGTAAATTTAGCAGCGCAGGCTGGAGTACGTTATAGTATTGACAACCCGGATGCATATGTTCAGTCTAACATCGTAGGCTTTTTTAATGTTTTGGAGGCTTGTCGGAACTATCCGGTGGAACATCTGGTGTTTGCTTCTTCAAGTTCGGTTTACGGTGGAAATAAGAAGGTTCCTTTCTCTACACAGGATAAAGTAGATAAGCCGGTAAGTTTATATGCTGCGACCAAGAAATCTAATGAATTAATGGCATATTCTTATAGTAAGCTATATCAGATTCCTTTGACGGGACTTCGCTTCTTTACGGTCTATGGACCTATGGGTAGACCGGATATGGCATATTTTAAGTTTGCAAAGAAGATTATGGCAGATGAGCCTATTCAGATTTATAATCATGGGGATATGTTGCGGGATTTTACCTATATTGATGACATTGTAAAGGGAATTGAAAATATTCTATGCAATGCTCCTGTACAGGATGAGAATGGTGCAGCTTACAAAATTTATAACATTGGTAATAACAAGCCGGAGAAGTTAATGGATTATATTGCGGTGCTGGAAAGGTGTTTGGGCAGGGAAGCAAAGAAGGAATATCTGCCGATGCAGCCGGGCGATGTCTATGAAACTTATGCAGATGTACGGGAACTGATGGAGGATTATGATTTTAAGCCCTCCACGACAATTGAAGAGGGATTATCCAAGTTTGCAGAGTGGTTTTTGGACTATTACCAGAACTGATAGGTGTTATTATGACAAGGAAACTGACATATTTGTATTTAGTCCCCATTTGCTTTGTTTTGATGCTGACCAGCATTTTCAGCCTTTTAAAAACCACATATTTTGAACTGTATATGGTAAATGAAGTACCTTCATATAAAAACGATCATCCTGTACTGCTGATGATGCTCCTTGTTTTTGGGGGAATAATCCTGTATTGGATAAATCAATATATATCTCATAGGAGAATTGGGGGAAAGTATTTTTGCTACATTAGTTGCGCGTGGGCAGCAGGATTGAGCCTATTCTTTGTACTGCTGTTTCGATGCGGTGCGGTTTGCGACAGTGAATTTTTAAGTAATAGTGCGATTGAGTTTATGAAGGGTAATTATGAGGCATTTGAAGAAGGAACATATCTTCAAGGTTTTCCGTTTCAGCTTGGGATGATTGCCTTGTTAGAGCTGATATATAGGTTGTTTGGAATAGAAAATTATATTGCATTTCAGGTACTTAATGTTATAGCAATCATATGGATTATCTATCTGTTAAATAGAATTACATGGGAATTATTTGAGAATGAACAGGTTGTAAAGTGGGAAGCTTTGATTTCCATGGGCATGCTGCCATTATTCATGTATGCTACATTTGTATATGGAGATATCATAGGAATTTCACTGGGAATGGGAGCTGTGTACTGGACAATCCGTTATTTGAAAACAGACCAATGGAGATACTTATTACTAACAGGCCTTCTTTTTATGTGTGCCGTAGTGGTAAAATCAAATATTAATGTTCTTCTCATTGCATTTATGATTACGATGCTCTTGAAAATGTTTCAAACAAAGCGATGGGGTATATTTATTGCGATAATAGGAGTTGTTTTTTTATCGCAGATAGGAGTGCAGACTGTAAATATGGTTTATACCAGTCGTGCCGGAATTGAAAAGATTGATAGGGGTGTCCCTAAATTGGCTTGGATTGCAATGAGCCTGCAAGAAGCAAAAGAAACGGATAATGGGTGTGGATGGTACAATGGGTATAATATGAATGTTTACAGAGAGAATGGGTTTGACAGACAGGAAACGACTGAGGCTTGTCTGGAAAATATACAGGAATCTTTACAGAGGTTTGTGCAATATCCTAAAGCAGCAATTTACTTTTTTTACAAAAAATTTGTTTCCCAGTGGAATGATCCCACATTTCAATCGCTGATAGTAAATGAATGGTCAAGCAGGTATACTGAAAATAAATTTCCACTGGCGGATATTTTTATTTATGGAATGGGTAGGCGCATTCTTTCACAGATGATGAACTTTTATCATTTGCTCGTGTTGACTTGCAGCGTAGCGGGAAGTGTTTATCTTATCAGAAATTGGCGGTTGGAAAGAGCTTATCTAATGCTAAATGTGTTCGGGGGCTTTTTATTTCATATGATTTGGGAAGCCAAAGGAAGGTATATATTAGGATACTTTATATTTTTGCTTCCGATAGCTGCAGTGGGGCTTGTTCAGATATTGAGGTGTTTTGAACAAATGGTAATACATAGAAAAGGAAGGAGAATAGACGGATGAAAATTGCAGTGGCAGGTACAGGGTATGTGGGGCTGGTAGCCGGAGTATGTTTTGCGGAAAAGGGCTATGATGTAACCTGTGTGGATGTGGATGAAAAAAAGGTTGAGATAATGCGTCAGGGAATTTCCCCCATCTACGAGGAAGGGCTAGAAGAACTTATGAAAAAGAATAATGCAGAAGGAAGACTGCATTATACTACTGATTATCAGAATGCCTATCGGGATGCAGATGCAATTTTTATCGGAGTGGGAACCCCTGAGATGCCGGATGGAAGTGCCAATTTGAGTTATATTGCTGCGGTTTCCAGACAGATTGCAGAAAGTATTGAAAAGGATTGTCTTGTGGTAGTGAAATCTACAGTTCCTGTGGGAACCAATGATAAGGTGGAGCAGTTTATCAAGGATTTTCTGGTGCATGATGTAAAGGTTGAAGTAGCATCTAATCCTGAATTTCTTGCACAGGGCACTGCGGTACATGATACCCTGCATGCAGCGAGGATTATTATTGGAACTGAGAGCAGAGAAGCAGAGGCACTTCTTCAGAAAATTTATGAACCCTTTGGAATTCCCATTGTCTCTGTCAAACGACGTTCAGCAGAAATGATTAAATATGCCTGCAACGATTTTTTAGCATTAAAAATTTCTTATATGAATGACATTGCAAATCTTTGTGAGTTGGTAGGGGCTGACATTACCGATGTGGCAAAGGGGATGAGTTATGATGAGAGAATCGGTGCACGGTTTCTGAATGCAGGGATTGGCTTCGGGGGAAGTTGTTTTCCTAAAGACACGAAGGCACTGAAGTTTCTGGCAAAAGAACATGGCTATCAGTTAAAGACAGTGGAGGCATGTGTGGATGTGAACAGTGCACAAAAAACCAGGCTCTTTAACAAGGCAAAGGAACGCATGATCTCCTTTAGCAGTCTGAAAGTGGCTGTGCTGGGACTTACATTTAAGGCAGGAACGGATGATTTGAGAGAAGCTCCTTCCATTGATAATCTGAAACTGCTTTTGGAAGCAGGGGCAGATGTATATGCGTATGATCCAAAAGGAACGGATCGTTCTAAACAGCTATTTCCTGAGGGAAAGTTTGACAAAGGTTCTATGACCTATGTCTCATCTGTGGACGAAGCCTTAAAGAAAGCGAATATCTGCTTTATATTTACAGAATGGCCGGAAATCAAATCGGTAACTCCTGTAGAGTTCAAGGAAAAGATGCATACACCTCTTGTTTATGATGGAAGAAATCTGTTTCAGCCGGCAGAAATGAAAAAAGCCGGAGTTGAATATTATAGTATTGGAAGATAGAGGAATGCGGCCGCTTTTAGCAGCCGCATCTTTTGCTGATAATATATCGAGGTCTTGCTTTGATTTCGTCATAAATTTTGGAGATATAGTGACCAATAATCCCAAGGCTGATCATGAGGACACTGCCGATGATGAGCTGTAGTAGGATGACAGTAGTAAAGCCTTCCAAAGCCATACCCGAAAAATATTTGTATAGGGACTGAATGCCAAGGGCAAGTGATGCAATCAGCATGCCCCAGCCCATGAGGGTCACAAACTGCATCGGGATACCGGAAAAGGAAGTGATGTTCTGGATTGCATATTTGGTAAGGCTCCATACGGACCACTTGGAGGAACCGATGGAACGTTCCTGCACATCAAATGGAATGGTGGTCGTCTTAAAACCTACCCATGAGGAAAGTGCTCGGAAGAATGGAGCACGTTCGGGCATAAGCAACAGCGCATCTACAACCTTCCGATCCATGAGTTTAAAGTCAGAGGCTTTGGACATATCAATGCCTACAGCCCGGCTGATCAGACGATAAAAGCAATTGGCACACATGGTATGCAGGGGATTTTCACGCCCCCGGGAGGACTTTATTCCCTCCACAATTTCGTATCCTTCTGCCCAAAGTCGATACATGTCAGGAAGCAGTGGGGCAGGATGTTGCAGATCACAGTCCATGACGATGCAGCTAGCGCCGGATGCAGCTTCAAGTCCCGCAAAAATAGCGGCTTCTTTTCCAAAGTTTCTTGAAAAAGAAAGTCCTTTTATTTCAGGATACTCTGTGGAAAGCTGACAAATGCGAGGATAGGTAAGGTCTGTGGAACCATCATCTACGAAGATGAGTTCAAAGGGAATGCACGCATTGTCCAGTATTTCCTTTATGGTGTGAAAGGTTCTAGGAATGTTATCCTGCTCGTTATAGGAGGGTATAATGATAGACAGTTTGGCATTTTTAGTCATTTCCTGAATAACTCCTTGCATGAAATACATAAGTGGAATAAATCTGTTGATATATTTACAGTTCCAAGTATATACAAGAAAATTGATTTTGGCAATGTAAGCAGGGAAAAGTTTTGCAGTGTACCTTATATCACATGGAATATTTGTTGTGAACCGATAATAAAATAATATCAATATCAAGTTATTAAGAAAAGTTTAAGGTTGACGAAAAAAATCTTAAAATCATTTGGAGAATGTGTTTTTTGAGAAAAGTTGTGCTATCCTATATTGGAATTAGAAATTTGAAGTGAGCAAAGCGAAAAAAGGAGTGTCGGATATGAGAATCGAGAGAAACATGAATAGGAAAGGGATTTCTTTTTTGATTGTTGTAGGAGTGCTTCTTGTTTTGATGTTTACAGGATGCAGTTTACAGGAGAAAGAAGAGGAAAAGCATGATGAGATTTTGCATGACAATGTAATTATCACAGAAACAGGCGAAGTGATTGATAAGGAGCCTGTGCTTCAGGAAACACCGGAGGCAACAGCAATGCCGGAAGTGGTTGAGATTGATGCAGAAATGTTGGTGGAGCCTGAACAGGAGCAGGTGATTAGCGAAGAAGATCAGACTGAACCACAGGGCAAGGAGTTACAGCTGGTATTTCTTGGAGATAGTATATTTGATACTTATAGGGATGGAACTGGTATTCCCTATCGTACTGCTGTTGAATGTGATGCTGATGTATACAATTTGGCGATAGGAGGAACATGTGCGGCAGTTGCTGGAGATGAGCAGATTGGATTAGAAGAGTGGACCTCTAGAAGTATGGTTGGGATAGTAAATGCGGTTGCAAAAAAGATCCCTACAGATATTTTTGTAAATGATACGGCCAAAACTATTTTGGATAATCCAAACATTGATTTTTCAAAGACAGATTGTTTTATTGTGGAATATGGAATGAATGATTTCCTTAGTGCAACGCCGTTGGATAATAAGGATCAATTTTACGATGTGAAAACCTATGCAGGAGCACTAAGATACGCAGTTGCAACATTGAAAGGGGTAGCACCTGATGCAACGATTATTCTCTGTTCACCTACTTATGCGCAGTTTTATAATGGCAGTTGGATGATTGGAGACGGAAACAGTGTTAATAATGGATATGGCACATTATTTGATTATAAGGGGATTTGCGAATATGTAGCAGGTGAACAGCAGGTCTTTTTCTTTAATGCCTATCAGGATTTGGGTATTAACGGTTATACGGCAGAAGACTATTTAGAGGATGGCATTCACCTGACAGACGAGGGAAGGCAGATTTATGCAGATGCTCTGGCGAAAGCAATCCTAAGTTATGAAGAAGAAAAAAACAATTAAATCAAAATATGTGTAAAACAGATGCCGGTATGCTTTGCGTGCCGGCTTTTTTGTGTTATCATAAAACATATGTGGAAAGGAATTTTATGCTGTGCAAAAAGTAAAAACAATTTCATTTTGGAAAAAAATCATTATTCTAATACTAATTATAAGCTTGATACCGATTTTGGGTTTGTCTTTTTTTAATCATAGCAGTGCTGATGACTATTCTTATGGATGCCTTGCAAGGTATGCGTGGGTAGATAGCCACAATCTTCTGAACGTGCTGAAAGCAGTGGGAGAAAAGATTCATTCTGTTTATTTTGAGTGGCAAGGTTCTTATGCGGGAGTTGCTTTGTTTGCATTGCAACCTGCAGTTTTTGGAGAACAGTTTTATGTGTTAGTTACTTATATCATCATACTGGCATTTCTGTTTAGTACATTCTACTTTTTTAGGAAGCTAACTGGAGATGTTCTCGGGGGAGATAGAAGAATTGCAGACATTGTCGCAGGAATAGCAGCGATTTTATCTATACAGATGTTACCTTCTCCGGTGGAGGGACTGTTTTGGTGGAATGGAGCAAGCTATTATGTGATATTCTATTCATTGATGTTGCTTCAGACAGCTAATATGTGTGTGGTAGTCTGCCGGGACAAATGTACTATTAAGCAACTGGTTGGATTGCTGTGTCTAGCAGTTTTGATTGCTGGAGGAAATTATGTATCTGCATTACTGACCATGGAATTAACAGTGCTATTGACGATTTGCTCTTTTTGCAAAAGGAAAAAGGTAACTGGAAAGCTGCTGGCAGTTTTTGGGGTAACACTGGCAGGCTTTCTGGTTAATTGTCTGGCACCGGGGAATGCAGTGCGACAGGCATCCTTTGAAGCGTGGTCTCCGGTCAGGGCGATTTTATATTCTTTTCATGAAGCTTATCGTTACATGGTAGAATGGAGCGGTCCTCTTCTGCTGCTTGGACTTGTGTTTCTCATGCCTTTTTTATGGCGTCTTCCAATAAAGAAAATAGGGAAAGGTGTCCTTTTTTATCCTCTGATCATTGGGATTGGCGTTTGCCTTTTTGCATCCTCTTTTACACCAACTCTTTATGCTTACGGTGCAGCAGGGGCAGGAAGAATACAAAATATTAGATATTTCTTGTGGATTGTTTTCTGCATACTGGCTGAGTTTTCAGTTATATGCTGGATAAAGCAAATGATTGATACTTGTGAAGAGAGAACCGGCACTTTTGACAGATTGATGCGAAATATTTATACAAAGTATGCAATTGGGTTCTTTGCGTTGATTTTGTTTTGCGGAGTGTTTTTTGCAGCAAATTTGATTATCACAGATGACGGACAGAATATGACCAGTATCTTGGCCGCAAAATCCCTGCTTTCAGGAGAAGCAAGGCAGTATGACAGGGAAATGAAGGAACGGATTGAGCTTCTACTGGGGGAAGAAAATAAAGTGACACTTGCCCCACTTTCTGCACAACCTGAGCTTCTACTCTGGGAAGATATCAAGGAAGAACCGTCAGATTGGGTAAATACTGTGGTAGCAAAGTTTTATAGAAAAGATGAAGTGGTCTTGCAGAAAAAGGAAACTGAAAGGGAATAGAGCATGCTTGTAACATTATTAAGCTGGATTTATATTTTTTTTGTCTGTCTTTTGGTTGGAACAGGGGTAGCAGGAGTTTTCAAGGAAAAGAAATTTCCATTGACGTATTATTTAATTACGGGAATCATGGCAATTACGGTATATGTGGAATGCTTCAGCATCATTGGAAAAATCGGATGTCTGGCTCATCTGCTGATGCTGGCAGCGGCTCTTGCATTAGGACTTATCCAAAGAAAAAAACTTACTGAGCTTTGGAAAGAGTACTTCTCTGTTGTTTGCTCGTGGGAGGGATTTTTTTATCTGTGCTTTGTTATTTTTATTGCCTTTTTTGCATCCAGAGGCATTTTCCATACAGACACCAATATTTATCACGCACAGGCAATCCGCCTGTATGAAGAATATGGTCTGATTAAAGGGATGGGAAACCTCCAGCTTCACTTTGCATATAACAGTGCTTATCTGGCATTTGCCTCTATCTTTAGTCTGAACTGGCTTTTTGGACAATCTCTCCATACTACTACCGGCTTTGTGGAAGTGATGATGTGCATTTATGCGTTTCATGGGCTTAAGAACTTTAAAAATCATAAAAGTCATATCGCGGATATGATGCGGGTGGGGATTTTGTTCTATACCTTGGTTATTTTAACAGGGAGTATGTCACCTGCCACGGATTACACTACCATGTTTTTGGTACTGTTTGTAATTACCGCATGGTGTGAGAACATGGAAAAAGAAAGAGATGTGACAATTTATTCTCTGCTTGCGGTAACAGCAGTTTTTGTGGTAACTTTGAAATTTTCAGCCTGTCTGCTGGTTCTGATTGTAATTTATCCGGCAATTTTCCTCGTGAGAGAAAAGCGATGGAAGGAAATCGGAGCTTATCTGGGAAGTGGCTTCTTGCTCGTACTTCCCTTTCTGATCAGAAATTATCTGATTTCCGGCTGGCTGTTATATCCATTTAACGGAATTGATATTTTTAACGTGGAATGGAAAATACCGGAGGCTTATCTGTTGGTAGACGCTAATCAGATTAAGGTATGGGGGAGATGCCTGTACGATGTGAATAAAATTGACTGGGGGGTTGCCCAGTGGTTTCCCATCTGGTGGGAAGGGCAGGAACGGTATGAGCAGATGCTGCTTGGCGCAGTGCTGATAGGTATTTTTTTATTATTGGTTCAATTCGTATCAAAGCTGATAGGGCACAGAAAAATCAGATGGGATTTATTTGTATTGGTAATGACGGTTTTTGGTTGTCTGGCAGTGTGGTTTTTGACGGCACCCTTTATACGATATGGGGTCGCATTTCTTTTTGCGCTTCCAATGATTGCGGTGGGAAACTATCTTAGTGAACAGAAGAAAGGCTTCTACAGTATTCTGACAGGAGGACTGGTATTTTGCATTGTGATGTCGGTAAGCCCTTATTGGGATCATTATATTACGGATGCAGGTGTGTTCATAAAACAGAATTTGACGCAGCCTTATTATATCTGGCAGAAGGATTATGACAAGGCACAGGAAGAAAGCTATGAAATTAATGGAAATACCGTTTATTATTCGGTGGATGGAGAAATCAATACCTACTACACTTACCCCGGAACCTGTTATGAATTTATGCTGGAGAGAAGCACGCTTATGGGGGACGAGATCAAAGATGGATTTAAAGCAAAATAGAAGGAACTTATTATGTTAAAACAGTATGATAAAATAATTATCGGAGCCGGATTGTACGGTATGTATGCGGCCAATTTCTGTGCAGAAAAGGGGCAGCATGTGCTGGTGCTGGAATATGATTATGCCCCCTTTCAGAGGGCAACCTATATTAATCAGGCGAGAGTGCATATGGGCTATCACTATCCTAGAAGTCTTACTACGGCAGTCAAGTCAGCCGGATATTTCAGGCGGTTCGTGGAGGACTTTGGATTTTGCATTCATGACTGCTTTGAACAGATTTATGCAACTTCAGATCAATTTTCGTGGACCAGTGCAGAGCAGTTTCAGGAGTTCTGTAGAGCAGCAGAAATTAAATGTGAGGAGGTGGCGGCCTCCAAGTATTTTAATCCGGGGATGTGCGATGGTGCTTTTCTGACGCAGGAGTATACCTATGACGCCAAAATTCTGCAAAAATATTATGAGGACAAGCTGCTGGAGCATGCTGGAGTGGACTTTATCTTTAATGCCAGAATTCAGAGGATTATTAAGGCAGATAAGAAGTTTTTGGTTGAAATGGCAGATGGCAGCAGTTATGAAAGCTCTTATGTGTTGAATGCTACTTACGCTTCTGTAAATCAGATAATTGATAAGCTGGAAGGAATCCAAAAAGAATTGTTCGGTATTAAGTATGAGCTTTGTGAAATTATTCTCTGTAAGCCTTCTGATATGTTAAAAAATACAGGGATTACGGTTATGGATGGTCCGTTTTTTTCCATTATGCCTTTTGGAAAGACCGGGATGCATTCTCTTACGGCAGTGACTTTTACGCCACATGTGACCAGCTATGATGTGAAGCCTACCTTTTCCTGTCAGGAAGGGCTTGATAAGGAAGGGATGCAGTGTACGCCGGAGTATCTCGGAAATTGCAGCGAATGCCCCCACAAGCCGGAAACAGCGTGGCCTTATATGGCACATTTGGCAGATAAATATTTAAAACCGGAATATGCTTATTCTTATGTACAGTCATTGTATTCCATGAAGCCGATCCTGAAAAGTTCGGAGGTGGATGATTCCAGACCTACGGCAATTAAGGTGATGAGCAGAGAGCCTGTGTTTGTGAGTGTTCTTTCGGGTAAGATCAATACGGTATATGATCTGGATGAATACTTGCTGCTGGAATAGGATGGCAGTTTGATAGAAGGATGGAACTTGTATATGGAAAATCAGATTACAAATAAAAAAGAAAAGAAATTCATTTCCATGGTGGTGTATCTTCATGACGTGGAATCCTATTTAAAATATTTTTTGGACACGGTACTTTCTGTGTGTGAGGGAAACTTTGAACAGTTTGAACTGGTATGTGTGGATGATGCCTGTCAGGACGGTACAGTCGAAGTGCTTAAGGAATATGTGGATAAAAGACAGCTTAAAAGCATGGTAAATGTCGTTCATATGAGTTTTTTTCAAGGACTGGAAAGCGCCATGAATGCCGGACGGGATATTGCAATTGGTGATTTTGTATATGAATTTGATGATATCTTTGTGGACTATGAGCCCGAAGTAATTATGGAAACTTACCGGAAACTGCTGGAAGGAAATGATGTGGTGGCAGCCAGCAGTAAAGGAAAGCTCCGGTTGACCTCCAAATTGTTTTATTCCCTTTACAATACGACCAGTAGGGGGAAGGGGAAGATTGGACCGGAAACCTTCCGCATCATATCCAGACGTGCCATTAACCGGATTAAGTCAATGGGGCAGTACATTCCTTATCGAAAGGCAGTCTATATGAATTGTGGGCTGCAGACAGCAACGATCAGTTATGAGAGTAAGGATGTGAAGGTAAGAGTCAGGAATAAGACGGTAGCTTCTGAGAGAACTACGCTTGCACTGGATTCTTTTATTTATTTTACGAATGTGCTGGAACGGGTATCTGCAATCATCAGCGGTGTATTTTTGTTGGTAACGGTTGGAATGGGTGTTTATATCATTACTGATGCCTTTAACAGTACAAAGCCTGTGGAAGGGTGGCTCTCTACCATGGGATTTCTGGCGCTTGGTTTTTTGGGGTGTTTGCACTTCTTACAATTATTTTGAAGTACCTGTCGGTACTGTTGAATCTGATTTTTAAACAGCAAAGATACTTAGTTTCAGATATAGAAAAGGTGGTAAAGCGATGAACAACGAAGAGTTATCCATTAATCTTCTGTTCCCCGTTTTGAATGAGAGACTGCGTCTTCAAAGCGGAATTGACAGAACGATGGCTTATATGAAGGAAAATGTAGCAATCCCTTATTGTCTTACAATTCTCGACAATGGTTCCGATGATGAGACACCGGAAATCGGGAAGGCATTGGCAGAAAAATACCCGGAGGTTTCCTATGTGAGAGTAGGGGAGAGGGGGGTTGGTGTTGCTTTCCGCAAAGGAATTGAACTGAATGAATGTGCGCTGGTGGGATATATGGATATTGATTTATCCACGGATATCAAGTATCTGGGACGTACCATTGATTTGTTTCGGGAAAGACCTGAACTTGAATATGTGAATGGAAGCAGATTTAGTAAGGAGTCAGATACGAAAGGACGGAAATGGTATCGGAAGATTACTTCTATGGGGTTGGTATTTTTGTTAAAGACCATCTTTCATATGAAAGCGACAGATGCGGTATGCGGATTTACTTTTCTCAGGAAGGAGACGGCGGAACGTCTGGTGGCAGCCAGCGGCAACGATAATGGCTGGTTTTACACCATTGAATTTTTGCTTCGGGCTGAACGGATGGGAGTTGTAATTT
>JAQXLK010000165.1 GCA_029012085.1 Clostridiales bacterium
TACTTCTTTTGATTTCTTTGATTTCCATCATTGCATCTCTCCTTTACTGAATCTCATTATAGCGATGCAATTATATATATACTTCTGAATTTGTGCTATGTAATAATCATTTTTTCGGTGCCGGCAATTTCTCGTACTTAACATTCAGTACATTTTCCATACTGCGCCGCTTCATGTCAGGCACAAAAGAATATACTTTTTCCGACCAATGCCACACATCCAGGTTCATCCATCATGTACTCTCTGAGGATGCTTTTCCAACTTATCATACTCAAAGTAAAATCTCACTCCGGGCGTAAATCCGGCACCCATTTCTTTCGGAGTTGGACTTCTCTTTAGTTTTCTCTCCATAACTAACCTGTCGACCGCTTGACAATTTCCTATTCATTACTGATTTTCTCCAATTCAGCTATATCTCCATGCTGTATTGCCTTGATACTTTGCCTAATTTGATTTTCATCCCAGTTCCACCAACAAATACCTTCCAATTTTTGAATTGTCTCATCATCAAAGCGTTTGCGTATCGGTTTTGCTGGAACACCACCAACAATGGTATATGGCTCAACATCTTTTGTTACAACAGCCCTGCTTCCTATGATTGCACCGTCTCCAATTGTAACCCCGGAAAGAATAACTGCTTCATATCCAATCCATACATCATTTCCGATTACAATATCTCCCTTATTATCCCATGCATCACAAATATTCTTTACATCGAGTCCCCATTCTTCAAAAAAATCGGAAATGGGTAAGTCGATAACGATCTCATTTTATGATTTGCACTGGTAAATAAAAACTTTGCTCCACATGCAATAGAACAGAATTTTCCAATTTTTAACTTATCTTTGTTGATAGGATAATGGTACAAAACATTATTCTTCTCGAAATCTAACGGATCATGTACAAAATCGTTGTACGTTGTGTAATCTCCTATTTCAATGTTAGCATTAGTAACAACATTCTTCAGATAAACCGTTTGATTATCCGAAGTTCTTGGATAAATTTTATCGTTCATTCCCTTTTCCTCCGTAAACAAATCTGGGACCTTCCTCTCCAATTTTTCCTTTTTTTACAAAGCCTGCTCTCATTAGGACTTGCTGTGATGCTATATTATCGACATCCGTCTCGGCTTCCACTATACGGACATTATCTTGTGACAATGCCCATTCCGTAATCACTTTCACAGCTTCTGTCATATAGCCCTGGTGTCTATATTTTTCCTTTAACCCATATCCGATTTCCACTACGCCATCATTTCCAAGTCCCTTGAAGCAAAAATCACCCACAATCGTTCCCTGAGATTTCTTTAATTCCATATTCCAGACCGCATACCATATTCTGTTATCCGGTTCCAAAAGGCATCCTTCCAGCATTTCAGTATATGCCTGCTTCATTTCTGTATCAGCTTCTTTGTCTATCAAGCATCGCATCTCATCATCACTTATTGGATATAAATAAAGTCTTTCACATTCAACTCTCATGTCGGTTTTCCTCTCCTCTTTTAAACGCTTCCACATATGTTGGAGTTACTCTTTTTATTAGCAACCATATATCAAAAATAAGAATGTAACAAAAAATGGTCCATACATAAGCCTGTGGCATCAGGTAAAGAATTCCATTCAAATCTCCACCGCCAAAACATCCACTGAGTAAGCACAAATAAATCGGATCAAGTATTAGCATAATCATGGTTATATAATAATAAATCGCTTTTAACAGTTTACTTTCCATCTGACATATTTTGTCCTTTAAGCCAACCAACATATATCCAATAATTAGCGTTGCAGTCACCCCTGCAATGCAGAATATCCCCAGTTGCATATCTGTTAATCTGTCACGATATACATCCACCTGTATTCCCAGCCACATGAAATTTATTCCCTTAAATGCATGAAAAATCAGTGCCATTACCAAATGTGCCCCTTCATGTATAATGTAATAAGCCACTATTGCAAATATTATCCCTATAAACTGTCTTGTTCGTTTACTCATCGTTTGCACCTCATTTCAATTACTCAATAGATTTTCCTAATTCATATGCTCTCTGTAAACTGTCTGTATTTTTCACATCGCCCTTGTCCTTTACACCTTGCACCAACACACCATTCCAGCATCCTCAAGATGAAAAAACTTCTGTACAGGTCTGTATTTTCGCCGCCTCATTTGTTCCAAACATTCTTACGCACCCAAACAATCGTGTGTTTCGATGCGTAAGAACCAATCATTTATCTTCCTTTCACCTGATAGCGGTTATATGACAGCTTCGTAATCAGAAATGCCACTACTGCTGCCAGTCCCCAGACAATTGGTGCCATCTGAAGGATGTTAAAATAATGCCCGAATACTTTGGTCAAACGGTAGTCCGTGAATGTCCATGAGCCTATAAATGCACCCGGCATATATCTCCATATCTGAGAAATGCTTCGGATATTCTCCGGGATATTTAACATGGATAAAATCATAACAATAACCATAACGCCCATTGCTGCTGAATGATTGCCCAGAACCTGTGATAAAAAGGCTGACAGTACTGCGTACAGAATACCTGCCATTGCAAGCAATCCAAACATGATAAGTACTGCCTGTCCGACGGTAATAGGCATCATACAGCAGGGAATACTGATCTGAATTTGTGTGTCAAAACCACAGGCTCCGTATACACCAATACCTAAAGCCATTACCAGGACAAAGAAAAATACTGCAATACCAAACCCTTCCGTAATCGCCGCAAGCATCTTCGCTCCAAAAATCTTATGCTTGTTCACACTGCAGTAGATTAGCTGATCCGTTCCACTTCTTTTTTCATCCGCAAAGATACCTGTCACACCGATTCCCACCAACAGAAGCATCAAAAAATTTACCACATAAACCGTGGAAAACAATGAGGAATATCCGTCCTCTCTCTGATATATAAATGGTTTTTCTACCTTTTCATCTTTTGCATTCCAATACTCTTTTTCTTCATCGGACAACTGATATGTATTCATCTGTTTTTCAATGGATGCCAGTCTTGATGAATATAATGTCTGTTCATCCACTCCTGATAAATCATTCTTTTGGATACATTGCATCCATAAATTCTTCATCACAGGATAATCATCCAATCGATTGCCTTCCTGAATTTCCGAAATCAGCTCCTGATCGACTTTTCTTCCTGAGATTTCATCAGCCTTTTTTAACAAATCAGAATTTCCGGTAATAAGACCAGTCATTCCCTGTCCCACTATGATAGCTGTCATAATCAAAAGTGCTATCCAAAGTACTTTCTGTGACAACAGTTTTTTCATTTCATAACGATATAAAGTTCCCATTATTCCTCACCTCCG
>JAQXLK010000166.1 GCA_029012085.1 Clostridiales bacterium
CGAATCATAAAGGCTTTTGTTATTGTGGCATTGGGAAATCTTTATTCTATAGAACAGATGATGAATCAGAAATGGTGTGTTCTATTGTTGGTGCTGGTGTTTTTATACCTGAATTTTGTCCCGTCTTTATTTAATATGAAATTAAAATCCACCAGGCTTCGGTTGTGTGGAAATGGTTGTGAACTGTTATGCTTGTTTTTGATTTCTGTCGGAATATCTGTAATTTATTCTATTATAGGATTTGCCGGGGGACTGATGGTTGGATCTGTTATACAGGAACCAAAGATCTGGCTGATGAATTCACTTATTGTAATTTTGGTGGAAGCAGTTGTGTTCTGGAATGGTATTATTCGTGTATATACTACGTCTGCCCAGCTTGGGATTAAGCTACGTGTGATTGGAATTATTTGTGGCTGGATTCCGATTGCAAATCTGGTGGCACTTGGCATCATTATCAGAACGGTTTCAAAAGAAGTAAAGGTCGAGAATGAAAAACTTATTTTAAATGAAAACAGAAAGCAGTATCAGATATGCAGGACGAAATATCCAGTTTTATTAATACATGGTGTTTTCTTCCGGGATTTCCGGTACCTGAATTATTGGGGAAGAGTACCAAAGGAATTGGAGAAAAATGGTGCAGTGATTTTCTATGGGAAACAGCAGTCAGCAGCTTCTGTAGAAGAATGTGCAGCGGAGATTGTCGAGAGAATTAAAGGGATTATAAAGGAAACCGGAGCAGAGAAAGTAAATATTATTGCACATTCAAAGGGGGGATTGGACAGCCGTTATGCAATTTCAATGCTTGGTGCAGCACCATTTGTTGCGTCATTAACTACAGTCAATACACCACATCGTGGCTGTGAGTTTGCGGATTATCTGCTTGAGAAGATACCGAAGAAGCAGCAGGATATGCTGGCTGGGACATACAATGCAGCACTTCGCAAGCTGGGCGACCATAAGCCGGATTTTATGGCAGCAGTGTCGGATTTGACAGCATCTGCCTGCCGGAAAAGGAATGAGATTGTGTTGGATGCAGAAGGAGTGTACTACCAAAGTATTGGTTCAAAGCTTAACAAGGCAGGGAGTGGACGATTCCCATTGAATTTTTCTTATCATTTGGTGAAATCCTTTGATGGCGCCAATGATGGATTGGTTGGTGAACGTTCTTTCCCGTGGGGACAGGACTACCGTTTCTTAACAGTTAAGGGGAAACGAGGTATATCCCATGGAGATATGATAGACTTAAACAGGGAGAATTTTGATGGATTTGATGTACGTGAGTTTTATGTTCAGCTTGTAGCAGAACTGAAGAAGAAAGGATTTTGAAATAAAATATTGTGTGTAAAAACACATGTTATGGAATAATATAGCACAATTTGTCGGATGGAATGATATAAAACAACTTGTCGCATAGATTTAAAAGTAATATTTAAGCATACTTTATTTTTATGCGAGGTGTATTAGTATGTTGGATGTATCCATGGAAGATGCACTGGTTCGACTGATTGAATATAGGACTTCGATGAAAATGTCACAGGAGGCATTGGCGGAGTTGGTTGGTATAAGCAGGAGACAATATTCTTATATGGAAAATGGAGAAAATGTGTTGTCCTATCGTGTATTAAGTGGTCTTTATTCACATGAGTGGGATATTGACTATATTATTACGGGAAATCATTTTTTGCAGCAGGAGAATATGTTGAAGAAGCTGCTTGCAAGTTGTGAAGAAAACAAAAGGAAAAAGCTTTATCTACTATTGCTGACAGGTTTTATCGAAATGTGGGAGTGGAATTTTGAAGACCAAATGGAGCGGTGTCTTTGTTCGGAGTTAAGAGCGATGGTTGTTTTGTTGTTAAATCGTGCGGATTTTAATGAAAAACTGTTGTATATAAGACAAATAAATGGGATATCACAACAGGAACTTGCTCATATTTTGTTAATTGGAAGAACCAAATGTGGCAAATGTGAAAAAGGAGTTCAGCAATTGGACGCAGAATTAATGCTGTGCTTATACAAAATGGGATATTCATTGCCGTCCTTTTATATTGATGATTATGCAGGAATTTCTGAAATAGAATCTTTACTGAATTTATATCCGGAAAAAAAGAGAAAGTACTACCAATATGTTGGTAGTGTATTGAAAAACATTATCGGAGATGAAGAGAATTTAAAGTTATTACAAAAGAGTGGGGTTGTCTAGGTGAAAAAGGTGTTAATAATCGAGGATAATAAGGCTGAAGTAGAAGCATTAAAAAAAGTGGTGGAGCGTGTGGAACCAGAAGCTGCCATTGCAGCAACGGATAATATTGGTGAGGCATTGGAATATGCCGTTGCCAATACCGTGTCGTTGTTTATTGTAGATATTGTTTTAGTTCCTAGAAAGAGAACGGATACATCAGGGATAGATTTTGTTGAGGCGATTCGAAATATGCCGCAATATAAATATGTTCCTGTTATTTTTGTATCTTCTTTAGATGATCCTAAAATGCATGCATATCAGGATTTACATTGTTATAGCTATATTCAAAAACCTCTTTTTTATAGCGAGGTAGAACCGATTGTAAAAGAAGCGTTAGAAATTAACTGCTTTTTAGAAAATGAAAAGCCATTGCGTTTAAAACAGGATAATGTGCTATATGTAATTCCAAAGCCGGATATTATTTATGCCTATAATAAGGCACATAAGATGACGATTGTCACGAAGAAGGAAACATACGGATTCTATTATCTTACATGTAAAGAGTTGTTGCAGAAATTGGATTCGCCAGATTTTATTCAATGCAGCAGGTTTACAATTGTTAACTGTAGACAAATTTCTTCTATTGATAGAAGCAATAGTATTATTCGATTTAGAGATTGTAAGGATTATGTAAAGCTGGGAGGAAGATTTAAGAAGGAGTTAATAAAAAAGGTTAATGGGGATAGTTGAAGATTTATCATTGTTTTGCGAGATGATGGCATTGTTACTGGTATTACATAGATTAATGGGCAAAAAGTTTCAATTCGATGTGTATACGGTGAGCTTTATTGTTTTTGATATTGTGTTATATCGTTTTATTGGAATGCAGATTTTATCAGATTTTATGCAGGTTGTGATTTATGTCATGTTTTTTGTATATTTATGGAAACGTTTTAAAGGTGAAACATTTCTGAAAGTGGCAGCCAATACGATAATCTCTTTTTTTCTTGTATCAGGTATACAGATTGGTATTTACATGATATTGGTTGTGATAGAGGATATCAAAATACGAATTGCAGTAATGGAGTTTGTATCGTTCCTGATGATTTTATTAGGTATGAAAATTACAAGTGTTTGGAAGAATAAAATTCAGGTTTTTAGATACAATGAAACATTAAAAGTCCTTGTGCTTGGCTGTGGTGTTTGTTTTGTTGTCCTAATGATTCTATGTAAGATAGTAGGTTTTTCATTTTTAAATAGTTTACTTACAGTCATGATACTCTTTGTTGTAATGGTGTTTTGTCAACAGTGGAAGGCGGAAAAAGAGAGAAATATCTTGCAGGAACGGGAAATTAGGGTATTGCAACAGTGTAATGAATCTTTTGAACATTTGATTAAAGATGTGCGTTCCAGGCAGCATGAGTTTGATAATCAGATTGAAACAATTTATAGTCTGCAATATGTAACAGATACGTACGAAGAATTAGTTAGGAGACAGAATGAGTATGCGGCACATATAATTAAAGAGAATCGATTTCATGATTTATTGATGCTGAAGTGTTCTTCTTTTATAAAAGGTTTTTTGTACTATAAATTTACAGTTGCCGGAGAGAAGGGAATAGAAATTGTCTATGAAATTAATTTGAATGATTTTTACACCCCATTTGTCGAGTTTGATATACAGGAAATTGTTGGTATATTATTTGATAATGCGTGTGAAGCATTATCAGATGAGACACAACCGAAAAAGGTCGATATCAAAATAGAATCATGTGAAGGAAAAGTAAATATTCAAGTGAAGAACCCTGCAGAGTACATGTCCCAAAAAGAAATTCAGTATTATTTAAAGCAAGGGCATAGCAGCAAAGGAGAAAATAGAGGATTAGGGCTAAACAATGCATGGAAAATTGTCAAAAAGTATGATGGTTGGCTGGAAATAGAGAATATTGAAAAAGCAGAACAGAACTGGGTTGCAGTCTCTGCTCTGCTTAAAGATGTTGGATAGAACGAGCTATCGTTCTGTTTTCGTATATAAATCTGCTATTTCGTTAAAATCCGGTTCACCAAAGAATAAAAAGCATGGAAGGCCAGGTGGGATGAATTTGCAAAATATTCCCCCAAGATTTACCAGAAAACTGAGAAGTATACTGATTAGTGTGCTCATGAAAATTTCCTCCTTTTTAATAGTATATTTGCAACGATTAGCTGCATTATTTGTATTATGATAATCCATATACCGCATACAATATAGTGGTTAAAGTGTAATGCGAAGGATAGCATAATATAGCATAGTATAAAATTACAGGCGATGTACTTACATCTTTTGGTTTGTGAGGGAGTTAATTTCGGTCTCGTAGGATTGATTATTGGTCCAATGTAAACACATATCACAGCACAAAAGAATAATGCCCCTGCCAAGATTAGAGGAGAAGGCTGGAGTAAGGCAGGTAAAATTATAATGGCAGTGGTGAATATCGCGAGTGTTATTATTAAACATCCTATGTATGTTTTGAAGTGAAGACCTCCAATCTGGCAGCGAATTGGCATCAGTATTGCCATTGAAAAAAGTAACTCAGGCATTTTATGCAGAAAAGAAAAAAATAAAAGAAGAATTAGGATTTTACTTGTTTCTGCAATAATTATTTTTCCGCTAAAGCACAGTATTTTCTTGTCGAATTCGGATAGTTTTGTGTATTCGTTTCGTAATGTATCTATCATTTTTATTACACCCCTATGAGAAGTATAAAAGAGAAAATGTGGTATAAATAAAATAGATTTTTGAATGATAATTATTTTGAATTAAAATAAAAAATATGCGAAAAATTATGGTAAAATAGTAATTTGAGAAGAAAAAAATATACTTTGCCAGATTTTTCACCAAAATGTTTTATCAGAAAATCTGTTAATATTTAGCATATGAAAGTGCAAGGAGAAACAAAAACGGAGGAGCGTCAGAATGAATGAAAAAATATAGATTATGGATGGTGTGCCTGATAAATATACTTATATTGTCTGTATGGATGGATACATCGATATTTGCTGCCGGAACGCAGGGTGAAGACTATGCTGATAATCCTGCAATTACCATTGCTCTAGATCCAGGACATGGGGGAGAAGAAGATGGTGCATGGTATTATGGTTTGAAAGAAAAAGACGCAAATCTTCGGATTGCAGAGTTGGTAAGGGATGAGCTTTTAGAGTATCCTAATGTAACGGTAGTTCTGACAAGAGAGTCTGATGAGAAGATTGGATTGCAGGAAAGAGTAATCCGGGCAGCGGATTTAGGTGCGGATATATTTGTAAGTCTGCATTTGAATGCCAGTGTTTCACATAAATCAAATGGGGCTACGGTTTATGTGACAACAGCAGAGCGTTACCGGGAAACGGTATGTGATTTGGCAGATTATTTATTAGGAGAATTTGAGACTCTGGGGCTTAACAATAACGGAACAATTGCAAGAGTAACCCAAATGGGTGGAAGACGAACGGATGGTAGCTTTGATGATTATTATGGCGTTTTGCGTCATGCGTATAATTATGGTATGCCGGGTATTTTAATTGAACACTGCTTTATGGATTCGGAGGTAGATCTTCCGTTTCTTAAAAGTGAGGAGGGAATGCAAAAGCTTGCTTGTGCGGATGCAAATGGAATTGCGGCTTACTATGGATTAATCAAAGAAGATGGAACAAAGCCAGAGGAAAAGCATGCGAAAGTGAAAGGGGCAACGACAAAAGGAATCGAATTAGACTGTTTTACTGCACCAAATGTAAAGGGAGTGAGACTGGTAGAATATGATGGGAAAACTCCCGGTATTGCAGATTATGAAGTGGATGTAGAGGATAAGAGTCTGGTGACATCCTTATATCTGGTATATAAAAATGCAGATGGGAAATCAGTCACAGTGCCATTTGTATTTGAAAAAGGTTTAGCTTCGGGAAGACATAGACTAAAGGCATTTATTCCAGCATTTTTATCAGAGGGAAATTATATGCTTTCCTTTGTGGGAGCCTCGAATGAAGCTTTGTATGATGCAGGATACAATTATGCAGATGGAGAAATGGTGGGGTTTGGAAAATGTCAGTGGTTGAATTCTTTCGTGTATAATGGTGAGGCGAATTTTACAGTGCTAGAAAGGAGCAGTATTTCCACCAGCCATGCAAGATGGTTTGAGTATGAGATAGAAAAGGGATTAAGGGATAAAAGAGAACGGTATCCTGCCATTTTTTATCCGAATTAAGAAGATAGGAATGAAAAGGGATATCACTTGTAGAATGTGATATCCCTCAGAGATTCATGGTATGAAATTATGCTTCGATTGATTTTTCGTAATCGTCAAAGACAGAATGAAAAATACTTGCTAAACCGACAAATTCACAACCGTAGTGAAAATTGCTTTCTCCATCCTCTGTTCGACGGAGAATCTTTACTACAGTGAGAAGTTTCTGATCTGTATTTTCCATTAGAATCGTGGCATTAAAGTAATAGCCCACCGGAATAATGGATGAAGTGATAAAACCGATTCCGGATTTGGAAATATCTAATACATCAATTTCAGCATTCAAATCTTTGATTACATTATTATCCTGTTTGAATACTTCAGAAACTTCTAATTCTAACTTGATTGGTAATCTTTTGTAACGTCTTCTTTCTTTCATGGTCATATCCTCACTTAATCATATTAAAAACCTGTCTGCAATTACACATATTATATCATATAGTAAAAAAAATAACAAATAAAATAAAGGAATCCATTGACAGTTTTATTAAAAAAGTTTACGATGTAATCGGATGTTTGCGCGAAGTAAAGAATACTGGTGAGAATATCCGGTTTTAAAATGACAACTTAAATGAAAAATGTTAGGAGACTTACATGAGCGAGATAATGGATAACTTTATTGAGGAAGACGCATTGCATGAGGAGTGTGGTGTGTTTGGAATGTATGATTTTGACGGAAATGATGTAGCCCCTACCATATATTACGGTCTGTTTGCCCTTCAGCATAGAGGACAGGAGAGCTGTGGTATTGCGGTTTCTGACACAGAAGGACCAAAGGGAAAAGTGTTGTCTTCTAAGGGGATGGGACTGGTAAACGAAGTGTTTACACCAGACGATTTGGAAAAATTGAAAGGAAATATCGGCGTTGGACATGTTCGTTATTCTACTGCAGGAGCATCTACAAGGGAGAATGCCCAGCCACTTGTGCTTAACTATGTAAAAGGTACACTGGGGCTTGCTCATAACGGAAATCTGGTTAATGCACCAGAACTTAGAAGAGAGTTAGAACTTTCAGGAGCTATTTTTCAAACTACAATTGATTCGGAAGTTATTGCCTATCATATTGCAAGAGAACGGGTGAATACTAATACAGTGGAAGAAGCAGTTATGCAGGCTCTAAAGAAGGTAAAGGGTTCCTATTCGCTAATTGTAATGAGTCCACGTAAATTAATCGGTGCAAGGGATCCATTTGGATTTCGTCCACTATGTATTGGTAAGCGAAATAATGCTTATGTGCTGGCATCAGAGTCTTGTGCTTTGGATACGATAGGTGCCGAATTTGTACGAGATGTGGAGCCGGGAGAGATTGTAACTATTACACCAGAGAATGGAATCGTTTCATATAAAGATATGTGTCAGGAAAAGCATGCAAGATGCATTTTTGAATACATTTATTTTGCAAGACCGGACAGTGTGTTAGATAAAATGAGTGTATATGAGTCTAGATTGATTGCGGGAAGATGCCTTGCAAAGGATTCACCAGTGGAAGCAGATTTGGTTGTGGGTGTACCGGAATCCGGTAATGCAGCAGCCCTTGGTTATTCATTAGAATCAGGAATTCCTTATGGAACAGCATTTGTAAAGAATGGTTATGTAGGAAGAACCTTTATAAAACCAAAACAAAGTCAGAGAGAGTCTAGTGTGCAGGTGAAGCTTAATGTTTTAAAAGATGCAGTAAAGGGAAAACGTGTCATTATGATTGATGACTCCATTGTCAGAGGAACGACTTCAGATCGTATCGTCAGCATGTTAAAGGATGCGGGTGCAACAGAGGTACATGTACGAATTTCGTCCCCTCCATTTTTACATCCGTGCTATTTCGGAACAGACATTCCAAGTGAGGATCAGTTGATTGCACATAACCGTAGTGTAGATGAGATCTGTGAGATATTAGGAGCAGATTCTTTGGGATATTTAGAGCTTGACCGTTTAAAAGAGTTATCTGCAGGACGTCAGTATTGTGATGGATGCTTTACAGGTAACTATCCGATTGCTCCTCCAACAGAGGATATTCGTGGCGAACATGATGAGACTACACGAAAAAATTGTAAAAAGAAATAATATGTGTTTTGCGGGAATACGCAGAGTTTTGAAGAGATAAGTAATAAGTTAATAATTAAATTGGAGGATAAACATGAAAGAAAAGTACGTAAGCCCATTGTCAGAGAGATACGCAAGTAAGGAAATGCAATATATTTTTTCGCCAGATATGAAGTTTACAACATGGAGAAAATTATGGATTGCCCTTGCAGAGGCAGAGCAGGAGTTAGGTTTAAAGGATGACCTTGGAAAGCCTAGAATTTCTGATGAGCAGATTGAGGAGTTAAAAGCATTTGTCAATGATATCAATTATGATGTGGCAAAGAAGAGAGAAAAGCAGGTTCGTCATGATGTTATGAGTCATGTTTATGCATATGGAAAACAGTGTCCGGCAGCAGCAGGTATTATTCATCTTGGTGCAACCAGCTGTTATGTTGGCGATAATACGGATGTCATTATCATGACAGAGGCTATGAAGCTGGTACGTAAGAAGTTATTAAATGTAATCAATGAGCTTTCTAAGTTCGCAATGAAGTACAAGGATTTACCAACACTTGCGTTTACACACTTTCAGCCGGCACAGCCAACTACTGTAGGTAAGCGTGCAACTCTTTGGTTAGAAGAGCTGATGCTTGATTTGGCTGATCTTGATTATATGATTAGTCAGCAAAAGCTTTTAGGATGTAAGGGAACAACAGGAACCCAGGCAAGCTTCCTTGAGTTATTTGATGGCGACCATGAGACTGTTCGTAAGATTGACAGCATTATTGCGAAGAAAATGGGATTTGAAGAGTGCTATCCTGTATCAGGTCAGACCTATTCCAGAAAGGTAGATTCCAGAGTACTTAATGTATTAAGTGGGATTGCACAGAGTGCTCACAAGTTCTCAAATGATATTCGTCTTCTTCAGCATTTGAAAGAGGTGGAAGAGCCATTTGAGAAGAATCAGATTGGTTCCTCAGCTATGGCATATAAGAGAAATCCAATGCGTTCAGAACGTATTGCTTCTTTGGCAAACTATGTTATGGTAGATGCATTAAATCCTGCCATTACAGCAGCAACCCAGTGGTTTGAGAGAACGTTAGATGATTCTGCAAATAAGAGAATTTCGGTTCCAGAGGCATTTCTTGCTATTGATGGAATCTTGGATTTGTACTTAAATGTTGTGGATGGTCTTGTAGTATATGATAAGGTAATCTACCAGCATTTCATGAAGGAGATTCCATTTATGGCAACGGAGAACATCATGATGGATGTGACAAAGCGTGGTGGTGACCGTCAGGAGCTTCATGAAAAGATTCGTCAGTATTCTATGGAGGCTGGTGCGATGGTGAAGAAGGAAGGCAAGGAAAATGATCTTGTAGAGCGTATCGCAAATGATCCGGCGTTCGGTATGACAAAGGAAATGATAGAAGAGCTATTAGAGCCTAAGAACTTTGTTGGACGTGCACCACAGCAGACAGAGGAATTTATCAATGAGGTTGTGCAGCCGGTACTCACTGCAAATAGTGATGTACTTGGTATGGTTGCTGAGATTAATGTATAAGGGTTGAACATACAATTTGTTGCTTATTTGAGAGATGTTACATCGAAATTTGTTTTGATGTAACATCTTTCTTTTTTGTTTTTTCGAACCTGGAGCGTCCGTCTGACAAACGTGTGAAAAATAACCTTTTTTGTTAAAATTTTATGAACAATTAAAAAAAAGCTGGGGAGTTGAATCATTTTATGATATACTATTTCATGGCATAAAAAACGATTTTGACGGAGAAAGGGTGATTGCGTTGAACAACCACGAGGAAAAGATTAACAGATATGCGAATGTTTCGGAGGAGATTATAGAATTATCCAATTTATGTCTTGATAATTTCAAGATTGATCCTGAACTCTATGCAAAGTATGAGGTAAAAAGAGGTCTTAGAGATATTAATGGTAAGGGTGTTTTAGCAGGTCTTACGGATGTATCTAAGATTCAATCATATATTGTAGAAGATGATGATATGATTCCCTGTGAAGGGAAGCTTTATTATCAGGGCGTGGATGTAGAGGATATTGTATCCGGTTTTATTAAAGAAAAAAGGTTTGGTTATGAAGAAACCGTATATTTACTGTTATTCGGTAAACTCCCGAACGAAAAGGAATTAGAGAAGATTAAGGGGATTTTGACAGATTACAGAATGTCACTGCCAACGAATTTTGTGAGAGATATTATCTTACGTGCCCCAAGCAAGGATATGATGAATACATTACAAAGATGTATTCTGACGTTATATGCTTATGACGAGAAGGCGGATGATACTTCCATTCCCAATGTGCTTAGGCAGTGTTTACAACTGATTGCAGTGGAACCGTTATTGTGTGTATATGGATATCAGGCATACAGCCATTATCATGATGGAAACAGTTTGTATATACATAGTCCAAGACCGGACTTATCTACTGCTGAAAACATTTTATATGTATTGCGTCCTGACAACAAATATACGGAATTAGAGGCAAGAATTCTAGATTTAGCACTTGTGCTGCATGCAGAACATGGTGGTGGTAATAATTCGACATTTACCACTCATGTAGTAACTTCATCCGGTACCGATACCTATTCATCAATGGCGGCGTCGTTAGGCTCTCTTAAGGGTCCAAAGCATGGTGGTGCGAATATTAAAGTGGCAAAGATGTTTGATGATATGAAGGAAAACATAAAGGACTGGAATGACGAGGATGAAATTCGGGAATATTTGAAAAAGCTGCTGCATAAGGAGGCATTTGATAAAGCAGGACTCATTTATGGTATGGGACATGCCGTATATTCTATTTCGGATCCGAGAGCAAAGGTATTTAAAGGTTTTGTGCAGAAACTTTCAGAAGAGAAGGGGTTACAGAAAGAATATGCGTTGTATTCAAATGTTGAACGTTTAGCACCAGAGGTAATCGCTGAGGAGCGCAAGATTTATAAAGGTGTCAGTGCAAATGTGGATTTCTATTCCGGGTTTGTATATGATATGTTAGGTCTTCCAAGAGAGTTGTTTACTCCGTTGTTTGCAGTGGCAAGAACTGCAGGTTGGAGTGCACATCGAATTGAGGAGTTGATTAATCAGGGTAAAATTATCCGTCCGGCATATAAGGCAGTGAAACGAAAGCAGGATTATATCCCGATGGATGAGAGACAATAAAAAGTTATCTTTTAAGGAGGAGTAGATTATGGATAGCAAAGTAATGAACAAATTAAGTTATGGACTGTTTGTATTGACAGCAAAGGATGGGGATAAGGATAATGGCTGTATCATTAATACGGCTGCACAGGTTACAACAACACCAAATCGTATTATTGTGACGGTGAATAAAGAGAATTATACCCACGATATGATTGTGAAGACAGGAGAATTTAATGTATCTATTTTAGATGAGAGCGCAACCTTTGATACATTTAAGCAGTTTGGTTTCCAAAGTGGAAGAGATGTAGATAAGCTTGTAGAGGTAACTTTTGCAAGAGCAGAGAATGGAATTGCATATTTGACAAATGAATGTAATGGCTATATTAGTGGTAAGGTGATTGAGACAAAGGATCTTGGAACCCATACCATGTTTATCGCTGATGTAACAGGTGGAGAAGTATTGTCAGATAAGGCATCTGCAACTTATGCATATTATCATGCAAATATTAAGCCGTCTGCTAAACCGGTGGAGAAGAAGGGCTATATTTGTACCATTTGTGGATATATATATGAGGGCGATGAATTGCCAGCAGATTTTATCTGTCCGCTTTGCAAGCATGGAGCTGAGGATTTCAAACCATTGTAATTATATCTTATAGGCCGTTGTCTGTTATATCTTAAAGGAAAAAGAGCGTGCAACTATATGAGTGACACGCTCTTTGCAAATACTATAATTAAGTCGTCTGGCATGCCGGTTTTTATAGCTTGCCGGATGGCTTTTTTATATTCATCCATTAGACAGGAAGGAAATCCGGTAAAATAGTAGCCGGAACGCTGCAGTAAAAATCCGGCAATGGAAATCGCCGTTTCCTCATTATATTTTTCGAAAGGATATATATCGAGAAAACGTTTGTACGCCATAGCCGCCACTTCGATTGGGTGAAGACTGTAGCCGGATATGGTAACCTGGCTGATATAGTGGTTCATCAGGTGTGGTAAATCCTCTGGAGCAGCAATAGAATGTGGCATTTCTACCGGTTCGATTGAAATGGTGCGATAGCTGATGGCGCTTTCTGCTTCTGCTAAGGGAAGGTTACGGGCATATAGCTTTTTTATGAGTTCCTCTGTTAATTCTGTTTGCGCGATTAGAGATTGTTCGGCTTGTTTGCAATATTCGATATATGACATAGTAATTACCTCTATTATTTATTCAATTTAGAAATATTTGATAACGGAAGTGTAACACAAAATGTGAGGTGGTGCAAATGGTGTAATTATGCTAAGGTAATCTCTTCAATCTGCATTTGATAATAAAGGTTGTCTTCCGGTCGGAATGGCCAAAGAATACTGCTTTCCTGCAGATTGAGATGCCGTTTTTGTATATCTATTATTCCCTGATAGGCTCCTTCGATTGAGGTAGTATCAATAGGTGAAAAGGATATATCGTTATCTGGTAGCAGTTGTCTAGAAGTCTCTAACCCAATAAATACCTTTTGTCTGGCACAGTGCAAAATTGCATCATGAAAGAGAGGGATAAAACGGTCATTTTCTTTTTTCAGCATGTTTTCAAAATGTGATTTTGAGCTGCTGGTAAAATCCGGATACATTTTTTGTAGATTTATTTCAAATACACGATAAATATAGGAAAACATGGATTGTAGCTGGCTGTGGACTCCAAAACACCAGACATAATCGTAGGAGCTTTCAGACAGGGGAATCGTATGGCTGGTGCATTTTGACAAGCAGTGTTCGAGGAGACGACATGTGTAATCATCGAATGCCTTCATGGAGAAAGCGTCTCCGTTTAAGTGCTGCATACGAAGAAATTCAGATAGTTGCTCGCAAAAAAGCGTGTAATCCTTATCCGTTAATCCGTTTAGGCTTGCAGTGTACAGAGTAATACGATTACATTGCTCTAAGTGATAATTGATGAGTGCAGCTTCTAACGCATCTTTGTCGTTATCCAATAGTGTAATTTGGGAGAAATGGGGCATGAGCCTTGACAAATCAAGATCATTGCATGCACCGGCTCCAATTACAAGCAGGGTGGGCTGTATTTGATTTTCTGCCATGTGCTGGGAAAACTGCAGCGGGACAGAAAAGGAATCAGTATGGGAAATCAAATAATCCGTTAGTGTATTCCGGTACTGTTCCCAATCTGTAAACGCATGTGGTATATGAAAATGTTGTTTGATTTCATCAAAAAGTGCCAAGAAGGTTCTCCTTTCTAAGGGGTTGAACTAATATTATAATTATAGACGATTAAATTGATATCGTCAAATTAACACCAAAAATGTGCTCAGTAACACAATGGTGGTTACAGTATAGACGTTATCCATACACAGCTTCAGATTCGAAAAAATTGTTTTTCATGAGGGCTATTTGCGTCCGTTGGTACTTAGGCTGCGTTCTTTGCAGCCTTATGTACCATTACGCACACAACTAAGCACAAGCGGGCCCGGTCGAAAAATAATTTTATCGAATCTGGAGCGTCCGCTTTAGATAACGTGTGTACAGTAACCAATGGTGTGGAAAGTGATATAAAATCAGAAATGAGTATTGTATGACATATGGAAATTTGATATACTTAGAAGAATAAAAAGATATGTGAGGGGAAAGATGAAATTTTTGCAAAAGCGCCTGACAACGACGCAGACGATTATTCTTAGTTTTTTATTTGTAATATTGATTGGAACACTTTTACTTACTACACCATTGGCGTCTGCAAGTGGTGAAGCAACACCATTTATGGATGCATTGTTTACTGCAACAAGCTGCGTTTGCGTGACAGGGCTTGTGACAGTGACAACAGCAACACATTGGAATCTGTTTGGGCATATTATTATGCTGATTATGATTCAAATCGGTGGTCTGGGGGTTGTTGCAATGACGACCGTATTTACTATGCTGCTTGGTAAGAAGCTTTCTTTGAGCAGCCGTATGTTATTGGGTGACGCCTTTAATCTGGATACTTTACAGGGGCTTGTAAAGTTTTTGAGAAGAGTGTTCAAAGGAACATTTATTGTAGAGGGACTGGGTGCAGTTCTCTATCTGCCGGCATTTGTGCCGGAGTATGGTCCAAAGGGAATCTGGTATTCCCTATTTCACTCTGTATCCGCATTTTGTAATGCGGGAATTGATTTGCTTGGAGCGGACAGTCTGATACCATATGTACATAACGTTTGGGTTAATGTAGTAACCATGCTGCTGATTGTAATAGGTGGAATTGGATTTATTGTATGGTTTGATGTATTATCTGTAATTCGTAAATGGATACATAAAGATAACTATGGAATGGGAATTTTGCAGTCTTTAAAGCTTCATTCTAAGATTGTATTGACTATGACAGCATTTTTATTAGTATCAGGAGCTGTACTTTATTTTATGTTTGAATATAATAATCCGGAGACGATTGGTAAATTTACTTTGGGCGAGAAGATATTAGCAGCCTGTTTCCAGTCAGTAACAACGAGAACAGCTGGATTTGTCACCATTCCGCAGAAAGGTCTGACTACGCCATCGGTAGTGATTACGTTGTTTTTGATGTTTATCGGAGGCTCTCCGGTTGGAACAGCAGGAGGCGTGAAAACTGCTACTATTTCGGTCATTATTTTAACAGTAATTGCTACTGTGCGGGGACAGGAAGATATTACCTGCTTTAAAAGAAGAATTTCGGCAAAGACAGCAAGAAAGGCATTAGCGGTTGTACTGATTAGTTTTTTGGTAAGTTTGGTGGCAATTATTGCTATGTTGATTTTTGAACAGGGAGATGCAGTTGATCAAATTTTTGAGGTATATAGTGCACTGGGAACCGTCGGAATTTCTAGAGATTATACATCTGTAGTTGGTCTTGCCGGTAAGATTATATTGTGCATTTGTATGTATTTAGGAAGAATTGGTCCGATTACCATGGTCTTAGTATTTACGATGCGTGATAAGACAGATGCAGTGAAACTGCCGAAAGAAAATGTAACGGTTGGCTAGGAAGATTTTAGGTGTAATTCAGGAATAAAACAGCAGTTTTGAGACTGACGGAAAAGAAAGGAATAAAGGTTGATATGAAAAAGCAGAATAGTAAGAAATCATATGCTGTGTTTGGTTTGGGAGAGTTTGGCAGAAGCGTGGCAGAGGAACTGATGATGGCTGGTGCGGAAGTTATGGTACTTGATAAGGATGAAGATTTAGTCAGTGATATGGCATCGAAAGTAACCACAGCGATTCAGCTTGATGCAACAGAGCTTCATGCATTTGATTCTTTAGGATTGTCGAATATGGATGGTGTGATTGTAGCGACTACAAGCAGTTTAGAGGCCAGTATTATGACAATTATGGCCGCAAAAGAAGCGGGAGTTCCATTTGTTCTTGCAAAGTCACAAAATCCTACTATGACATCGATATACGAGCGGATTGGTGCAGATAAAATTGTAACACCGGAGCATGACGGTGGTG
>JAQXLK010000167.1 GCA_029012085.1 Clostridiales bacterium
ACTTTCTCATCTTTTACTGATGCTGAACACGTTGAACCGTTGCTTCATAGATAAATCCAATCAAAGTTACCGTTAAATAAACCACATTAAATATAGCCAAAATCAGGGTTGGATCGAATAGACCGCTTATAGCTCTGTCAAATCCCATTCCATGCCCAGACATACCATATAATATAAGCAAATTGACATTAAAAATCACTATGTACATAATCATTCTATAATAGTTATTTTTAGTTGGATCTGCCAGGTAAAGTAAAATCATCAAAATCATACCAAGAAACAAATGGTTCTCATGAACTCCGCTATTATACAGGAAATAAGCCGTATATCCTATGACCGAACATTGTAACATCAGTTTATAGTCTTTCTTCCTGTTCAGAAGCATAACAATGGCAGCTAATGCATACAAAAATACAAAAATATATTTAAAAGACAAATATATCTTAGGCGCACTCCATATAATCGCAATTTTCCCATTATCAAAGGGACCAAAAATATCCGCATGGAATTTTTCTAACCAGAACTGAAGAACCCACCCAAAGTTTAATGCATTCGGACTAATGGAATATCCGCTCGTAAACAATGCATTATAAAGTGCTTTTATCAGTGCCCTTCTATAGATAAGACATACCCCTGCACCTATCACTATTGCAGGCATTGCCATTTTTACCAAACTTTTTATTTTGATATTCAGTTTAATCTTTCGTTTATCTGCATCAAATATGTCGACAAAATAAATACATACAAATGGCAAAATAATTAACGGTTGAAACTTAATCAGACACAAAAATGAATAAAAAATACCGCTAAGAATATATTTATCCTTAGAAAAAAAATAGAATGCCAGAATCAAAAATGGCACCATCTCAATATCTAAATAACCTAAATTAGCACTTAAAATAAGTCCTAAAAAAGACAATATTGTAATTTTCCCATTTTTATACAAAATGTGAATCACAAATACAGAAATCAATAAGAAAAATATATTGGCTAATCTTAACACATCAAAATTAGACAGCGCAGGCCACATTTTCTTTATGCCTATCTGCAGAATAAGGGCAAATGGCGGATACATATCTTTTTGCATACTATATCCCTCTCTTATACCATACTGTTCGGCATAATCGAGCCATGTATTCCAAATATCCATATCTCCCGTACCTGGAGTATTAAAAAAAATTACAGATAATATAATTATTCCAAGAAAAGCAACACATTTCCACCAAAGATTTTGCTTTTCAGTTATTTTCGCATGCATAAATACTGCTCCTATATTTTCCTTTATTGCTGATTTACATATACCAGATTCCATTCCTTTGGATAGAACTCTTCTGACCAGATTCCTGTACAGGGGGCATATACAATTCCTCCCTTATTTTCTCCAAGGTAAGCTGCCCACCAACTAAATGTGCTGTTTGCAATAATATGATGATTGCACTGTCTCATCAACTCAAACTCATCCAAATCAGAAATTCCATCTACCAGCACATATTCCCGGAGTCGAAAATTCTCCTTCACAAATGTTTTATCATCAGTAAAGATATATAACTGAAATGCTCCCAAGTTCTCCTGCATTTGTTGTAAGGCTTCTCTGTAAAAATCAAGCCCAAGTGCCACATTTCCCTCTTGCCGAACATAATCAGTGCGTCGGATATGAAGTGCTACACTGACTCCTTCCAGAATCTGTTCCTGAAACTTCATCGCCCTGGAAGAAATACTCGTTTTTCGAGTAAACTGTTTTTTTAATTCTTCGTAATATTCTTCAAAGTACAGGGGCGTCTGCCAGAAACCTATATAAAAGCTGGATTCACTTTGCTTCTCCATTGTACTATCATAATGCATAATTTGCTTTTCTTTAATGAGCCGATATTTTTTTCGGATCAGATATTGACGATATTGGTCTTTAAATCTTCTGCCGTTTCTTGGTCCAAACCCAAGAACATAATCCCATGCTCTTGATACCAAGCGTTTTGTATTGGTTACACGGAACTCTTCTAACTGATATTTACGCAATGATGTTCCCCAAAAGAGAGGATCTATTAAGACCTTGACACCGGTTTTTCTGGCCAAAGCGTACGCAAATGCATACTGAAACATTTGATTCCCAAGTCCATCGCTGATTCTTACAACATGCTGCATCGTTTTTATTTCCTTACCTACTTTTCACTCTGTTCTGTTTCCACTTTCTGTATTTATGAACAAATGGTCTTAATATTTTTTTAACTGCAAACCATGGAAGGTAAATTGGGTTTACGAATCTTGGATAATCTGCATTTCTCCCATACCATTTATGAAACAGGAACGGTGCATCCACATCCTCGATTTCCGGTATAGTCATTTCATGACCAAAGTATTTTGCGACCTCTAAAGGTGCAAATTTCATACCAGCTGCTTCGATTTCATGCTTGTGGCGGCAACAAAGAAAAATATCCTCATTATAAAGACCTTCTTCATCCCTTGTCCATTCCAGATTCGCCTTTCTGGGAAATTCCAGTAACTGTTTGCTGCGCAATCCTACACTGTTTCCCACCCTGACCCAGTTTCCGTATACATCATGAAAACAATGCATTTTCCCATCTGATGGAATCGGCCATGGAGAACCTATATAATCATAATCAAGAAACTCATCCCTCCATTTTTCCGGATGAATAACAAATCCATCATGATGCACCAATAATACATAATCTGTATCAATATAATCGCACAAGTCATATGCTATTCTGTAATTAAAATCATCAATATTCGTCAGTTTGTCAGTGTGCTTATAAGTAATCTCTTTAGGCAGATACCAAGGCTTTTTATGTGTGATCAGTACCACTTCTCCAAATTCGATTCCCCGCATACTATATTGGAGTGCTTTGACGGTTTCATACACACTGACACTGGTCATAGCTGCCAATGTCACGTTTGGTAATTTCAAATTATTTGCCCTATTTTTCGCTTGCAACATTCTTTACCCCCATATGGTAATAATATTAGTATTATAGCATTTCATTAATGATAATTCTATGAAAAACTGCCTGAAATATACTATTGACAACTTCATAACTATTCATTCTCTTCACAAGCTTCAGTCCTTGGATTTGCTAGTTCTTGTCAAGTACAAACTCATCAAAATAGAAATCTGAGTAAATATTCAGTTCTCTATTTAATTCCGACGCTCCTACTTCTTCCTGTAATGTTGATTCGCCTGAAAAAAGATTTGTTCCTAATCCCAATTTTTCACCGGATATGGATACACCAATTGAAGCCAGAATAGTCGGAAATAAATCTGTAGTATTAAACTCCCTGTTTTTTGTCTGATTTGTTTTCAAATCCTCCGGAACGTTATAAAAGCAATTATAAATCCGTCTGTCAAAATCTCCTATATTATCAAAAAATTCCATATTCATGCTAAGATGATCTCCTACAATCACAATTGTCGTATCTGCATACCACTCCTGCTCTTTTGCCCATTCAACAAATTCATATACCTGTCTGCTGGCACAAGCAACAACATTTGCATATTGCTCGTCATATTCATCTCCGCACAATTCACATAGATATCCCTCAGGAAAATGGGTGTCAACCGTAAGAATATTAAGATTGAAGGGTTGTCCAGAAGCTGCTATATCTTCTAAATGAATTTTGGCGTATTCATATAATTTAGCATCCTCCATTCCCCAAAACACATTATAGTCACCTGGAATAAATCCTTCCTCTTTTGCAGTAAGTAAATCATAGATTGTATAATTACCATGCTGCTCAAAAAAATTTCTTCTACCGCCAAAGGTAGTGTCCGAACCACACATATAGTAATTCTGGTATCCATTTTCTGCCAGAATTTCTCCCATCCCTTTGATCCCTGGAAGGAACTTCTGGTAATCAGCCAGCGTTTCAACAGGCAGCTTATATGTAACTCCCGTTTGATAGGCAAGCAACGCCGCTATGGTCCATCCAGCCCCATCTACTCCATATGCACCACCCAGCATATCTGTATTTGAAAAATTCACACTCTCTTCTGCTAACTGTGTTAATTCCGGGATATAATTGACTATTTCACCACCTCCAGACTCTTTAGACGCAAATGTGTTTTCCATGGATTCCATATATATTAGAATTAAATTTCTTTTTTTCTCCGGGAAGGAAATCGAAATCTTGTCCGGATCAACATAATACGTTTCAATCAACTCAGATGCCGATGATATGTGCCTTATATAATCAGGCAATTTTACTTGAACAGCTGATGTCCATAGTGTTGCAACAAGCACTACTACTAAAACAGAAAGTATAACTATTTTGCTTATTCTCTTAAATTTCTTTCCAATATACAAAAAGTAATCTTTTGAAGAGTGCGTTAAATAATGATAAACTTGAATACGTAGATTAAAATATAGTTTATCTGTCACTGCATCATAGCATCGGTATAAAGACAAAAGAAAAATAGAAATAAACAATGCCGGGAAAATACAGGCACAACAATATTCCCACAGTACAGTTGTTGATGTTCCTTTTAAAGGAGACATGATCTGATATATTGCTACCGATATATCCAGCCCCTCAAATTTATCAAGAAACCACTTGGCAGATTGAATCACTATGAGAAAAACGAATAAAATTATAAATATTAATAAGCTGCTGATTATTTTAAGAATTCGCTTTTTCTTCACTTTCTTCTGTTCCATCATAAACCCCTACTTCAATTGAGACCTTAATATATTTTTCAATAAGTACCTGTAAAAAGGGAAGCACTATTGCAAATATAATTGCAATAACTGAATATTTTGTAAAGAAGGGAAAACTCCCTAATGCTTCCTGCATCACATCAGGTATTCTCAGTATGTAGGTAATAACCATCTGGGTTAGTAATGTTATAATCAAAGCATAAATCCCATACTCTATTATCATTTTTGCTAACTCTGGATATTTTTGCTGCTTATACCTGATCATTATAGAAATGAAAGCCGGACCTAAAATTGCCAATATTACCATATTAATTGCTCCTTTTCTTTTATTCTTTATTTATTTTTATTGCCGTTTCATCATCCGTGTATATACCCCGAACCCCTAATGAAAACATTTTTTCTGCTGTTTCCTGATCATTGACTGTCTGAACATAAATTGCTATTCCATATTTATCTGCAATCTTGCAAAGTTTCGGGTTGTCTGCACATCTATAATCCCACATAGTAATAGTACGAATACCATTTTCCACACAAAACCTGCAATACTCAATGAATTCACTTTCATCACCACACCAGATTGCATAAAGCGTAAAAATGTAATTGGGAAAACTATAAACATCTTTAATTGCTTCATACATTTCCATACTATAAATTTGTACCACGAATCTGTCAACCACATCCAAGGCATCCATTTCTTCTGCAGTCTCTACAAGAATAGATATATCTCTTCTTGCCAACTCAGGATCTACATCCTTCGTATCTGTAATAATATAAATATCCTCATGCTGTTGCATCAAAAGAATTATGTCTTTTAGTGATAAAGGAGTAAATGTGCCAAATATAGGAGTATTTAAAAAGACTTCTTCCGTTGGTATATGCTCATAGTCTATGCCTTTCTGCCATCCTTCTTCCCAATCATGTCTTGCCACAAGACGATTGTCTGAAGTCAAACTGAAATCCGTTTCAAAATACCGCTCACCATTTGCATAGTGCGCCTGAAATGCCTCCAGAGAATTACTGTAAGCCACTTCATTAATCAATCCCATAGCATGGATGATGACTGGCGATTCCAAATAAGTATTTTTATCATCCATACTTCTGTACTTCAAAATACCATATCCACCAAGGAGCAACGCCGCCAAAACGCTGATCAATACTATCAAATTTGTATGTTCATTAAACGCCTTAAGATAGCATGCATTAAATTTTTTCTCTCTGCCATTACAAACAAGTTTTATCTTAAAAGAATAAGATCTTTTTTTTAATAAACATAATCCCATGAACCATGTAATTACAATTACCAGTGGAATAATTTCTCTTAAGAACACATGTCGGTTGTCTTCAAACAGACTTATCATATCAATCTTTAACAGCTGAATATTTTCCCCATGGAATAAATATATAAGAAATATGCCAACAAATATTAATGCACACCAGATTATAAATGTTTTTAATATCCTTTTCATCATACTATGCACCCAATCTCTTCATCTTCTCTCCTGTTTATCACAAATCGGTCATCACAGGTACCAATTACCTTTGCCGGGACACCTCCCACAATTGTATGATCCGCAACATCATGCGTTACCACCGCATTTGCTCCCACAATTACCGTATTTCCAATTTTTACCTTACCTATAATCTTTGCTCCAGAACAGAGAAGCACCTCATTTCCAATAGTCGCCACGTCATCTCTGGATTTCATAATATTATTCCCAATGGTAACACCTTGCATAATTTCACAGTTATTCCCAATTCTTGTCTGCACATGTATTATAATTCCGCCTTTATGAGGCAGTCTGAGCCCATATCCAATCTCTGTGTGCTGGTTTAATTCGATTCCACATCTACTCTGGATTTTTCTGAACCGAAGATAGCAAAAAGAATGCAGCAGAAATTGAATAGGGTTTCGTCTTTCAAGTCCCGCGAAATAATGACAAATTCTATAGTAGAGCAACAGACTTACCATAGAATTTCCACAGCAGAATGCTTTTACAACATCCTTTTTGGTACAGGACTCCAGATTTCGATACAAATCCCGCTTAATATATTCCTTTGTTTCATTCCATGTCATCTGCATATACTATCTCCCAAGCTTCATCGCTATCCAGCTTTTAAACATTTTAAAACGATATTCCCTGTTTCCAATCAGTCCATACTCATGCTGCAGCCTTAAGGTATCCCGGTATGCTTTTGTCCCGCCCGATACACCATCCAGCGAAAAGTTAGAAATAATACTGTAAATCTCTGTAAAACGAACTTCCTTCTCTTGTTTCATCCTCAACATAAATTCATAGTCTGCTGAGTAAGGATATTTCAGAGAATATCCCCCAAACCGCTCATAAATCTTCCTTGTCACAAAACACGTAGGATGAGTAATCATATCTTCTTTAAGAAACTCATGATTTTTTATATAAACCATGACCTCTTTTCCATCGGATATTGTTCTAAGCATACCATAAAGAATGGAATAATCATAACCTTTATAGGCTTTTGCTATCTTTTCCAGTGCATCCTTCTCATAAAAATCATCGCTGTTCACAATGCCAATCAGTTCTCCTGATGCACTCCGGATCCCTTTGTTCATAGCATCATAAATACCCTGATCTGGTTCAGAAATTACTTTCATCCTTCCTCCAAACAACGGTTCATATCTATGAATGATATCAAGAGTATGATCTGTTGATTCTCCATCTACCAGAATGTACTCATAATCCTGACAGCTTTGCTCCAGCACGCTTTTTATTGTTCTTTCAATTGTCTTTTCACTGTTTAAGCATACTGTAATAATCGAAAAAAGCATCTCTCTTTTCTTCCTCCATCGGAACCTCCACGTCCACCAAAACACCATTTGCATCATACATTGGGTGCACCATGATTTCCAGCCTTTCCTTTATTGATAAGCAAGCAGAATGTTCCTCCAAAACAGCCTTTAAATCCTGATACGAGCCAAATAGATCAGTTGTTTCTTCGCATATTCCTCTGACAGCACAGTTATAGCACCACTTATAAAGCCGCATAAGCAGATTTCCCCCAAAGTATAGGTTTCTGCTGATTCTGACAGAAGAAAACCTATATTCTCTGCTTAGCTTTTTTAATGCTTTGTACACCGGGTAATCGGTATGCACATGATGATGTGAGTCTATATGCCATAAGCAAAAACCATACTCCCGATACTTTTCCAATTGAGCTTTCAGTTCATCATAAACCTGACCAGCTGCCTTCCTGTTCATATAGAGTCGGTGTTTTACCGTCATATGAAATAATGCGTGGAAATGCCCATTTTCATCGCAAAAAAGTGGATTCGATTTGATTCCATCCGTAAGCGGCTCCCCTTCCGTCAAATTCAGATGCAGTCCTACCTTATCTGCGAATCCAGACTTCTCTGCCAGTTTTACCGCTTCGTCCGCATAGGGCATATTTACCATTAATGTGGTACGATGAATGAAGCCTTTATCAAAAGCTTCGACAATAGCACTGTTGACTTCTTTGCTTTTTCCAAAATCATCTGCATTGATGATCATTGACATTCTGCATTCTCCTGTTCTTTATGCGTTTTCCTTACTTTATAAAAATTCAACTTGCTAAGCACATCCCTAATCTTACATTTCCATTCCGTATATGTATAGGGTGTCCCACCGGAACCCGACATTCCCACAATTCTGGGATATCTCGGGAAATTAAATACCCTTATGTCATGTTTCTGCAATATCTGCGTATATACCATTTCCAAGAAAATCCCCTGATGATCCATGACCTGTTCATAGGAATTCAGAAAGAATTTTTTAAATTGTTCTATTGGCATCCCATATATTCTGGTATCGTAGATATTAGTTATTGTACGGTTAGGTATATTAAAGTAGGTTCTCTTTTGATTCATACGGTCTACAATGTCTTTCAAATTGTCTACCTTAAGTCTTCCCGTCATTTTAACAAAATAAGTTTCTCCTTTTACCAGTCTGCTATGAGAAAAGACATACTCCATAATCTCCCCTTCTCCATAGCCCTTTCCGTGAATGCACGCCATGTCAGCATTTCCCTGAAAGGATAACAATTCCAACTCTACACCACTTTCTTCCGCATATTCTGCCAAATAGGAAAGCTTTTCTGTTCCGTAATTACTATTTTCACAGAATACTACCTTACTAAACGCTTGAGAAGCAAGAAGATATTGAATTCCCTCTTCATATTGCTTTAGACGTTCCTTATCATCCCTTAATACCAACTGACTCATTTGAGGCGTCGGTTTTATTGTCCCCGTTATAATCGCCAGCATATCGTCTCTCCTCATCTGATTTATCGCGGTCTACCTGTACCGAAGATATTACCATTCCTGCAAACAATAGTGGAAACCAACTCATCTGGGTAGATTCCATGCTGTTCACTGTAACACCGCTTCCAAGCAAAAGCACTGCCAGAATAACTGCCAGATAAAAAGTCTTTCTGTCCTCAACTCTGGTCACATAATGCATAATACTGATAATCAGTAATAAAGAAAGTCCCAAACCCACAAGTCCTAAAGAGTAAAATATCTTGATATACAGGCTGCGTATATTAATCTCCGCACCCATCCCCGTACCGAATAGTATTGAAAATATCCCACTCTCTCCACATTTTTCTAAAATAGTCTTCCATTCTGTGTATCTGCTGTACATATTATCATTGTTCAAGAATCTGCTGTTAAACAAACCGGTAATGAATTCCTGATTATCGAATCCCAGAACCGGCATATAAATGATAACCACAATTCCCAGCAATCCCAAAATCATCAGAGCTAGTAAACCACCTGCAAGTTTTTTGTTATCGAGTACCAGTTCCATTAAATAAACAGCAATAATAGCATATACCGCAATCATCAGCACCATCTGTATTCCGGCATCGGAAAAGAATACCATATATGGACATACCAGAAAAATCGTCAATAATTTAAAAACTGAATTTTTTCCAAACATGGCAATAAATACCATAGCAAGAATCATGGCAAATGCCATATCCGTATCATAAAAATACAAATCACCGCCTGCGTCCGTTACTCTCGTAAGCGCCAGCCCAAAATGAGAAATTCGTACAAACAGATTGATATACACAACCAGGTAAGCTGCAAATGTGAGGGTTCCATAGCATTCCTTGATCCTGTCATAATATACTCTTCCCACAAAATAAATGAGAAATGCGGACATTACCTTAAAATAAATCTGATAACCGCTGGCAGATCTGAAAAAAGTAACTGTCAATAATCCTCCCAGCAGAACTACAATTCCATCTGAAAGCATAAAACGCTTCCGAATATTCGGCCGCACCAAGGCAATCTGGTAAATCAATAAAAAAATTACCATTATTACCATGATGTAATCCAGCACATGATATTGATACAGCATATCTACAAGCTGTTTTGCAAAGAGAAAAAACGTCATATAAACCTCTCATCTTCTAACAGGACAATATTTCATCACGATATTTTTTAATGGATACATCCTTCGTTAAGTAATTGACCAGATACTCTCTCCCCTTAGTTCCCATCTCCTTTAACTGAGGAGAATCCTTCATCTCAATAAATTTTTGGATTAATGCTTCTATAGCTTCATAATTGCCTGGATCAACACTAATACCGCATCCGGCTTCCTCAACAATCAATCTGGCCTCTGAGCCTTCCTCCAAAATACCCAGAACCGGTTTTCCTGCCGCCATCACGCCATACAGCTTACTCGGCACAGATACCCCTTTAATTCCTTTAGCGTTTACCACAAAGTGAACATCTCCTGCGTTCAGACTGTAAACCAGACTGCTCTTATCTTGATAAGGAATAAATACCATATTGGCGATCTTATGCTCTTTCTGATAATCCCGAAGTTCCTCAAGCACAGACCCCTCTCCAATAAAGGCAAAAATCACATCAGACCAAGCCTGAAATCTTTCAATTACTTTTACAATATTGGGAAGATCATAATACAATCCAATATTACCGGAATACATGATTACAAACTTGTCCTGCAAACCATACTGCTGCTTGAACTTCACTACCTGATGGTCTTCTGTCGTTAAAGGAATAATCTCCTTTTCGTTAATCCAGTTGTTAATATAAGCATAATCGGGCAAATCTATAAAACGCTTCTTCAAGGTCTCAATCATGTCTCTTCCTACCACGATAACCCTGTCTGCCTGCTTACAGCTATATTTATCAAGTGCCATCATGGTATTGAGGATTAGTTTATTTTGGGTAAACTCCACCGCCTGTACCTGCTCCGGATTAAAGTCCTGAATATTATAAATAAGCTTTGCTTTTTTTACCCACTTACCAATTACCCCGAGCATTCCTCCAAGTATAGGTGGTTGTGAAATCGTAAACACATAGTCCTGACGTTCCACCCTGAAAGTTGCAGCAATCGCCGAGAAAAAATAGGCCAGAATATTGAAGATACGGCTGAGTGCAAAATTTTTCCGAAATTCGGGCACCCGAATTCTCAGTACATCCACGCCATTGATATTTTCAAAGTAATATTTATGTTTCCGGTAATATTGAGAAATTTTCCCTGTATAGGATGGTACTGTGCAAATTACAGTGGTATGAAAGGTGTCCTTCAAGCCTTCCGCCAGTTCCGTCAATATCTGCCCTGTAGATGCTACATCCGGGAAATAGTAGTGGGCATAAATGAGAAGGTTCTTTTTATCTTCATCGATATATTTTTTCCATGTAAAAGCATCCTTAATGGACAACATGATAAACTTTCCGTTGGTTTCCACATACCGTTTCCAAAGTCTCTTAGGATCTTGAATCAGGCGGTACAGCCACTCAAGATAATGATTGCGCATCCAGTTTGGTGCCCGTTTTACTGTTCCGGCATGAAAATCAAACCCTGCACCGACACCAAGCATAAGGGCATTGATTCTATCTTGATGCTCATACATCCATCTTTCCTGTTTAGGAGCCCCCAAGCCAACCCAGACAATTCCCGCACCGGATTCGTTGATTCTTCTGACCGCCTCCTCATCCTCCTCCTGAGTCAGTGGACGAAATGGCGGTGCTTCCATCCCGGCAATCTCAATATCTGGATATGCGGTCTTGAGCCTTTTTTCCAATGCGTCAATCGTTTCCTGTGTACTTCCATAAAAATAATGAGAAATATGGGTATTCTCTGTGGCTTTCCAAAGTGCCGGCATCAAATCAGGACCTGCAACCTGTTCGGCCCCCTTGTACCCTCTCAGGCGCTGCACCAGCGCCAATGGGCTTCCATCCGGCAATGCGAGAAAAGCGGCATTTTGAATCTTCCTGTATTCCTCATCTTTATCTGACATGACTGTTGTATGCACATTAGATAAACAAATAAACTTCCCCTTTAGTTCATCTATCTGAGATACTATTAAATTAACTGTATCCTGCATATTGGTAACTGCAATATTAACACCAAGTATGCGATTCGTAAAAGGTTTTTTCATATCTGCATTCTCTATAATTTTCTGATGACTCTGGCCGGATTACCTGCAATAACACAATTATCCTCAAAGCTGCCGCTGACAACAGCTCCTCCTCCAACCACACAGTTATCTCCGATTTTACTTCCTTTCAATATTAGCACATTGCAGCCTATAAAGCAATTTTTCCCTATTACTATAGGGGCAGTTCCTATCTGTTCCTTATCATCAATAAGGCGCGCCTCCGGATCGACAGGATGAAAATCATTATCCAGGATTTTCACATTGCCGCCAATATTAGTATGACTGCCAATCACAATTTTACTTCTGGCATAAATGGTAGCTCCCGAAATTCCCACATTATCCCCAATTTCAATTACCGCTCCCGGAATTCTCGTGAGAATAATGGTTCTTGAATAAAGTCCTACCAAATTCGATAAAAAGGAACTTTTAATCACACAATTATCCCCAATGGCTATGGATGCCCCCTTATGATTATAAATAAAAGGGACTCCCTTTAAAGTAAGTTTTTTCCCATATTTTACATGGATAAAATTCAAAAACAGCTTATACAGGGAACTGATCATATCCTCTCTCCTCTGTCAATCTTTGCTTTATTTCCGGATACAGCTTAATTAATCTGCTCCAGATTATGTCATTATTCCGGCTTTCACCTATATTACCTCTCCATAGCCCGGTATGCCGAGTTGACAATATATTAAAATAAATCAATGGTGTCTTACTACAATTTACTGTTTTCCATCCGTTTAGAATTTCCATGCACTTTAGCCATAAGTCATCTGTATATAATGAATATTCTATGATTTTGTTCTGATCAAAGGTTTCTTTAGGCAAGCTTCCGGGAGGATATAAAATACCATTGCATCCTACCGCCAAAGTGGCAAAAGCTGGCATGTCCTCTCCATTGTCTGCCCAATCATTATATGATTCAAATTCTCCCCGAGCATCAATCTCTATCTGATGGCTCCAACTGCAAATAACCGCATCAGGATATTTCTCATGCCCCTTCCAAAGATTTTCAATATGGTTT
>JAQXLK010000168.1 GCA_029012085.1 Clostridiales bacterium
CTATTCCTCTGAAAACTGGGTAAGCCAGTCTACAATAGTCAAATCATAATCAAAATCTGCTGTATTATCTGTTTGGAAATAGCCCTGAGATGTAGTAACACCCCATTTGTAAGTTCCCTCATCTGCTTCTTCCTCACCAACTAATATTTTGAAAAGCATGGTGGTTGCAAGGGTATTTGGTCCTACAAATGCTACTTTATCTTCTCTTCCAATCGTAAATGAAATATTATCAAGTATCTTTACACCATCTACTGTCTTGGAAATTCCATCAACTGTAAGTACCTCATTACCAATCTCACGATTTGGTCGGAAATCAATATACGGATATTTACGACTTGACGGACGCATATCATCTAACTGAATCTTCTCTAATGCACGTTTTCTGGAAGTTGCCTGCTTTGACTTTGACGCATTCGCAGAGAATCGCTGGATAAACTCCTGTAATTCCTTAATCTTTTCTTCCTTTTTCTTATTGGCTTCCTTCATCTGCTTAATCATCAGCTGACTTGACTCATACCAGAAATCATAGTTACCTGCATAAAGCTGAATCTTTCCATAATCAATATCTGCAATATGTGTGCATACTTTATTCAGGAAATAACGGTCATGGGAAACCACAATAACTGTATTGTTAAAGTTAATCAAAAACTCCTCTAACCAACCAATCGCATCTAAATCCAAATGGTTAGTTGGCTCATCCAATAGTAATACATCCGGATTTCCAAAAAGTGCCTGAGCAAGCAACACCTTAACCTTCAGGCTATCTTCCAGCTCTGTCATCTGCTTATAGTGTAAATCCGTCTCAATTCCAAGACCATTTAACATAGTAGCAGCATCCGACTCTGCCTCCCAGCCGTTCATTTCTGCAAATTCTGCCTCAAGATCCGCTACTCTTGCACCGTCCTCATCAGAGAAATCAGGCTTTGCATAAATCTCATCCTTTTCTTTCATGATATCATAAAGCCGCTTATTTCCCATAATAACAGTATCTAACACAGTATAGTCATTATATTTGAAATGATCCTGCTGCAATACAGAAAGACGCTCTCCCGCATTCATGGTAACATCGCCCTTTGTAGTCTCAATTTCTCCGGATAAAATCTTTAAAAAGGTTGACTTTCCGGCACCATTTGCACCAATCAGACCATAACAGTTACCTTCTGTAAATTTAATATTTACATCCTCAAACAAAGCCTTTTTACCAAATCTTAATGTTACATTATTTGCACTAATCATGTTATTTCCTCTTTCTTTTTTTATTTCGCTTTATCATTATTCACCACATCCTGAAGCTCTTCATCAATGGTCAGCAACACCCGGTCAATGCGGTTTTTCTCCATGGACATAACCTTAAAAGTTACACCGTCCTTTTTCACAGTTTCCCCTTCACATGGCAAATGATCCAGCAGCTCTATCACATAACCACCTAAAGAATCATAATCTTCAGACTCTAATTCCAAACCAATACCATCCTCTAAATCGCTCAGCTTCATGGAAGCATCAATTTCAAATTGATTATCCGAAAGCTTCCTTACCATCTCCAACTCATACATATCGTATTCGTCACGAATTTCACCAACAATCTCTTCTAACAAATCTTCAATCGTTATAAGACCTACCGCTGTAGCATATTCATCTAAAACAATGGCCATGGACACAAAACGTTTTCGCAGTTCCGACATAATAGATGACGTCTTTTGATACTCATATACAAAAAACGGTTCTCTCATAATACTGCGCACCGAGAAATTCTTTCTGGCATTATCCTTTTCATTCTGATAAAAGAACAAATCCTTCATATATACAATGCCAATGACGGTATCCTTACTTTCGTCATAAACTGGTAATCTAGAAAAATGCTCCTCATTGAAAGCTTTAAACACCTCATCAAAGCTGGCATCTACAGATACTAATACCATATCAGCCCTTGGAACCATGATATCCTTTGCCTTAGAATCACCGAAATCCACCACATTATTAATCATGGATTTCTCTTCTTTTTCTAACACACCATCCTCCACACTGACGTCCACAATGGTTCGCAATTCCCCTTCCGTCATCTGGTTCGTCGCCGCATTCCGGTCAACTCGTAATACAAAAAATATTACATCACTTAATTTATCCACAATCCATATAACAGGCGTCAAGACCATAGTCATTGGTGCAATAATATGAATATATATCATGGACATCTTTTCACTGTATACAGTTGCCAATGTCTTTGGTGTTATCTCACCAAACAACAAAACAACCAAAGTCAATACACCAGTTGAAATTCCTATAAACTTACTGCCAAATGCGGCTGTCGTAAATGTCGTTGCAAGTGCCGAAGCAGAAATATTAACAATATTATTTCCAATTAGAATTGCACTTAATAGTTTTGACGGGTTATCTACAAATTTCAGCACCTTTTCTGCTGTCTTATTTCCTTCCTCCGACAATGCTCGCAAACGATGTTTGTTCACCGTTGTAAGTGCCGTCTCTGCCGACGAAAAAAAAGCAGAAAGAAAAACCAAAACAACAAGGGCTGCCAATTGCATCATACTCGATCCGGGTTCCAATAAATCATCCTCCTAAATATTCAAATACATCATAAAACAACCTAATTTTACTGAATGAAATATCGCTTGTCAAGTCATACTATAATCGTAACATTCTACCACTACACTATTAAAGGAGTAAAAAAATGAGAGAATCTAAAAAAGTATATGAAGAAGTAGCCAAAAGATGCAGCTCTTACACGAAAACAGAAGATACACAACTATCTAACTGTGTCAGCTGTGATTGTATCAGCTGCTTAAACTGTGAACACTTCGACAGGGACGAACACTGCGTTCTTGATCTTTTTGATCCAATCAAAAAGAACCTGTAAAATTGCAAGCCAGACAGTATAAAAGAATCATTCTTCCACTGTCTGGCTCTTTTTTTATCTCAAAAAACTTGCGAAAGAAATTTCATCCCATTTTTCATGATTCCGATATTCCTTCTCTTCCTTTGCATAGACGTCAAGTAATTTACTTATTATGTCACCCTTTTCTTCGTCAAAAACAACATCCTCTTTATATCCTGCAAGCTTTTGTGCATGACTGTTGTCATCAGATTCAAGCAGTTCTATTACATAATATCCGTAATCCGATTCAATAATACCACTAATCTCCTTCTCATCTAATTCATCCACCGCTTTTTTATATGCCTCGTCCAAATCCGCATACTTTAAAACCCGTTCCATTCCTGTTACTTTGCTATCATATTCTTTCAACAGTTCTGTCAAATTTCCACCAGCCTTAGCACTCTCAGCAAAAGCCTCCGCCTCCTGTTTTCTTTTCTCTTTCTCTTCTTCGGAAACGGTTTCCATTTCACCGTTAGAATTCGATATAACCATACCTTCATCATCTAACTTCACCGTAGGAAATGTAACCTGAAAAATTCGGACATAACGTTCTGTCTCCTCTTTTTGGGAATTCCCCTTCTTCTCTTCTTCTGTTTTCATTTCTTTTTCTATATATAAATCTCCTAGTGCTTTCTTTTTATATACTTCTACAATATCATCTCTCTTAAGATTTTTGATTTCCAACCATTCCTCACTGTACCTTTCAACTAATGCATCTGCTTTATCATAAACCTCCTGCTCAGCTTCTTTTGAAAGTTTATATCCCTTCTGCTTTGCTTCTGCATATAAAATAGTTGTCTCAATTACGGCTTCAGAAAATTGCTCCTTGTAGTATTCCTGATACGTCATTTTTCCTTCATATATTTCATTAAGCTGTTCAGAATTTGCAATATTGTGCTCACTACCATATACGATTCCAAAAGCCATCACATCTTTATCATAAAGCTTTTCTCCATGTAAGGAAAAAATCCATTGCTTTCTCTTTTCACATCCGGACATCCCAATTACTAATAACATGCACATCATGCATACAAAAATCTTTTTTTTCATTTTTACCATTCCTTATAAAAAGGCACTGTCACATAATCAGTAGATGCAACAGTGCCTTATTCCTTCTTATCAATGTTATGAATTAGTTATTAATTAACTTATCCTCGCCATTCCAGCTGTAAAGCTTACGAATCTCCTCACCAACAACCTCTGCTGGATGCTCAGCTGCAAGCTTTCTCATAGCCTTGAAGTGTACCTGACGTCCTGCATCAGACATATCAAGTAAGAATTCCTTCGCAAAAGAACCATCCTGAATATCGGAAAGAACCTTCTTCATAGCCTTCTTTGTATCCTCAGTGATAATCTTAGGACCTGTAATATAATCACCATACTCAGCTGTATTAGAGATAGAGTATCTCATTCCTGCAAAACCTGACTGGTAAATAAGATCTACAATTAACTTCATCTCATGAATACATTCAAAATAAGCATTACGTGGGTCATAACCAGCCTCAACCAATGTCTCAAAACCAGCCTGCATTAATGCACAAACACCACCACAAAGAACAGCCTGCTCACCAAATAAGTCTGTCTCTGTTTCTGTTCTAAATGTTGTCTCTAATACACCAGCTCTTGCGCCACCGATTGCTAAAGCATATGCTAATGCGATTTCCTGCGCCTTACCGGTTGCATCCTGCTCAACAGCGATCAAACAAGGAACACCCTTACCTGCCTGATACTCTGAACGTACAGTATGTCCTGGTCCCTTAGGTGCAATCATTGTTACGTCAACATCAGCTGGAGGTACGATACATCCAAAATGAATATTGAAACCATGAGCAAACATTAACATGTTACCAGCCTCTAAGTTTGGCTCAATCTCATTCTTATAAAGATCTGCCTGCTTCTCATCATTAATAAGAATCATGATGATATCAGCCTTCTTTGCAGCCTCTGCTGCTGTATAAACTTCAAATCCCTGAGCCTCTGCTTTTGCCCATGACTTGCTACCCTCATACAAACCGATGATTACATGACAACCAGACTCCTTAGCATTCAATGCATGAGCATGACCCTGACTTCCATAACCAATAACTGCGATTGTCTTACCATCTAATGCAGATAAGTTACAATCTTCCTGATAATAAATCTTTGCTTCTGACATTCCTATATCCTCCTAAAAAATAATATGTATTATTATGATTTCAGCTGTTTCAGGAAACACGAAACCAAAAAATGCTTATCTTACACCGCCTCTTGTAAGACCGGTAAGTCCTGTTCTTACAATTGACTCAATCTCAAATCCATCTAACAAACCAATAAATGCATCAATCTTATTAGCATTACCTGTCAGTTCAATCATAAGTGACTCTACAGATACATCCACAATCTTTGCCCGGAAAACATCGGTAATTGCAATAATCTGCTGTTTCTCTTCACGATTTGTCTTTACTTTTACAAGTACCAGCTCGCGGCAAACGGATTCTCCATCCTTAAGTTCTGTAATCTCAACTACATCCTCTAGCTTATTAAGCTGCTTTGCAATCTGAGCAAGTGTCAAATCATCGCCACTGACCGCTACCGTCATACGGGAATACTTTGGATTCTCCGTTACACCAACAGATAAGCTGTCAATATTATAGCCACGTCTACTGAACAATCCTGCCACACGACTTAACACACCTGATGTGTTGTCAACTAACAGGGATAATACCATCTTTCTCAATCTCATTACCACCTTTCGAAGTAAAAGCGTGTCATCCTATGTAATACTCTCCCACACAAGATATGTACGATACATTAACCAACGTATCTCACGTTCACGCAACTACAGACATTTTAACAACTATTGCAAAACATGTCAATTGTAAAATGAATCTGTTTCCAAACAATCCAAAACCTGCATTCGGATTCGTTGTTTTTCCATATCATCTATAAATACCGGATGAAGACTTCTTACCTGCTCTAAATCCTGCTCGGCAGAAGCCATCTCCAATGTTTTTGCCTTCTCTGACAAAGTCAATGCACCAATCATGGCTGTGCTGCCCTTTATGGAATGTACCAGAATCCGGTAATTCTCTAAGTCCTCCTTTTGTAAAAATGCCTCCAGTCGCTCTGAATTTTCCTTCATGACGTGGCATATTTGCTGCATGGTCTGCAAAAGAAGTATCTCATCTGGGAAAAAACGTCTTGCATAATTCAAATCAATCCCCTCAATTTCCGGGATATCTATTCCGTCTGAAGATTTTGCCTGGATATTCAATCCCTCTTTTTCCTCATACTTTAACTTCTGTTTCTCTTCCTTATTTTCCGGTCTTTCCAATCGTTCTTCCGGCAGATGTCGTACTATCATTTTTTCCAGTTCCTCACCGGTAACCGGTTTCGCCAGGAAGCCATCAAATCCCTGTTCTAAATAATATTCTTTCGCGCCTTTCACTGCATTTGCCGTAAGAATAATAACCGGAACATTTTTGCATTTGTTATCCGGAAGCTGCTTCATCCGTCTTAATGTCTCTACACCATCCATATCCGGCATCATGTGATCTAGGAAAATCAAATCAAAATGCTCCTTTTTCACCAACTCTAAACATTCTGTTCCTGACTCTACATCTGTAACTTGAACCATTGTTCGTTTTAACAAATTACAAAATACTTTTCGGTTAATACTATTATCATCCACAACTAAAATCTTTACATCCGGAGCCGTAAACAATGCTTCGTCACTTTGTTCCTCATAAAGTCGTTTACTATGCTCTTCAAAATTACCGATTGGTTCTAAATCGATAATCCTCTGTTCCAAATCAAAAGAAAAACAGGTTCCTTTTCCATATACGCTGTCCACACAAATCTTACTGCCCATTAAATGAAGCAAGTCAGCCACAATACTCATTCCAAGTCCTGTTCCTTCAATATTATGGTTTCTCGACTCCTCTATACGCTCAAATGCAGCAAAAAGCTTTGGCATATCCTCTTTTTTAATTCCAATTCCTGTATCCTTTACTTCATAATGCATGACTATTTTGTCACCATGCACCGTTCCGGATACCTTAAGAGTAACACCACCCTCTTTGGTATACTTCACCGCATTATTCAGCAGGTTTACAAGAATCTGCCGCACTCTTACATCATCGCCAAACTGCCGATTCGGAATCGTTTCATCTACTGAAATATCAAATGTGAGTTGTTTTTCTTTTGCCTTTACATAAATCATGTTCATAACATCATTTAACAAACTATCCAACTCATATGTACCAGGAATAATCTCTAATTTTCCGGACTCAATTTTAGAAGAATCTAAAATATCATTGATAAGACCCAGTAAAGTATTTGCGGAAGCCTTAATATCCATAGCATACTTCTTTGTCTCTGCTTCTTCACTCTCTCGAAGAATCATTTCATTCATACCAAGCACTGCGTTAATCGGTGTTCGGATCTCATGGGACATCTTAGCCAGAAAATCTGACTTTGCTTTATTGGCCTGCTCCGCAATAGCAGTTTGTTTTTCCAATTGGATTGTATAATTGTAGTTTTCCGTAACATCACTTACTACAATCATTTGACCATATACCGTATTATCCTTTACGATATCCTTTTCATATATGGTATATACCCTCTGATTCAGGAACAATTTTTCATCTTTTTTGCCCAATTGCTCCAAATTCTCTAAAACAGCATCATACTCTTTACCAGCAAGCTCCGGATAAATCTTTTCTGCCTGCATATTTGCATAAATTATCTTTTTGTTTTCGTCTAATACAATAAGCCCATCCGCAAACTCATCAATCACATTTTCTTTCGCCAATTCAACTGTATCTAACAAATTATATCGAACCAAAGAAATAAGAAGCAGTATTGTGCTGACTAAATAAGCCGGTAAAGTAGCATCATATCCACGCGTCACACCACTAAAGAAAAGCAAGAGCCCGATTACTGAAACGAATGGAATAACAATAAAAAAACAAATCTGCCTGCGTTCCTTTAATGTCTCAGCCCGGCAATACCGTTTCATACCAATCACCATTAAAATTACAATGTATATTACAACACACAATATGTAAAGATTATAGAGCAGACCATGCCCTAATACCAAATGAGGAAAATATCCATCCTCAACAAAATCAATGCTGGTATAAAACAGTTTGTGATGACTACAGGTAAGCACCAACATACTGATTCCTACGTGTAAGATACATAATGCTCTTTTAAGCAGCTTTGGAAGTTCCACCTTATAGTATTTTAAAATAAACAAAAACATTCCAAGAATAATATAAGGTTTTCCAATATAAATAAACTTTACCGCCTGCAATGCCATTTCCTTTGAGGTTGCCTGTATCTCAAATAAGTAACCCACAAAATTCACGAGAGTTGCCATTATCACAACCAATAATATCGTCTGCAATTTAGAAGATTTCTGACTAAGAATATATAAAATCTCCACCAAAAGCACCATAATTCCAATATATTGTATGCCTATAAACAGAGACAACATAACGATTAACCTCCTCCGTATATGATAACAAAATAGTTTTCACAAACTATGATTAAGATTCCGAAAGCAATCTCTCTACCAATCTGCATGCCTCTGCTGCATCCTTTGAATAGCCGTCCGCACCAATCTCATCCGCAAAGCTCTGGGTAATCACCGCACCTCCGATGATAATCTTTGCCTCTGCCTTCTTTTCTTTTGCATATTCCACCACATCCTTCATTCGCATCATAGTGGTTGTCATAAGGGCTGACAGCCCGATAATACTGGCATTTTCCTTGATAGCCGTCTCCACAATAACCTCTTTGGGCACATCCTTTCCAAGATCAATCACATGATAGCCGTAATTCTTCAACATAAGTACAACTAAATTCTTTCCAATATCATGTATATCTCCTTCTACCGTTGCCACCACAATAGTGGTTGCTTCTTCCTCATTTTCCTTCTTCGGCAATAAAGGTTCCACATAAGAAATAGCAGTCTCCATCGCCTCAGCGGATGAAATGAGTTGTGGCAGAAAATACTTCTTCTGATCAAACAAAATGCCAACCTCGTTGATGGCAGGAATCAGATGTTCTTCAATCACTGCCTGTGGTTCATTGCCCTCTGCCAAAAATGCCTTCACATCCTCTATCATGGTTCGCTTATTTCCTTTTAGGACATTCTCAAACAGCTTAGAATGCATTTCCGTCTTATTTCCGGATATTTCTTCACTCTGTACAGCTTTGCTGCTCCCCCCAGAAGCTGCGGCACTTCCTGCGACCCCGAAGGTCTGTGAAAGTGGTTTTACATTCTCAATATAACGCACATCCGCACCTTCCTTATTCAGCAACAGGTCTGACGCAAATGCTGCATTCATCAACAAGTCCTGCGATGGATTTGCAATTGCCATCGTCAATCCATTTGCAATTGCCATGGTTAAAAATGCTGTATTAATGAAGCCACGTTCCGGCAATCCAAAGGAAATGTTCGAAAGCCCGCAAATCGTCGCAAGCTCTAACTCATTTTTACAATAACGAATCGTCTCTATTGTCTCTAAAGCAGCATTCCGATTAGCTCCAACCGTAGCCACAAGACCATCCACAATAATATCTTCCTTAACAAAACCTAACCGCAGTGCTTCCTCATATATGGTATGTATGATAGTCTTTTTCTCCTCTATATCCTTTGGCAGTCCAGCATCAGAAAGCGGAAGCAAGATGAACATCGCACCATATTTTTTTGCAATCGGAAGCAGTTTTTCAAACTTCTCTTTTTCTAATGAAATGGAATTAATAAGTGCCCGTCCCGGATAAATCCGCAAAGCATGTTCAATAACCTCCACATAAGAAGAGTCGATACAAAGCGGAAGATTACTCACAGAGGTCACTTCATAAATTGCTTTTTGCATCATTTCGTCTTCATCAATGCCATTGGTTCCCATATTAACATCTAAAATT
>JAQXLK010000169.1 GCA_029012085.1 Clostridiales bacterium
AACTATTTCCAATCGTCTCTTAAAATCTTCTTGTAAAAATACAATATCATTATTGGAAGCAACAATGAAATCCGGATCGTAATGCTCTAAAGCATATTTGTAGGCAATATTGTTTGCTCGGGAGAAACCAGCATTTTCTTCCGAAGGAATCACGCAGACATTCTTACAATCACAATAGCGTTCTTTCACTTCCTGTCCGCTATTATCATCCAGAGAATTATCAACCACAAGTATTTGCATCTGACTACTTTCATGCATTCTCAGAATAGAATCAATACAACTCACAGTTTCTTCCATATTCCTATAGTGTAAAATAATAAAACAAATATGCACCGTCTTGTTTTCTCCCTATAAATTTATGTTATCCTACAATATAGCCACATAAAAGGCTTCAATACATGAAACTGCATCAGTTTTACCAAAAGCCACACCGCTCCTTTTACTTCAAACGGCATATCTATCCCTGATTTCCATCGGCATTTAGGATTTTTCCAATATTCCGGGAAGTATTGGAAAACGATATCTTCTGTCTCATGACAAAGTCTCTCAATTATCTGCCAGTCAGCTCCTCTCCCAAGATCAAACAGAAACATTGCAAATGCCTTTAATACCCCATATTCCAGAAACTCACGACTGTTATGCACCTCTATATCATGTACCTTCTCCATTACATCACGGACAGCCTCCATGGGTAATTGAAAGCTCCGCAGCCCATGTGCTCTTCCCATTGCCGAATCTGAATGTTGAACATAATAGTATTCTGCTGTCTGTAAGATTGCAATAGATTTACAAGTATAATTAAAAAAAAGAGCAACAGGCAAATCTTCTCCTCGCACTCCTGTTGCAAACTTAATTCTCGATTCTACCCATGCTTTTTTTCGATACAAATGAGACCAAACGGAAGACAACCGATACACCCATTCCTCCTGTGTGTCTCTTTTGTAGCCTTCAGGCACCAGTCTCCGTATCACTCTGTCTTCCGCATCTACCATGGTACAACCACCAATTACCAAATCTGCCTTATTCTTTTCTGCTGTCTCCACTAACGTTCTTACATAATCTTCTCCGATATAGTCATCTCCATCAAGAAATAAAAGATATTCCCCTCTGGCCCTTTCAATTCCTCGATTTCTTGCTGCCGACACTCCCTGATTTTCCTGTTCAATTACTATAACATCGTCATTCTGTGCATAACGATTAATAATATCAAGAGATTCGTCGGTACTTCCATCATTAACCACAATAATCTCAATACATTGATATGACTGTTTCTTGACAGAATTAAGACATTTCTCCAGATAAGCACCACAATTATATACCGGGATAATTATCGATACCAATTTTTCTTCATTCACTTACTGCATCCTCATTACTCTTTGTCATATCTATTTTCTTCTCAGCCTCTGATAGTTCTTCCCTCAGTTCCTTCCTTCCTTCTGCCGCATCCCTGCTTCTAATCGCCAACTCCGCAGATAAAATGGTAACCTTTTCTTCCAACATAGAAAGTGTTACTGATATGGTAAACAACTTTTCGATAAGTAAACCAATAATAACTAAAAAGACAAGATTAACCGGAGATTGGATTCCAAGCAATGTTGCCATCCAAGAAGCGACCTCTGGGATCGTTCCCAAAACTGCTATCAATACAGCAAAACAAATCCAAAACACCGTATCTTCCATCTTAATCTTTAATTTATGAATCCTTAACAAAATGTAGATAACCGAAACAAAGGTTCCTATCAGGATCAATATTTCCAAAATTCTTGACATAACTGTTACTCCTTATCTCTGGAACGCACCCATTGAAACAGCAGTATGGAAAACAACATCTGTACCATATAGTTTACTGACATAAAACCAATCAGATAGCTTTCTCCTGCTTCCCGTTCATTCATATGAACCTGAACCTCTTCAATTTTCGCTCCGCAATTCAGCAGATAAGCAAGCGTATCCGGTTCCGGACTATAATGCATATTGTACCCGAATTTCTTAATCATGCGCTTATTAAACAAACGCATTCCACTTGTCACGTCTCCAATATACTTTCCACCAGTTGTTAGCATAATTGCATAGGTCAATATCTGACTTCCTATCATTCGAAGAGTAAAGGGTTTCTTCTCC
>JAQXLK010000170.1 GCA_029012085.1 Clostridiales bacterium
GTTTTGTGGTGGTAACTTAACAATACTACAAATATACAAAAACTGCTATTTTTATTTTAAAGTAGTGGAAAAATAATTGTAACTTGGGCTAGCCGTCGCGCTAGCGACTTGGTACAATTCATCGGAGTTATTATTACAAAACACACATAGAGAATTTTGACATAACAACTAAGAATATGAAATGAGGAGAATAGATATGGCAGAGAAGAATGTATTAGATGAGAAAAATCCTGAATTTGCATCATTGCAGCAATTTTTTGGAGAAAATTTCGTGGAAGAGACAGAATATATAGCAGCAAAACTGGAGTTGGATTGTGAGATTGTACAGAAAGCCTTAGATGCGTGCGAAGCATTTTCGAAAGTTGCGGAAGGAAACCCGGAGTATATTGTGGAAGAACTGGATGAGGACGGTTTACCGGTTAAGATGATATCCGGGGATAAGATGTATGCATTTATAACGGAGCAGACAGGAATCGATGAAGAAACTTTAGATAAAATATTTGATTGTGAAGTAGATTATTTTGAACAATTTGGATTAGTAGAGTAATTGGTGCTTTTGTAAATAAAAGTGGATTGCTTTGAAAAGTTTGGACTGGAAGCAATGTTATAATGAACAGCAAATAGGAATACCATATAAAGAGTTAAGGAGGTAGAAAAATGAAGGTATTAATGTTAAATGGAAGCTCAAATCAAGAGGGCTGTACATATACTGCGCTTACGGAAGTTGCCAAGGTGTTAGAAACAGAAGGAATTGAGTATGAAATTTTCCAGATTGGTGCTGGTCCGATTAGGGATTGTATTGGATGTAAGCAGTGCACAGTAGATGGCTGTATGTTTACAGATGATGGTGTGAATGAATTTATAAAAAAAGCAAAGGAAGCAGATGGATTTGTTTTTGGAACTCCTGTATATTATGCACATCCAAGTGGAAGAATTCTTTCTTTTTTGGATCGTGTGTTTTATAGCAGTGGAGCGGCATTTCGGTTTAAACCGGCAGCAGTAATAGCTTCAGCAAGACGTGCAGGAACGACAGCATCATTGGATGCGTTGCAGAAATATTTTGGAATCTCCCAAATGCCAACAGTAGGCTCTACGTATTGGAATATGGTACATGGGAATAAGGCAGAAGATGTATTGAAAGACGAAGAAGGAATACAGACCATGCATAATATTGGATATAATCTGGCATGGATGTTAAAGTGCTTTGAGGCAGGAAAGAAGTGTGGGATAGAACTGCCTAAATCGCAAAAGAAAGTGGCTACTAATTTTATCAGAAATTAGAAATTCTTTTTTGATAAGTAACGTTGATGAAAAAATTTTTTGGAAAATATAGGGCATTTTCTTCACAAAATAAGGGAGAATGTGATATACTTGTATATAGTTTGGGTACGAATTATTTTGTGGAAGGAGGTGCCTGCTTTGACGCATAAAGAAAGGGCGGATTTATTTCTGCGAGAGCAGTATCATTGTTCACAGGTAATATTTGGGGCGTTTGCAGAGGATTTTGATATTGATTTGAAGACAGCATTTAAATTAAGCACCTGCTTTGGCGCGGGAATGCGACAGGGAGAAGTTTGTGGTTGTATCAGTGCGGCACTTATGGTGTTGGGAATGGCGTTTGGTTTCTATGATGCTCAAAATAGGGAACTGGAACTGTACGCGAATAAAAAGACGAGAGAATTTATTGAAAAATTCAGGGAACGGATGGATGGAGATATTTTGTGCAGAGATATCTTAGCTCAGGATATACGTACTGTAGAAGATCAGGAGATTATTAAACAGGCAGGATTGATTCTTAAAAAGTGTCCACGCGCGATTCATCATAGTATTGAAATATTAGAAGAAATGCTGGCAGAACATGCTCAGGAAATGAAGAAGAATGAGGCACTCATAGCGGAATATGAAAGCGAAATGCAGGAGCTTCAAAAGGAGAGACAGGAAAAAGAGGCTTTGGCAAAGAGCAGTGGAGAGAAAAATACAGATAAATGGGATTTGAATATACTTGCCGGACATGATGAATTGCAAGACATTATGAAGAGGAATAGTCGGAAACACCGGTTTCGGAGAAATGTGGGGGAATTGGTATATTATTCTACAAAACCAATTGCATTTATCCAATTTGATATCCGTAGGTTTAAGATTATTAATGACTTATATGGAGAACGATTCGGCGATGAGATGTTGTGTTTTATTATTGAAAAGCTGAAAGGACTCTGTAATGACAGACAGTATTATCTTAATCTTAGAAGTGATGTCTTTATGATTGTGACAGAGTATGAGAGTAATGAAGATTTGCAGTCATTTATAAAAAAAGTAGATGACAGCATATCTTCTTTTAGAGACATCAGCCTTCAGTTTTCATATGGTGTGTATACGGTGGAAGATAAGAATATGGAATTGCGGCAGATGGAAGATCGGGCGGCCATGGCGAGAAAGGCAGCCAAAGACAATGTGATAACCAATATTCTTTACTATAAGGAACAGTTTAAAGAGCTTTTGTATTCAAGAAAATTCATTGAAGAAAGTATGCAGTCTGCAATTGAGGAACGGCAGTTTAAGATGTATTTACAGCCGAAGTACAGCATTGCCAAGAATCAGATTGTAGGAGCAGAAGCACTGGTTCGTTGGATTCATCCAGAGCGTGGAGTCATTTCTCCGAATGAATTTATTCCAATTATTGAGGAGAACGGATATATCCGGGAGGTAGATTATTTTATATGGAGAGAGGCTGCTGAATTTATCAGGCGCGCGGAGGAGAGTGGTATTACGGATTGTCCGATTTCCGTTAATGTATCGAGAGTACATTTGCAAGATAATGCCTGTAAAAAGGAACTGGAAGAAATTATTGGACAAAGTGGAATCAATAAGGAATTGTTGGAGCTTGAGATTACAGAAACACTGGACGATCAGGAAATCAGCCGAAAAGCCTACGAGTTAAAGGAAGAAGGCTTTAAGCTTTTGATGGATGACTTTGGAAGTGGGTATTCATCACTTAATATATTGCTCGAAACACCATTTGATGTCATTAAGCTGGACAAGAAGTTTATTGAGAACATGATGGTATCAGAAAAGGGAAAACTTATTTTGGAGCAAGTTGTTATGATGGCAAATCGGTTAGGACTTGGCCTTTTGGCAGAGGGTGTGGAGACAAAGGAACAAGTGGAAGTTTTACGGAAAATCGGGTGTGACTTGGTGCAGGGATATTATTATGCAAAGCCAATGCCTGCCGATGAATTCTTTGAACTTCTTCAAAAAAACCGGATAAGTGAAAAATAGTGCTTGTAAAACAGGGAATAAATGATTATAATAGGAAAGTCAATCGAATAAGACAGTTCGTAACCATCCTGTCTATAAACAAAACTAAGGGACTGATAGTACATTAGGAGTACGCTTTTTCTTGGCGTACTCTTTTTTTGTCTCTGACTGAAAAGAGAAAGGAGTATTGTTAGGATGAGTATTGCAGAACCGGAAAAGCGTTATGCTGTAATCAACAAAAAGAACCCGAGAGAAATTCTGCTTTTACGGGGCAGAGGCTGTGGGTGGAGACGCTGCAGTTTTTGTGATTATCATTTGGATTTTTCGACAAATGCAGAGGAAAACTATCAATTAAACAAAACGGAACTGGAAAAGGTTACCGGTTGCTATGGGAAGCTTGAGACCATTAATTCGGGAAGTTTTCCTGAGTTGGATGAAAAAACAATAGCTATGATACGTCAGGTATGTGTGGAAAAAAATATTCATGAGCTTCATGTGGAAGTTCACTGGATGTATAAGGATGAGATTCAGAAAATCCGAGATTATTTTGCTGAAAAAGGAATCGTTGTAAAGGTAAAGCTTGGTGTAGAGACCTTTGATTATGAATACCGGGAGACGATTTTAAAAAAAGGAATCGATACGGATTCACCGGAGGAGATTGCAAAGTATGCAGATGAGGTATGTCTGTTGTTTGGACTTTCGCATCAGACACTTGCATCCATGCAGCGGGATATAGGGATAGGATTACGATTTTTCGAGCGTATTTGTATTAATATTATGGTAGAAAATTCTACAAAAATAAAGCCGGATGAAAAAGTAATACAAGTGTTTTGTCAGGAATTGTATAACAAATATATCAATGATGACCGTATAGATATTTTAATGGAAAATACAGAGTTTGGAGTGGGGGATAAATATGAATAATGAATTATTATTAATTGTATCATTGATTGTAATATATGGTGGGGTGCTGCTGGCCTATCGCTTTTTTGGAAAAACAGGACTTTATTGCTGGACCGTATTTGCAACAATCACAGCAAATATTGAGGTACTGCTGATGGTTAAAGCATTTGGAATGGAACAGACTCTTGGGAATATTTTATTTGCATCTACATTTCTTGTGACGGACATTTTAAGTGAGACGGCTGGAAAAAAGGAAGCAGCAAAAGCAGTGAATATCGGTATTGTTTCTTCGGCATTTTTTATTTTGTTATCTCAGTCATGGCTTCTTTATACACCTTCAAAGGAGGATTGGGCAAGGCCTGCTTTTGAAACTATTTTTTCAAACACACCAAGACTTTTACTGGCAAGCCTTCTGGTATATGCGGTTTCGCAACGGTTTGATGTATGGGCATACCATAAATGGTGGGAGTTTACAAAGAACAGATTTGGTGACTCAAAAAGATTTTTATGGCTTCGTAATAATGGTTCAACGCTGGTTTCGCAGATGCTGAATACGGTTCTTTACACGTTTGGAGCTTTTTGGGGAATGTACGAAATGCCCATGCTAATCAGTATTTGTCTGTCAAGTTATGCTATTTTTATAGTAACCAGTTTACTGGACACACCATTTGTGTATCTGGCAAGAAGAATTGCAGGACAGATTGAAAATTAAAAATGAACATTTGGATGCGCTGTTTCTTGAAAAATGAACTTTTGGAATAAATCACAGGAAAAATGAACTTATAGTGAGAAAAAGTTGAACTGTTTTTGAAAATATGATACAATTTGTTTCAAAATGAACCTTAAGGAGAAAGAATATGGCTGATAATATATTTGCGGAAAGATTTAAAGAAGCAATGAACAGGCAGGGAATGAAACAGGTTGATTTGATTCGGGCAGCAGAAAAAAAGGGTGTAAAGCTTGGCAAGAGTCAGATTAGTCAGTATGTCAGTGGGAAAAGTATTCCAAGGGAAAATATCGGACAATTTCTTGCAGAGGTATTGAAGGTAGAACGGAACTGGCTGTATGGCAGAGCGGAAGAATCAAACAAAGCGAAATCAGAAGGTTCGACAGAAGAGAGGATAAAGGACATTTTAACAGAAAGGAAAACGGATATGCGGGAATTTAAGAAATCATCCAAATTAGACAATGTATTATATGATGTAAGAGGACCTGTTGTAGATGAGGCCAACAGGATGGAAGAAAATGGTATCAATGTTTTAAAACTTAATATCGGGAATCCGGCACCATTTGGTTTTCGCACACCGGATGAAGTGATATATGATATGCAGCGGCAGCTGACAGACTGTGAAGGGTATTCTGCGGCAAAGGGACTTTTTTCAGCACGAAAGGCTATCATGCAGTATTCGCAGATTAAGAATATTCCCAATGTATCTATTGAAGATATTTATACGGGAAACGGTGTTAGTGAATTGATTAATCTAAGTATGTCTGCACTGCTCGATAATGGAGATGAGGTATTAGTGCCGGCACCGGATTATCCTTTGTGGACGGCATGTGTAACCTTAGCAGGTGGAAAAGCAGTTCATTATGTCTGCGATGAACAGGCAGAATGGTATCCGGATATCGAAGATATGAAAAAGAAAATAAATGATAAAACAAAGGCGATTGTTATTATCAACCCTAATAATCCTACCGGAGCGCTATATCCAAAGGAGGTTTTGCAGCAGATTGTGGAACTTGCAAGAGAGCATCAGCTTATCATTTTCTCGGATGAAATCTATGACCGTCTCGTTATGGATGACGAGGAGCACATTTCCATTGCTTCGTTAGCACCGGATTTATTCTGTATTACGTTTAGTGGATTATCAAAGTCTCACATGATTGCAGGATATCGAATCGGCTGGATGGTTCTTAGTGGCAATAAAAAGATAGCCGAGGATTATATTCAGGGTCTAAATATGCTGTCTAACATGAGACTTTGTTCCAATGTACCGGCTCAGTCCATTGTTCAGACCGCCCTTGGTGGTTATCAGAGTGTAAATAATTACATTGTTCCGGGGGGACGGATTTATGAGCAGCGGGAATTTATTTATAAGGCATTGAATGACATTCCGGGAATTAGTGCAGTAAAGCCAAAGGCTGCATTTTATATTTTCCCGAAAATTGATATCAAAAAGTTCAATATTAAGGATGATGAGAAGTTTGCATTGGACTTATTAAAGGAGAAAAAAATATTGATTATACATGGAGGAGGATTTAACTGGGGACAGCCGGATCATTTTCGTGTTGTATACTTACCACGTATTGAAGTATTGTCAGATGCCGTTGAAAAGCTGGGAGATTTTTTGAGTTATTATAAGCAGTAAAAAGATTTTTTAGAATTTCTTGCAATCAGGTTTATTATATGATAGTATGTAAAAACATTGGATAGAATATAATTGTATAATGATGAAGATTTCGCGAGGGAGTAGTCGGCATATCGATGATATGTAGTTCTATCGACATAATGGTGGTAACACCCGGTATTACTTTGAATGATGAGACTCATGAACAGTGTATTTTCGCTGTTCATGAGTCTTTTGTATTTATGAAAAGTAAGAAACTTCAAAGGTAGGTTTCTTATCATTTGATACAGTTAAATATGCATGGAAAAAGGAGAAATGAAAAATGAGTATTATTGAATTGTTTATTTTAGCGGTAGGCTTGTCCATGGATGCATTCGCAGTATCGATTTGCAAAGGACTTTCCTTGGGAGAAATTAAGCCGAAACATATGTGTATTTCAGGTGCATGGTTTGGTGGTTTTCAGGCATTGATGCCGTTGATTGGGTATTATTTGGGAAGTTTTTTTACGGATATGATTACAAAATGTGCACATTGGATAGCCTTTACACTGTTGGTTATTATTGGTGGTAATATGATTAAGGAAGCATTTGGGAAAGAGGAAGAGGTGGATGCAAATATGGACGTAAAGAGTATGCTTCTTCTTGCCATTGCAACCAGTATTGATGCGTTGGCTGTTGGTGTAACCTTTGCGTTTTTACAGGTTGCCATTGTACCAGCGGTGTCCTTTATAGGTGTGATTACCTTTTGCTGTTCTGCAATTGGTGTGAAGATTGGCAGTATTTTTGGCTCGAAGTACCGTTCTAAGGCGGAGTTTGCAGGAGGAATTATTTTAATATTGATTGGAATTAAGATTGTATTAAATGGAATTGGGGTGTTGTGAAAAATGATTTTTGAACTTGAAGCTGGATATAGGTAGCGAGTGAACAGTAAACTGTTGGCAGGAGAAACATGAAAAACTCAGGTTTTGGAGTTGCATATTGTATGGTGACATGATAAGATTCAAAAAAAGGTGAAAGGGTGTATTGTATGAAAGAGATTTTGATTGCGGTTTTTTTATTATTAGTTGGATTTATACTTTTGGTAAAAGGAGCGGATTTTTTTGTGGATGGAAGCTCCTCTGTAGCAAAAAGATTAAGGGTGCCATCTATGATTATTGGTCTAACGATTGTGGCGATGGGAACCAGCCTGCCGGAGTGTGCAGTCAGTGTTACGGCATCTCTTAGTAACAATAATTCATTAGCAGTCAGTAATGCAGTAGGATCTAATACCTTTAACTTAATGGTGGTATGTGGTATGTGTGCATTGTTCGCACCTCTTTTAGTAAAGATGGAGACTTTAAAAAAAGAATTCCCGTTTTCAGTTGCATGTGCTTTGCTGCTGTTGATACTGGGATTTACCGGCATGAAGCTTGGAAGATTAGAGGGTGTTATTATGCTAGTCATCTTCGCTGTATATCTTGTTCGGATGATTCTTTCTGCAAAGAAGGCAAGAGCAGCATCTGCCGGAGTAGAAGAGGAATATGAGATTCTTCCTGTTTGGAAATGTATTATCTTTATAATAGGTGGTGCAGCAGCTATTAAATTTGGAGGTGATTTTGTTGTCAAAGGTGCTTCTACCGTTGCAGCCAGTTTTGGTCTTAGTCAGACTTTGATTGGTCTTACAGTGGTTGCTCTTGGAACAAGCCTTCCGGAACTTGTAACTTCAATTGTGGCAGCAAAGAAGAATGAAGTGGATATGGCAGTAGGAAATGTAGTTGGTTCCAATATTTTTAATATTCTTTTGGTGCTTGGTATTGCTTCTGCCATTAGTCCAATTACGTTTTTAATGGAGAATGTAATCGATATTATTATTCTGGTTGTGATGAGCGTAATTGTATGGCTTTTTGCGTGGTCAAAAGAAAAGATTGAACGGAAAGAAGGCATAATTATGCTTATTCTTTATGTGGCATATATGATATATATATGTGTAAGGTAGAAATTGTTTCAGAGTTGAAAAAAAGAAACTGTCAGTTTTATTGTATAGAAAAAGTCCGAGGAAACTCGGACTTTTTGTGCGTAATGGCAGAAATGATATAAATTGCTTGAAAATTGCGAGTCAACTAATTGACCGTGGGTCGAAGGATGTGCTATAATCAGTTTAAAAAAATTCGACCATTGGTCGAAAGGTATGTTAAGGAGGAGAATATGACATACGCAGAGTATTTTTATGAGATTAAGAACAAATTTATGGGAACGGATGTGAGTGACATCCACGAACATCTTGCATTTCAGTTTGATATTGAGGATCCGGAATGTGGCGGTATCTTCTATGTAGAAGTGAAGGATGGACAACTTTTTGTTGAGCCATATGAGTATTATGACCGTGATGCAAAATTTATTGCAAGTCCTGATACATTTACAAAACTTGCAGAGGGCACGATGGATCCGGTTGCTGCATTTACGATGCAGAAACTGAAAGTAGAGGGCAATATCGACAAGGCACTTCGCCTGAAGGAGATTATCGACCTGAAGAAGAAGCAGGAGAAAGAGGCAAAGAAGAAAGCAGTAAAGGCTACAAAGACAGAGGCGAAGGCAGCAGCAAAGACGACGAAGACAGCAGCGAAGAAGACAACAACAAAGAAAGCAGCAACAGAAAAGTAAGAATACATGGTATTGGCGGTGATATTGTATGGGAATCGTAGAAAAAGGACTTGCCTGTGCCGGTGTGCTTACAGCAGCGAGTGTAGGCGGAATTGTTTATTTTTACGGAAGAACAATGAAACGGCTGCG
>JAQXLK010000171.1 GCA_029012085.1 Clostridiales bacterium
CACAAAAAAAGCAAGAAGGGTAGCATATACGAAACAGAAGTGGATAACTTTCGTGTAAAATATGGAGTTGGTGGACAGTATTGAAAAATAAGAAAATGGCGTTGATTGGCTTCCAACAAACAAATTTATTCCTCAGCGCTGCGAATCCAGAGCGTCCGCTTGCCAACAAAATATAAATGTGGTAGAATGAGTCCGACTCAGACAAATGATCGCGGCTGCAAAGCCGACAGGCTGCAGGTGAGGAAAGTCCGGGCTTCATAGGGCAGGGTGCCGGATAACGTCCGGTGGAGGCGACTCCCAGGCTAGTGCAACAGAAATATACCGCTTTCTCCTATGGGAAAGTAAGGGTGGAAAGGCGAGGTAAGAGCTCACCGCTGTCCTGGTAACAGGGCAGGCTCTGTAAACCCCACTCGAAGCAAGACCGAACAGAGAACTATGTGGCTGCCCGTCACGTTCTCGGGTAGGTCGCTTGAACCTGTTGGTAACAGCAGGTCTAGATAGATGATCATTCAACGACATAACCCGGCTTATCGTCTGAGTATAAAAAAAGAACTGCGACACCAAAAAGTTATCCTTTCCGGTGTCGCAGTTCTTTTTTATTCTGCTAGCAATCACTTTGCTTCATGTTTCAAAAGATTCCTGCCTTCCTGCCAATAGAAACAATAATCAATCAAACTAATTGATGTTCGTGGATGTCTCTCCAATAACTCATCTCTTGTATATGTTTGGGACGAAACTTCAGCCATAATCGTCCGAATCTCCCAAATCATCTCCTGTCTTGATTCAGCATCCAGCAGAGAAAATATATACCGGCTCTTATATGGTAAACTCTCATAAATATCATTCACCATATTATCTACCGACACATTCAAATCCCGATAATCGTCAATCAGCTCAAAAACCTGATACTTCTCATCATTTGGAATTCCTGCATGTCTTGCAATCAGCATGGTACATAACTCGTCCGACTCCCCACCATGATATCCAAACCGTTCAATTCCATAATCCTCAAAAGTGTCTAAAAGCATCTGCAAATGATGTCTCAAATGATACTGTGGCAATTCTGCACAAAAATCAGTTAACTCATCATGAATTCCCGTATCTTCCTTCCAGTAAATCAGAGTATATACCCAGTAGACTAAGTAACACAACATTATCTCTTCTATGCCATCTTTGCTGTCCGTAAAAGAAAAAGCTGATTTAAGCTTTGCGCCTAAGCTTTTAAAATCTGTCTCGCTTAATGTCAAATCACTTAGTACCCTAATCCTTGGTATCTGGTTTTCAAAATACTCTTTCATCTGTGGTAAATTGAACTTTTGTCCTGAAACACCCATAAAACAGCCCTCCTTATAGAATAATAACTTTAGTGTACTACAACTAACACTTACGTACATTCGGACAGATTGCCCTACTTAAACAATACTATAACATATTTCATACAGGAAAACAACTTCCTCCTACAAATTCACGAAGAATACTGTTATTTGGAATATTCTCGGAACTTACACCTAAAAAATAATCGAGAAACTTTAACAGTCTCTTTGCTTCCTGATATTCCTTTTCTTCTGGCGAAATTGCAAATAAAAGTGGTTCTACATATGGCTTGATAACACAAAGCTCATATATCAGGGCAGAATTAAACATAGCATCTGCCTCTTCCTGGTACGGAAAGATATTCTTTTCCTCTCCTCTTCTTACAGAATCCCACATTGCAATGGTGTCCTTTGCTGAATTACCACGGGTTCTTGCATCCCTTACAATTCTCCGGATTAACCGCCCATCTGTAGTGGCAATCCGATTATGTTCATCTACATTTAACTGTGTCAATGCACTGATATAGATTTTAAACTTGCTTTCATCCGGCAGCTTTTCTGACATTTTCGGGTTAAGTCCATGAATTCCCTCAATCACAAGAACATCACTTTCCTGCATTTTCATGGTATTGCCTTTATATTCCCTTTTCCCCAACAGAAAATTGAATGTCGGCATAGCAATTTCTTCCCCATTCAGCAGGCTTATCATATCCTCGTTAAACTTTTGGGTATCTACTGCCTCAATGCACTCAAAATCATAATTTCCATTTTCATCCTTTGGTGTATGTTCCCGATCCACAAAATAATTATCCAACGCAATCGGATGCGGTTTCAATCCCATCGCACGAAGCTGAATACTTAAACGGTGTGAAAATGATGTCTTACCGGAAGAACTCGGTCCTGCAATCAATACAACCTTCTTTTCTTCCTTCTTAATCTGTTCTGCAATCTGTGCAATTTTTTTCTCCTGAAGTGCTTCCTGAACCAGCATCAGGTCATTAATACCTCCTGCAGCAATGGAATCATTTAAACCGCCAACCGTATCCACACCAAGCATAACTGCCCATTCATCAGCCTGCTTCATCACCTGATAAAGTTTATGCTGTGGCAGAAATGCAGGTACAATCTCTGGCTCACTCTTAGTAGGCATCTGAAGCACAAAACCACTCTCATATGCAAATAAGTCAAAGAATTTTAGATAGCCGGTGGATGGTACCATAAATCCATAATAATAATCTTCAAATTCTCCTAAACGATAAGCATTTGCATTTGATGCACGACGATATCGAAACAACTGCACCTTGTCCCATCGTCCCTGACTTTCAAAGCGTTCCATCAATTCTCTGGAATTATATGTATATTTCTCAATTGGCAAATTTTCATTTGCAAGTTTCTGCATCTTCGTCTTAACCGACTGTAAAAGTTCCTCACTGATATTTTCCTTTTCTGAATCCAATTCACAATAAAAACCTTTACTCAAAGAAAATAATACCCGGATTCTTCCGGTTGTTCCACGATCTTTGAGTACATCGCGAAATGCCTTCATCATCATTAAAACCATACTTCTTTTATAGGTATCTAAACCAATTTTTTCTGCAGTTGTTACAAATGATATATCTGCATCTTCATCCACCGTTTTATAAAGCTCGCACAGATGGCCATTTCGATATGCCAGAACAATCTGTCCTTTTTCACAGTGTCCATATTGCTTTGCAATCTCTTCTAATGTGCTTCCTTCTTCTATCCGGTATTCTTTTTCAGCTATCTTTATTGTAATCATACACATTCTCCTTTTTCGTATCTTACGGGTAACCACCCATTTTTACACCCTTTCTCATTATATGCATCTCATTATTATGCTATGACCAACTATTACAGAACCTGTGCCGGGCATCCCATATCAGCCTCCACAATCTCCACATTACAGTCAGCCAGCTTATCTTTTAAATATCCTGCTAAATAACCGGTAAAGATATGTTCCAAACCATAATGGGTTGCATCAATAACCGTAAGCCCCATATCCATAGCATCTATGCCTTCGTGATGCCCATAATCACCAGTCAGATAAAGCTCATATCCATCTGCCTTTACTTTTTTCATGTCGCTTTTCCCTGACCCTGGCATAACAGCTATTTTTTCATAAACTTTACTTTTCTGTTTCTCATTCTGATAAAGAATGACAAAGGATAAGTCAAACCGTTCTTTTACATATTCTGCCACCTGCTCCGCGGTCATTGGCTTTGGAAGTCTTCCATAACGTCCCATTCCCTGCCCTTCCACTACACACACTTCATTGGAAAAATGAATCGGGCTTACATCCGACAGATTCAAATATTGTTCTCCCGCTGCTAAATCTGCCATTCCTCCAACAGAATCAAAATTTGTATGCATTGCATAGTAACAGATTCCATTTTCTGCCAAAGACAACACTTTCTCACCGGTAAACTGTTCCTCATTGACCTGCTTTATCGCTGTGAATATCATTGGATGGTGTGTTATAAGCATATCAACCCCCGCTTCAACTGCACAGGTAACAACATCTTTTGATGCATCCAGTGCAATCATAATCTTATGAACCTCCTTATCCATTCTTCCCACCAGCAAACCTACATTATCCCATTCGCAGGCATATTTCCCCGGAGAAAGCTGTTCTAATATCTCCACAATTTCTCTACACTTCAAATAATCACCACCTTTACATTACGCTTGAAAATAGTCGAGAGCCTCCTTATTTTGTTTACGTTCCTTTCTGACCGAATCAAGCCGCTCCAGTGTCTTTTCCGGCACCTTGCGCCTATCTCCGGATGCATTTTGAACCGTCTCTACTAATTTTCCTTCTATTTTATTTAATACCTCTGCTTCTTTTTGTAAATACTCATGTAACACGGTATCCCTGTGTTCTAGTCCATATCGTCCATATATCAACTCTGTTTCACTATAATTCTTCTTTGTCTCTTCAAACAAAGCATCACACTCTTTTTCACTCATTGTTTCTATCGGAACCGAACGTAAAACAGTATAGTATTTTCCCTCTTCCACCAGCATTTGTTCCCGTTCCAGAATATACCCCTGTTCAAGCAGAAATTTTCTTACTTCACGAATATCCGACTGAGGCTGCAAAACGAGTATTGGTCTGTACGTATCACCTATACCCTTCTTTAATATGCTGCACATAAGCAGTCCACCCATTCCTGCAATAATAATAGCATCTGCCTCGCCCGGCTCCAATTTCTCCATGCCGTCACTTAGGCGAAGTTCAATCCTATCATCCATTCCATATTCTGTTACATTTTTTGCAGCAATATCCAATGGACCTTTCCGTACATCCATAGCAATCACTTTACTTGCAAATCCCCGTTCTACCAACGCAATGGATACATAGGCATGGTCACAGCCAATATCTGCAATACACTTTTTCTTGGGAATGATAAGGGACTGCGGTGAAACCATATTCACCACAGTCTCCATTCTTTTCGATAAAACAACACTTTTTTTCACGTATCTTACTCCAAATAATCTCTTAACTTTCTACTACGGCTTGGATGGCGGAGCTTCCGAAGCGCTTTCGCCTCAATCTGACGGATACGTTCACGTGTTACATTAAATTCTTTACCAACCTCTTCTAACGTTCTTGCACGACCGTCATCTAAACCGAAACGAAGTCTTAATACCTTCTGTTCTCTCTCCGTCAAAGTAGACAATACCTCAACCAACTGCTCTTTTAACAGTGTAAATGCTGCCGCATCCGCAGGAACCGGTACATTTTCATCCTGTATAAAATCTCCCAAATGGCTGTCTTCCTCCTCACCAATTGGAGTTTCCAAAGACACCGGTTCCTGAGAAATCTTCAAAATTTCACGCACACGCTCCACCGGAATATCCATCTGTTCAGCAATCTCTTCCGGAGATGGCTCCCTGCCAAGCTCCTGTAACAATTGACGTGAAACACGAATTAACTTATTAATGGTTTCTACCATATGAACCGGAATACGAATCGTTCTTGCCTGGTCTGCAATTGCCCTTGTAATCGCCTGACGAATCCACCATGTTGCATAGGTTGAGAATTTATACCCCTTTCGGTAATCAAATTTCTCTACTGCCTTAATCAGACCTAAATTTCCTTCCTGAATCAGGTCAAGGAATAACATTCCACGTCCTACATAACGTTTTGCAATGCTGACCACAAGACGAAGGTTTGCTTCCGCCAACTTTTTCTTTGCATAGTCACCCTGCTTTACCAATGCCTGTAATTCTTTCTTCTGCGCTTCATCAAGACTTCCTTCATCTTCATCAAGCTGTGTCTTCGCCATATCTCCGGCTTCCATTTTTTGTGCCAAAGCGATTTCCTCATCCGCACTAAGGAGTGGCACCTTACCAATTTCCTTTAAATACATCCTGACCGGATCTTCAATATTTGTTCCTTCTGGAACAGATAAATCAATCTTCTCTATTGAGATTTCTTCCTCATTCTCCACATCTAAAAGAGCATCCTCATCCGGTTCATCATCCTCATCCGAAATTGTAAGAACATCGACTTTATTCTGTTCAAGGAAATCAAAGATTTCTACCATACGCTCTGTCGTGAGCTCTACATCCTTGCTCGAGGCGAAACATGCAATAATCTCATTATCCTCAATAACATTCTTTTTCTTCTTGGCAATTGCTAAAAGCTCCTGAAGCTTCTCCTGGAATTTTTCCTCTTCCATTGCTTTTACTGCTTCTACTTCCTTGTCCTTCTTCTCTGCTACTTTCTTTTCTGTCACTTTTTCTCTCTTTTCTGCCATTGTTCCATCCTTCCTAGATTGCTATCTTAAGCATATATCTTTCTCATTTTAATTCAATTTTATTTTAATTTTTTCAATTTGAGCTTTTTCCAACATTAGCTGTCCAGTCTTAGCCAAATCACCCTTTGCAGCTTCTAACTGATGATCTAAGCTTTTCCGCTTAACACTCTTCACCAAATCAGTTACCACCTTTGACTTTTCTCCCGGACTCACTTCCATATCAAAATCCTGCTGCATAATGGATGATACCTTCTGATGCTCTTCCTGACTCTGATAATGATTCATAATTGAGGCAGGTGTTACTTTTCCCTCTTTTTCATATTGTTCAAACAACCGTCCAACAATATCATGATATATCGGTTCAAAAAAATCATTCGGTGAAATAATATCCTTTAACGTATCAAACAAAGAACTCTCGTTAATCATCCATGTAATTAACAGACGCTCTGTTTTTAACTGCTTATTTTTTTTCTCTTCTTCCGGAGATTTTCTTTCCCGTCGCTGCTGGAATACCGAAGTATCAATCCGATTCGCTCCAGCAATTCCATATTTTGTCACTGCTTCCTTAAGGCTATCCGGTTCAATATGATATTCTTTCGCAACACTTTCTATATAGTTTCCTCTTTCCAAAGGATCCATAATCAGCGAAAGTCTTTTGGCAGCTTCTTTTTGAAATTGTGTTCTCTCCTGTGGGTCTTCCTGATTATAGTTATTCGCTAAAATCTGAATTTCAAACATCGTTCCACTAACTGCCTGTTCAATCCGATGTTCAAACTCATCTTTTCCTTCCGCCTGAATCAATTCATCCGGATCTTTATATGGCTTTAAGGAAATCACTCTTGCCGGCATTTCAAATTCACGCATAATCTCTAATGCCCGGAGCGCCGCTTTCGTTCCTGCACCATCACTATCATAAGCAAGGTACACATGATCCGTATAACGCTTAATCAAATTTACCTGTCCCATTGTAAGAGCTGTTCCCAGAGAGGCTACTGCATTGTCAAATCCTGCCTGATGCATGGATATGACATCCATATAACCCTCACAGAAAATAATTCCACTTCGTTTGCTTTTTTTTGCCAGATTCAACCCATACAAATTGCGGCTTTTATCAAACACCGGCGTCTCTTGTGTATTAAGGTACTTTGGTTCCCCTTCTCCCATAACACGACCACCAAATCCGATGACCCGGTTATTGACATCTATGATTGGAAACATTACCCGGTTCCAAAACTTGTCTGAGCCTCCATATTTATCATCGAAACGCACCAGACCGGAATCCTTCAAATCAGCATCCGAATATCCTTTACTTTTCATGTATTTATATAAATCATCCCGATACATATCGGAATAACCCAGTCCAAATTTTACAATCGTTTCATCCGTAAGCCCACGTTTTTTTAGATATTCCATGGCTTTTTTACCACGTTCACTCTTTAGTAAATAATGGAAATAACCGGCTGCAAGCTTATTCATATCCTTAATCATATTCTTTGCATCTGCCTGTTTTTTTGCTTCCGGTGACATGCTCTGCTCCGGAAGTTTGACACCAGCACGTTCTGCCAATGCCTCTACCGCTTCCGGAAAACTAAAGTTCTCATGTTCCATCAAAAAGGTATATACATTACCACCAACACCACATCCAAAACAGTGATACATCTGTTTTTCCCGGCTCACATGAAAAGATGGTGTTTTTTCATGATGAAATGGACAACAGGCAGAATATGTACTTCCTTTTTTCTTCAAGTTTACATAACTCCCTATCAGATCAACAATATCATTTCTTGACCGAACCTCTTCAATTATATCATCTGAATAATACACTTCATCACCACCTTGTTATGTCAACCATTTGCCATGATATCAACATCTTATCTTGTTTAATAATCAGCATTATGTTAACCAATTATCTTTTCCAGCCACTTGGTTCAAATGCCTCCTGAAATTTTAGCACTGCATAATTATCTGTCATACCTGCTATGTAGTCACATACCACAAGCTCTCTGTCCTCACCGGATTCCATCATCGTCACAAACTCCTCCGGCATCATCTCAGGATGACTGTTATAATACCCAAAAAGCTCCTGTAGCATACGTTTTGCTTTTCCTTCTTCCCCTTTTGCCACCGGATTCGTGTATACCGTTTCAAAAAGGAAACTCCTAAGTCCTGTCATTGCCTGACGAATATCCGGTGAACACACAATATCATCTTTTCCCTCACTATTGGCAATCACATCATGAATAATCGTATTCAAACGATCCCGTGTTCGGTTACCCAGTTTACTCGTACAATCTGCAGGTAAATCTTTTTCTTCCAGAATTCCGCCACGAATGGCATCATCTATATCATGATTAATATACGCTATCTTATCCGCAAGCTGCACAATTTTTCCTTCTAGTGTAGACGGATTCCCAGTTGTCTTATGATTGAGAATTCCATCCCTGACTTCCACCGTCAGATTGAGTCCTTCTCCTTTTTTCTCTAATTTCTCTACTACACGGATACTCTGTTCATTATGCTTAAAGCCTCTCGAGCAAACCTCATTTAACGCCCTTTCCCCTGCATGTCCAAAAGGAGTATGTCCAAGGTCATGTCCAAGGGCAATTGCTTCTGTCAGTTCTTCATTTAGCCGTAAAGCCCTTGCAATCGTTCTTGCAGTCTGGGAAACCTCCAATGTATGAGTAAGGCGCGTCCGATAATGATCTCCTTCCGGCGATAGAAACACCTGTGTCTTTTGCTTAAGTCTTCTAAATGACTTGCTATGCAGGATACGGTCACGATCTCTTTGATAAATCGTCCTGACATCGCACATCGGTTCCTCTACATCCCGTCCCTTTGATTGATCTGAAAACGCAGCATATTCACACAAATACTCATGTTCCCATTCTTCAAGCTTTTCGCGAATATTCATATCCTATCCCCTCTGTTTCATAAGCTGTCAATCTATATAAATCACTTCATTACAACATAAAGGCTTATTTTAGCCGTCCATCTTTTAATATACGACACAATTTATGAAATTCCTTTTTTATTTTATCATTTTTTATATTATTTTGATTCATATTAATAAAAGGAAAAGACTTCGGTTCAAATTCACCGAAGTCCTTGCGTTTCCCATAATAGCTGCGGATGACAGGAATCGAACCTGCACGGTCTCCCGCTAGATCCTAAGTCTAGTATTATGTGTCTACTGGTTTCGTGTATTTCTAAAACTACTGAATTTGCGTTATTTTTTATAATTCATACTGAATAATTTATATGTATTTTCTTTGGCGTTGATGTCAGGGTTGATGTCAAAGTGTGTCAGATAGAAAATCTACTATCCACTTCCTTAATCAACTCCACAGGCTTCTTGTCATACCCGATTCATATCAAAAGAATCCACACAATAAACTGTTTAGCCAGAACCGATTAATCCATTATATTTAGCCAATACTTTCTACTCTTCTTTCAAAAACTAAAATATCTTCACAGGCTGTTGAATTGGTACCCAGTCCCAAAATTCGTACTGCATTATTTCCTAATTCATTTGAATACATCGTATGTAACTTCCAACCACTTTTAGAATGCTCAGATAAAACCTTCATAATTTTCTCTTTATCTATACGCCCATGGTCTTCATTTAAAATACTCACTACATCATATTCGTAATGTTCATTGAAGGATTTTGCATATTCTTGCTTTCGCGCCTCAATTCCTCTCTTTTTTTCTCTTATTTCAAATTCTTCACGTATTTCATCATCCACAAGTGAAACATTAATTATTCTTCCACATTCCCAACACATATTAGCATCTATCATTTCTTGAGTAAGTTCATTTCCGCACTCTGGACACTTATTTAATACCATATATAACCACCTCCACATTGTGTTCTTATTTAATTTTTTCTTTACCAAAACAATTTTTTCATCCAATAGTAGCACCAATTATATCTATTAAAATCTCCTTCTCTTCCCATAAAGAATCTTCACCACCAATCATTCATATATTGCTTATCATTATAGAACGTGTGTTCTATTTTGTAAATAAGAATAATCGTTCTGGCAAAAAATACATCACTGTGACGCTGCTCACAAGGTGTCTTGGTCGCACATTTTAACAGCCAACCTTATATTAGCGCTATATTAAGCGATTTCCTCTGAATTACGTTTTATATCGGCAATCACATTCATAATTTCCTTAGCAGTTGTCATATCATTCTTAAACAAAGTGGTTATACTTCCTACAGACCTAAACGGCTCTTTCTGTAGAATTCTATTGTCCTCGATATTACCATTCAGCACTATGTAATCAATAATAAGATTAACAAATTTTATCTGATTAATATTAAGCTTCTCCTCGGTAAGGAATGCGCTAAATGCTTCATTAACAGATTGCCTGTCCACTCCAACAATCTGTCTTACCAGCCGTCCAATAGGCGTATCTCCATATTCTTTCTCATAATCAGCCTTTGAACCCAATTCTACCCAAAGCACACGCTCAAGCTCCTTCAAATCGGCTTTCGTTAGCTTTTTATTATGTTTTAATTTATAAACTGACAAATTGTCACTGTGATCCTTCAAATAGAACTCAACCTTCTTACGATAATTTTTAAGGTCTTTACTTACATATATCGGCTCACCTTCAACAGTATCAATAATAGTATCATCAAAGGTCGTAAAATATACCTTTCTCTGAATCTTATCTATATACTGAATAAGATTTCTAAGAGCATTTCTTACAGTATCAAGCTCAATAATGTTGGTTCCATCCCAAAAATCAGCAGTTTTTACTTTTTCAATGACTTCCTTCTGTGCTACAACTTGCGGAATTGAATACTTTGCAGATAACAACTGCGCAGTTAACACAACCGCATCTATTGGTTTCTGAACACTCTTACTTTGAAGTATCCCTAAATCAATACTGTACATCAGATAATCAAACCTTCTTGCCAGCTCGTCATCCTTCTCATATTTTATCAAAGGGGAAATATGTTCCTTAATATCTGAAATCTCAATGGTTTGAAGATTATTCCAGCTTAACAAATTGCGATATGTTTCTACGTACCTATAATGCATCTTTACCAAGAAGCTTGTATCATCCAATTCAATGACCGCTTTATTCATATCCGAAACCAAATCTTTACGATACGCTATGTATTCATCATCAGAAGCAAACCTCGGAGCTTGAAGTTCTCTGCATATCTGCGCCTTTGTATTATAAATTTTCTCAGAAAGACTTTCTTGGATTCCTGTCTCACTACCATTTTTATTCACTCTGAAATATTCAAAATTATTACAGAAATCAAATATCAGGAATCGTTCTTTATCAATCCCCTCACCGAGTAAGTCTTTGCATAATCGTGTTCCTCTTCCAATCATCTGCCAGAATTTTGCATAGCTTCTGACTTTCTTAAAGAAAATAAGGTTTAAAATTTCTGGAATATCAATACCTGTATCCAGCATATCGACAGATACTGCAATTTGTGGCATTTTCTCTTTTGAACTAAAATCATCTATAAGAGAATCACAATACTTAATACTGTAGTCAATCTGTTTTATGAAGTCACCGCCACACTCAGGGAATAAAACATTAAATCTTTCCACTATACGCTTGGCATGTGTACTGTTCTTGGCAAAAATAATTGTTTTACCAAGCTTATCGCCACCTTCGATTTTTAAGCCTTTTTCCATGAGTTCTTTTAATACCATATCAATTGTATCATCATTATATATCCAAGTATTAATTTCTGAACTCGACACATCCTCATCTATAAATTCATCATCCTCGAAAGTATCCTCAAATTTTTCTTTTTCTTCCTCAGACAACTCATTA
>JAQXLK010000172.1 GCA_029012085.1 Clostridiales bacterium
AAAACTTATTCAACCAAAACTACTTTCCCAACCGAAAAGTCCTATCGTTAAATTATTACATATTGGTATTCTCTGGCTCTTTTGTTGGCATACATAAAAGAATAAGTAATGCAATAGCACCAATTCCACAGCAGCTTGCAACATAGCAGATCAATAATACCCACCACTGGAAACCAGCATCTCTTAAACGACGAACCTCCATTGCAAGTATTGGAATTAATGAACCTAATGAGAAAATGCAACATAATCCCATAAATAACATTCCAATTGCAGATGCACCTGAAAAATCAGCACCTGTTGCTGTAATTGCCACGCCGCCAGTAACAATTGCTAAAATGTAAAGTACTACGTAAATTGCTAAATAGATACCATATGCACACCAGAACTGCTTTCTCGTTGCACGACCTGAAAAATTCACATAATTCTTATACATGTCTACAAAATAACTCATGATAAATCCTCCTTATCCCTCTGGATATATAATATGTATTATCTGGAAGTATATGTCTCATATGTACAATATCCCAGACAGTGTTTTTAAATGAGTATACCATACCTGTCTTATTTTGCAAGCAAAATTTTACAATTTTTCATTTCTTTTTTGTACAACATATAGTATTATATAGGTATTATAGGATTAAAATTCTTGTTGATTCCAATACTATTTTTTGAATTATACGAAAGGATATACAAATGATTATAAATGGACTTGATTCAACCAAAGGCAACCTCTATTATTCAACCAGCACACCTTCGGACATAAAACAGGGCGATTTCGATTCCACATTTGAAGCTGCTTCTATTATCTATGCAAAACCGACATCCAATAGCCCCCAGCAGACCGATACAAACAATAGTATTACTGCCCCTGAAAGTATGGAATCCATATTTAAAGAAGCCTCTGCAGCTTACGGAATATCGGAACAACTTCTAAAAGCTGTGGCAAAAGCGGAATCTGATTTCAATCCAAACTGTACCTCCAATGCAGGTGCCATGGGTGTCATGCAGCTCATGCCTTCTACAGCAAAAGAACTGGGTGTTACGGATACATATGACGCGAGACAAAATATTATGGGAGGCGCAAAGCTTTTATCACAGCTTCTTTCCAAATACAATGGTGACACTTCTCTTGCCCTTGCAGCATATAATGCAGGTTCCGGTAACGTAGATAAATATGGTGGAATTCCACCATTCAAAGAAACACAGCATTATGTCAGCAAGATTTTAGGCTATCTAAACGATGGAAATATTACCATTCCTAATACAACTTATGTCGCTGCAAACAATTCAGGCACCACCGGCAATCAATCAGAACTGACTACTATATATGCACAGGCAGCAGCAAATACAGCAGCTTCCGGTCCTGTCATACATACAGTGGATGCCAGACCAGCCACTAATATTTGATTGCATTTGCTAACAATATACCACCAGAAGAAAGGATAAATGTATGATTCAAATTACAAATATAACCAAAACATATAACGGAACTGTTCGTGCAGTAGACAATCTTAATCTTACTGTCAATAACGGAGAGATTGTTGGTTTCATAGGTCCGAATGGTGCCGGTAAAACAACAACCCTTAAAATGATGACCGGTATCCTGAAACCAGATTCCGGAACCGTTTTAATTAATAACTTTGACATGCAAAAAGAACCGTTAAAGGCAAAGCAGGTTATCGGCTATATTGCCGACAGCCCCGATATGTTTCTTCGTCTCAAAGGTATTGAGTTTATGAATTTGATTTCTGACATTTATAACGTTCCTACTAACATAAGACAGGAACGAATTAAAACCTTTGCCAGTCGTTTCGATTTAGCAGAAGTATTAGATCAACCGATGCAAAGCTATTCTCATGGAATGCGTCAGAAAATGATGGTGGCTGCAGCTTTAGTTCATGATCCTGCCGTATGGATTTTAGACGAACCTTTAACCGGTCTTGATCCAAAATCAGCATACGAGCTCAAAAAAATGATGCGGGAACATGCGGATGCCGGCAATTCCGTTCTGTTTTCCACCCACGTTTTAGAAGTTGCCGAGAAGCTTTGTGACAAGATTATTTTTATCAATCACGGTAAAACAATCTTTTACGGAACACTTGATGAACTAACCAACCGCTATCCGGATATGGATTTAGAAAAAATCTTTTTGGAGATGACTGCCCATGAATAGATATTTTACACTTACCAAAACTTTTATTGCCTCCATTAGCATGAGCCCACCACAGGATAAACGTCGCAAAATTATGATTGCCATTTTGGCTGTTTTTGCACTTTTTTGTGTATTGCTTCCAGTAACCATCGGAGTTGGGATTATTGTGAATCTTATGACAACCACATTACTTCCATTTGGTTGCGAAACCCTTGGGATTGAACTGATGCTTCATGTCATTTGTCTGTTTACCGTCATATTTGGCATCAATGTAATATTTAATGAATTCTACTTTTCAAATGATATCGAGTTTTTACTCCCTTGGCCGCTTCGTGCCTGCCAGATTGCAGCTTCAAAGTTCACGGCTGCTTATTACAACGAAAATATGATACAGTTTATTTTAGTTCTTTCCTGCGTCATCGGTTTTTGCACGGCTGCAGATACGGGTATTATCCGTTTTCTTCTATCCCTGATAGGAGTCATCACACTTCCTATTGTTCCATTATGCTATTGCGCCGTTCTTTCCATGCTGATTATGGGCTTTACGCATTTTATCAAAAGCAAAGATATTATTCAGAAGCTTTCTGTTTCTCTGCTTTTCTTAATGGTAATTGCTTTTGTCTCTTCGATTGGCTTTTTACAGAATATGAACATTGATACTTATGTGTCCGCACTAGCTTCCGGGGATCAGAAAATCTTCAAAATTATGGGGCTTATATTCCCAAATGTTCCACTGTTTGTAAAGACCTTCTATGAGGGAAGCATTCCTGCACTCCTTGGATATCTGCTTTTAAATGCTGCTTTTGTTGCAGTTATGCTTTTCCTTTCCGAATTCCTTTATTTCCGTGGTGTGATTGGATTAACTTCTTCCAATCATAAAAAACAACGAAGCAATGTTGACAAGCTCATTGCCCGTTGTCGTCAGAAAAATGTATATTATTCATACCTTATGAAAGAGATTAAGATATTATTTCGTACTCCTGTATTCTTCACCAACTGCATTGCAGTAAATTTCCTTTGGCCGATTTTTGTATACGCCATGCTGAAAATACAAAACTATGAGATTTCCATTCCAAAGCTCCAGAATTTGTATCTCCAAAGGGATATACGGATTCAACTGTTCTTTTTGCTTGGAATTGTGGGTATTTCTGTTATTGTGGCTGCCTTGAACAGTTTAAGCTCTAATGCAATTTCCCGGGAAGGCAAGCATTTTTCATTCATGAAATACATACCGGTTCCTTATTTTACCCAGTGGAATGCAAAAGCTTTTATTGGAATACTATTTCCTTTTATTGGTGTGAATATATTCTTTATTCCTGTCTGCTTCCTTTTGAAAATGCCTCTCTCCCATATAGTATTTTATTCATTGTTAAGCCTGCTTTCCATAAGCTTTATCTCGTACACCGGAATCTATATTGATTCCATTCAGCCAAAGCTTATTTGGGATGATGAAATGAGCGCTTTACGTGAGAATTATAATACCTTTTTCTCCATGGCAATTGCTATTGGCTTTGCCTCCATCATATGCATCGGCGGATTTTTCCTCTTCTGCAATACCCACATCAGTATCGGATTTGTCTGGATTTTACTGTTATTAATATTATCTGCTGCCAATCTGATTACACTGCTGATAACCCTGCGTTCCGGTGTTCGGAATCTGGAAGAACAGGAAGAAGCATAACCTAGTATGAACCAACTTAAATTGCACAGCATTTAAGTTGGTTCATATAAGTACAACTATTCACAATTCTCTACACTTGTTACAGTTCCTTTCTCTAACAAAATTTCGGGATAATAGGAAAGCTTTGCTTTCCTAAGTCCCGGCAGTCCTATATCTTCTTCCCGGTTTACATACCGGTAACCAGAAAGTTCATGTCGTACAAACTCACGATTAATCATTGGATATGCACCCTGAATATCTGAAAATGCTTTTTCAAAATGAACAACAAAGGTATCATCTGTCAGGCGTTCCCCTAATGTAAGCGCTATAATTCTTCCTCCAACCCGAAGAGCACCTCCAATTATCCCTAATTCTTTTCTATGTCGTATTGCATATACTACAAGCTTCGACTCATCAATTCGCTCAAACTCAATTTCATCCTGTGCAGACATACAATTATTCACACACCACTGCATTGCCATTTTTGCACATTCCTCTTCATTTTCATCTGTTATACACTCGTATTTCCAATCTGGATTATTTTCCTCAAACCGATGAATATGATTCCTCTTTCCATGGAGCTTCTTTCCTGACAAAGTGGCCAGTTTTTCCCGGTCATATATATAGTCTGCTCCATCCCTGTCGTATACAATTTGAAAGGATTCCGGATACCACTGCGAAATCAGAGACCACTCCTGCTCTGTCATGCAATGCATCTGAAATGCTCCATTTTCTTCCTTTGCCATCTTTAAAATGGTATCAAAAAGATACCGGGCATCTTTTGCATCCATTAAATTGCAGGAATAGGAATACCTTCCATCACTACGCTTTGACCGGAATATAATGTCCTGATTCAAAAATGCAATCTCTGTCCTGTAATGTCTTGCCCATAAAACTGTATTCGCCGGAGACATTTCACATCCCCGTTTTGTATTCCCCTTCATTGATTCTCTAATTTGATTGATATCCTTAATAGTTGGAAGAAAAAAATCCATAAAAACCTCTCTTTTCACCTATATTTTACCAAAAAGAAAGAGTGCACGCATCCTATGCCGCACCCCCTCTTATTCTTTTGAAATATACTTCATAAATTCATATTCGTTCTGCTACATATCTTCCGGACATTCTAATAAAATATCCACATCATTGTACCCATAATCCATCAATGCCTTTCTAATCTTATGCTTTGTATCTTCATTGGCATTAATATTTATCATCTCATATAATTCAAATACATAGCTTACCCATTTTTCATATATCTTATTCCTAACTTCAGGAGTAGCAGTTCTCTCACGAACTTTTCTTGCTTCCTCAACCGACTTCTCTTTCTTAATCAAAATAGGCTCAACCGCAGCTTGCTCTGCCTTTTTCTCTGCCTCAACTGCTGCAATCACATTCTCTACTCCATCAGACAAAGTTCCACGGATATCTATGATTCCCGGATCATCCTTATCTAACTGCTTTGCAGCTTTTACAACCTCAGAGCCACCACCAAAGAATCCATCCATAATACCATCTACCTGGATAATATCATCATCAACTGCATCCTGCTCCTGTTCCTCATCCCCAGAAGACTGTAATGAATCCTCATTCTCTTGATGTATCTCAATCTCTTCTGGCTTATCCTCATCTGATTCTACATCTTCATCAGCCTCTTCCTGCATCATCTCCCGTTCTAATTCTTCTAAAAAGGATAAATCTACATTACGGAAATGATTCTTACCATATGCAATCTCTTCTAATTCATCAGTGCGGACAATTCCACAATCATACATCTCTATCAATAATTCCTGTACACCCTGATCAACACCAATAAAATAGTGATAATATTTTTCAAAATCTTCGCCTTCTTTGCAATCTTCCACTTCACGCAGATTATACCAGTAATCCTTCGTACAATCAATGGTACGCTTCTTAATTACATTCCCCTTTGCCCGAAGCTCCTGAATACGCTTCACCTTCTTTTGCCGCTTATTGTAAAAATAAAGCCTAAAGGACCAAATCAATAAATATATCAAATATATTACTAACAGGCCATACACAATATATATTATCATATTCCTTATCATCCTTTGAGTTCACTAAAAATAACTATGCACACGCACGTGGATATATTATACATGTTTTCTGTCACTTTTTCAACTTTCAAAAACAGATTTTAACAACAAAATAGGCTCAAACAAAAGAACATCTTATCATTTGAACCTATTTTTATTATATTAATATATTGGTATATATCGTAATTCTCTGAAACTACAAATTAGAATATCCCATCAAGACAGTGTCAACTTCTCTGGCAACCTCTCTACCTTCTCTGATTGCCCACACGACTAATGACTGTCCTCTATGCATATCACCTGCTGTAAATACCTTTGGTACATTTGTTGCATAATGTCCTGCCTCAGTCTTTACATTCGTACGCTCATTTAATTCTACGCCAAATGCCTTTGATACATATTCCTGAGATCCTAAAAATCCCGCTGCAATCAACACGATATCACAAGGAATTTCATATTCACTTCCTGCAATCTCCGACATATTCATGCGTCCTGTTTTTGCATCCTTCTTCCACTCAAGCTTGACACATTTTGCCTTTGTTACATTTCCATCTTTATCCTTAACAAACTCTTTTACAGTGGTCTCATAAATACGAGGGTCATTACCAAATACTGCAATTGCCTCTTCCTGACCGTAGTCTGTCTTAAGGATTTTCGGCCAGTCCGGCCATGGATTTGACTCCGCCCGGCATACTGGTGGCTTTGGCATCATCTCAAGCTGTACCACACTCTTACAGCCCTGACGGATAGATGTTCCTACACAGTCATTACCGGTATCACCACCACCGATTACAAGTACGTTCTTGCCCTTGGCATTTACAAATTTCTTATCCTTAAATTCAGAATTCAATAAACTCTTTGTAGTAGTCTTAAGGAAATCTACTGCAAAATAGATACCTTTTGCATCTCTGCCCTTTGCCTTAATATCCCTTGGATTCGACGCACCACAGGCAAGAATGACACTATCATACTCTTTTAACAGACTGTCTGCTTTCACAGACTTTTCATCTGCATTAGTAAGATACTCACCCATCACATCGTCCTTTGCCACCATAGGAGTCATAGCTGCCTTCGTTGCACCAACGTTTGCATTCGTTACAAAAGTAACACCTTCTGCCTTCATAACTTCCACCTTACGGTCAATAATCTGCTTTTCCAACTTCATATTGGGAATACCATACATAAGAAGTCCACCGATACGGTCACTCTTTTCATAAACGGTAACAGAATGTCCACGCTTATTCAACTGGTCAGCAGCAGCAAGTCCGGAAGGACCGGAACCGATAACTGCTATCTTCTTTCCCGTTCTCACACTCGGAGCCTTTGGAGCAGCAAGTCCTGTTGCATAAGCAGACTCAATAATACTTCTCTCATTCTCTTTATTAGAGACAGGCTCACCATTCAGATTGCAGGTACAGGCTGCCTCACAAGGAGATGGACAAACCCTTGAAGTAAACTCCGGAAAGTTATTTGTCTTCTTAAGGCGTTCAAATGCTTCCTCCCAGTTCCCATTATACACACAGTCATTCCATTCCGGAATGAGATTGTTAAGGGGACATCCTGATGCCATACCGCCAATCATCATACCAGACTGACAAAATGGTACTCCACACTCCATACAGCGTGCTGCCTGAGTACGCTGTTTTTCCCTTGAGAGCGGAACATGAAACTCATTAAAATTCTTGATTCTTTCCTTTGGACTAATCTCTAAGCTAGTCTCTCTATCATACTCTAAAAATCCTGTTTTCTTTCCCAACCTTCTATCTCCTCTCTACATATTTTCTATTTTCTTTTCGAAGCGTTGAAACCCTCTTTCAAAGCAACCCAACACTCCCAACCTACAACTTACCACATTTCCAAGCCAACACATCAAGCATCCTTGAATACTGTTCTCTACTTGCCTACCACCAGATTGTGCGATATACCAGCCAGTATATCAAGCGATTCTGCTTTCATTCCACCAACCAGTATATCAGGCTATTCTTTCTCACACCTACATTCCACCAACCAACAGCATGCCGGAGGGAAATCATGTGTTCTCCGCAGGAGCCTTTGCAACCGTCAGCACTTAGGCTGCGTACTTTGCAGCCTTATGTGCTGCTACGCTTGCAACGGAGTGCGAACGTCTCCGGAGTGAGAACACATGATTCTCCCTCCGGCATGCGTCCGGCGTAAGGAACAAACCTACCGCTTCATAGCGTAGAACGCCTCAATCTGTGCCTGCTCTGAGCTGAGTCCCTTCTCTTCCATCTGCACAATCATATTCATCATCTTCTTATAATCATGTGGAATAATCTTCTTAAACTTAGGAAGGTATTCTCCAAAGTTATCAAGAATCTTCTTTCCAATCTCGGAGTTTGTATAATTAACATGGTCGTTAATCATGGTCTTAAGCTCTAAAACATCGTATTTGTCAACTACCTGCTCTATGGAAACCATTTCTTTGTTAAGCTTCATGTAAAGGTCACTATCCATATCAAGTACATAGGCAATACCACCGCTCATTCCAGCTGCAAAGTTCTTACCAGTCTCACCGAGGATAACCACACGTCCACCAGTCATATACTCACAACCATGGTCACCAACGCCCTCACAAACTGCAGTGGCACCGGAGTTACGAACTGCAAAACGTTCACCTGCAATACCATTAATGTAAGCAGAACCGGAAGTTGCGCCATATAATGCAACGTTACCAATCAAAATGTTCTCCTCATGCTTAAACTGTACCGTGCGTGGTGGATATACAATTAATTTACCACCAGACAATCCTTTTCCGAAGTAATCGTTACTGTCACCTACAAGCTCTAACGTAAGTCCCTTTGGAATAAATGCACCAAAGCTCTGTCCACCGGAACCATTACATTTTACAGTGTAAGTATCATCCTCTAAGGTATTGTAGTATTTCTTTGTAATTTCAGAACCTAAAATCGTACCAACGGAACGGTCTGTATTCTTTACATCAATCTCGACACTCTTCTTAGCACCCTTACTTAATGCATCCTTGAAAGTTTTTAATAAAATCTTCTCATCCACTGTAGTTGGAAGCTCGCAGTCATATACATTCTTCGTCGTATAAACAATCTTGTT
>JAQXLK010000173.1 GCA_029012085.1 Clostridiales bacterium
CCCATCGCCACGTTGGGAGAAGAGGTGTCACAAAGGGTGATTGTCTGTACTTCCTCTAGTAAGACGTTTAATATTGCAGGGCTGCAGAATGCAAATATTATGATTCCAAACCAGAAGTTACGGGAAGTTTACCGAAGACAGATTGCAAGGAGCGGTTATTCCGAGCCGAACACTTTTGGGCTGGTTGCCTGTATGAGTGCATATGAAAAGGGTGAGCAGTGGCTCGATGAACTGCTGGTTTATCTGCAGGAGAATCTGGAATTTGTACATAATTTTCTGGAAACAAGAATTCCAAAGATTCATTTGGTCTGGCCGGAGGGAACATATCTGCTTTGGCTTGATTGCAGTGAGCTTCAGTTAAGTTATAAGGAACTGGAAAAATTGTTCGTAGATAAAGCACATTTATGGCTGGATGCCGGACGAATCTTTGGAAAAGCATCCAGTCAGTTTGAACGGCTGAATATTGCGTGTCCGAGAAGTGTGCTGGAGCAGGCACTTACATAGCTGGAGCAGGCAATCGCACAAATTTAATGTGTATTTTATGGAATAATTGATGGGAAAATTAAGAAAAAAGTCGTTTATGACATGAAAAAGAAAGTGACCAGAGGTAATGTACATACTTCTGGTTCTTTTCTTACGGGAAAAGGACCATATTTTCTAATGTTTTTAATGTTGGAAACGTTTGCAAAAAAGAAGCATAATAGCAATGAAAAAGCATTTTTTCTGTCAAAAAAGACAAAAATTCTAATAAATTCATTACTTTTACCCCAAAGCATGATAACGATTTCACTAATTCATATTGTTCATATAGGAAATATATGTATAATGTGAATTACAACAGAAAAACTTATAGAATTCAGTGAGAAAAAGAGGTGTACCAATGACAATTTTGGATACGATAGGCAATACACCGCTGTTTCGGATTCGCAATCTGGTTGCAGATGAAAAGAATATTACCATTTATGCAAAAGGGGAATATTTAAATCCAAGTGGTTCTGTTAAGGATCGGGCAGCAAAGGCAATGTTGCTTGAAGGGATAGAAAGTGGAAAGTTAAATCATGAAAAAACCATAATTGATGCCACCAGTGGAAGCACCGGAATGGCATATTCCATGATAGGCGCTGCTTTAGGATATCATGTTAAGCTTTGTCTTCCATCAAATGTCAGTATGGAAAGAAAAAAAAGCATATTGGCATATGGGGCAGAGATTATTGAAACGTCTCCGTTAGAAGGAGCGGATGGTGCATTTGAAAAGGCAAGAGAGATTGCACTTGATAATCCTTCAAAATATTATTACCCGGATCAATATAACAATCCTGCTAACTGGAAAGCACATTATGATACCACAGCATTAGAGATATGGGAGCAGACAGGTCATAAAGTGACACATTTTGTGTCAGGAACCGGAACTTCCGGAACGTTTACAGGGAATGTCAGACGTTTAAAAGAATTAAACCCATCCATGCAGGCAGTGGTAATGCAGCCGGACTCCCCATTTCATGGACTAGAAGGACTGAAACACATGGCATCGACCATGCATACAGGGTTTTATGATTCTTCTCTCGCAGATTATGAAGTGACAGTAGGAACAGAGGAAGCCTATGAAATGACAAGACGCCTTGCCAGGGAGGAAGGGCTGTTTGTAGGAATCAGTTCCGGAGCAAATGTGTTAGCAGCATTACGGGTTGCAGAGACAGCGCCGGAAAATTCCGTGATTGTAACAATACTATGTGATGGCGGTTACCGCTATTTATCGGAACCGTTATGGGAGGGATTGGAGTGATTTATTTTACCAAAGAGATAAAACAACAGATTTTAAAGGAAAGCGAAAGATGTTATCCGAATGAATGTTGTGGAATTCTGTTTGGAAGACTTGGGGAGAATTCGGATAAGCATGTGGAGTCGATTTCGCCGGTGGATAATTCTTCGGATGAAGAGGAAGCATTTCATAGATTTTTAATTACACCGGAGATAATGAGAAAGGCGGAATTAGAGGCAAGAAAGAGAAAAATTGATATTGTAGGATTTTATCATTCCCATCCGAATAAACCAGCCATTGCATCGGAATATGACAGGGCACATGCATTACCGGTATATTCCTACATTATTACGTCCGTCACCCTTGGAATTGCGATTGATATAAAAAGTTATGAATTATCGCTGGAGGGAGAAGTCCCGGTGTTTGAAGATGAGTTGATTGTTATAGAAAATAAACATAATTTTTGATATAAAACTATGCGTTTTACAAATCATGATGAAATAGGAGGTGTGAATCAATATGGCAGTTACAGTATTAATCCCAACGACTCTCCGGTCATTTACAAACCGAAGATCGGAACTTGTTTTAGAGGGAAAAAATGTTGGTGAAGTAATAAAGAATCTGGCAGATGAGTATCCGGAGACGAAAAAGGCAATTTTTGATGAAGAAGGAAAACCACGTTCTTTTATTAACGTATTTTTAGGAGAAGATAATATTAAAAAACTGAATGGTTTTGAAACAGAAGTGAAGGATGGAGATACCATTATGCTGGTTCCGGCTATTGCAGGCGGTGCTGTTGAAAGCAGTGTTTTAGAAGATGGCAGAGGAGAAAAACTCACCAATGATGAAATTATGCGGTACAGCAGACATTTACTTTTGCAGGAAGTGGGAGTCAAAGGACAGAAGAAGTTAAAGGCGGCAAAGGTGCTGGTAGTAGGACTGGGAGGTTTAGGAACTCCGCTAGCACAGTATCTTGCAGCAGCAGGAGTGGGAACCATCGGACTTGTGGATTTTGATGAGGTGGAGGCATCAAATCTTCAAAGACAGGTTATACACGGAACAAGGGATGTGGGGAGACCCAAAGTTGCATCGGCAAAAGACTCTATCCGGGCAATCAATCCTCTGGTGAAAGTGGAGACTTATAATGTGATGCTGACGGCAGAAAATGCAGAGGAAATCATCAAAGAGTACGATGTGGTAGCAGATGCTACGGATAATTATAAAACCAGATATCTTGTAAATGACGCATGTGTGCTTTTAGGAAAACCGGATGTGTTTGGTGCCATGTATCAGTTTGAAGGACAGGCAAGTGTGTATTATGCAAAGGAAGGACCATGTTACCGTTGTATGTATCCGGCACCACCTCCGGCAGGGCTGGTTCCATCCTGTGCAGAAGGTGGCGTACTTGGCGTTCTTCCGGGCATTATCGGTACGATTCAGGCAAATGAAGTAATCAAACTGATTATCGGTGGCAGTGAGCCGTTGATTGGAAGACTTCTGACACTAGATGCATGGAAGATGAAATTTAGGGAATTAAAGATTGATAAGAATCCGGAATGCCCGATTTGCGGCAAAAATGCAACGATTCATGAACTGATAGAATACGATTATGAGGAATTTTGTGGACTGAAAAAACAGGAGGAAGAGGAGCCGGTAGAGGCAATTGAGGCAAAGGTTTTGAAAAAACGTCTCGATGACGGAGAGGATATTACGATTGTGGATGTCAGGGAACCGCATGAACGGGCAATTGTAAAATTCCCGGATGCGAAAGTCATTCCAATCGGTCAGCTTGCCAGAAGGCAGAAAGAATTGAATCCGGATGTGGATACAGTCTTTATTTGTAAGGAAGGAAAAAGAAGTATTTTAGCAATCAATACCCTTCGGGAGGCCGGGTATACCGGAAAAATGTACAATTTAAAGGATGGTATTAATACATGGGCAAGGGAAGTAGACCGCACCATGCCACAGTATTAAACATAAAGAAGCATGTAAATGCTGCAGCATGGGATTACCTGTATTGCAGTCGCAACAAGTATCGAAAGGAAAGATACGGAAGAAAAGAGAGGTAAAGAATTATGGCAAAGGAAGAAAAAGGAATCAATGCATTGGGAAAGGCTGCGGCATATAATCTTGCCAATGTCACAAAAACAAAGCCGCAATATGGGGCAATTACTCCAAAGTGGCTGACAAAAGTATTGGAGTTTAAAGGTTTAGAGACAGGAATCTATCGTGTAAACCGGGTTGTGGAAGGAGACACCCCGTTAGATGTACTTTGCAGCCAGACAAAGAAATCAGATATTATTCCGGATGGTTATGTAGAATATGAGACAGAACCAAGAGAATATCAGCTGAATTCCATTTCTACTATTATTAATGTGAATACAGCAGTGGCAGATGTATATAGTTCTCCATATGATCAGGTGAAAGAACAGTTAGACCTTGCGATTGAGAGTTTAAGAGAACGTCAGGAAAGCCAGTTAATCAATAATGATGATTATGGTTTATTGAAAAATGTTCCGGATTCCCAGAGAATCCAGTCAAGAACAGGTGCACCAACCCCGGATGACTTAGATGAATTAATTACAAAGGTATGGAAAGAGCCTTCTTTCTTCTTGGCACATCCAAGAGCAATTGCTGCTTTTGAAAGAGAATGCACAAAGCGTGGAGTACCACCGGTAACAACCAATATTGCAGGCGGAACCTTTATTACCTGGAGAGGAATTCCAATTATTCCTACAGATAAGCTGTTAGTAGATGGTCTTAAGAATCCAAAGAGCCAGAGCGGTAAGACAAACATTTTACTTGTTCGTACCGGTGAGGCAAAACGTGGTGTCATTGGATTGTTCCAGGCAGGACTTAAGAATGAACATTCCAGAGGATTATCTGTAAGATTTAGAGGAATTGATGATAAGGGAGTCGCATCGTATCTGTTGTCCCTGTATTGCTCTGCAGCTATTTTAGCAGATGACGCAATTGCAGTACTAGAGGATGTAGAGGTAGGTGAGTATTATGATTACTAATCAGGCCGCATTAAGCGGACTACCCAGTGAAGAGGAAATTGCCAGACTGGCACTTTCCTATTTCCCTGAATTTGATGAGGAAAGGTGTGCTGACGGTATCGAACGTCTGGTGACGGAAAATGATACACAGGTGATTCAGGATGCGGCCAAAAAGGCAGAACAGTGGTATTCACAGGGAATACATGCAGCATCTTTTGATAATTCCAACTATGTTGTGAAAGATACTGAAAATGAAGTATCAGCAGGCGGCGTTTCGTCGGAAGTTTCAGAAATAGAAAAGGCTGGTAATTATGGCGGGGTTCTGGTTAGTGGTGAGTTTGGCAGTCTGACAGAATATGATTATTATCATATTTTAGATGAATATATAAGAAAGGACGAGCCACTGACAAAACCGGATACGGATACAAAGGGGTATCCGGAAGGTTTGAAGGACACAGAGCGCTATTTGGCACATGGCACATCAAATCAGGGTGGATATGCACCGCAGATTCTGTCAAAAGAAGCTGCAGACAGCGGACTAAATGGTGGGACTGGAGCATACGAAGGTTATCGTACTGTTCTTGACAAAACGGAGCAGAATAATAGTGGAATTATTGTAGGTTCTAAGACATTGGAACAGATTAGAAATGATTTCCCGATTCTGTCTGAGAAGGTCAATGGACACAATCTGATATGGCTGGATAATGGGGCGACAACACAGCGTCCGAAAGCAGTAATTGACAGATTATCGTATTATTATGAGCATGAAAATTCTAATGTACATAGAGGCGCGCATGCCTTGGCAGCACGTTCCACTGATGCTTATGAAGCAGCAAGACAGACCGTGGCAGATTTTATCGGCGCCGGGAACAAAGATAACATTGTATTTGTTCGTGGAACGACGGAGGGAATTAATCTGGTAGCACAGGCGTATGTCAAACAGTACTTAAATCCTGGTGATGAGATTATCGTTACCCAGCTTGAACATCATGCAAATATTGTACCATGGCAGCTGGTAGCACAGGAAACGGGAGCAGTAATTAAAGTGGCACCGGTAGATGCCAGCGGGCAGATTATTCTGTCAGAGTATGAGAAACTGTTTAGCAAACGGACTAAATTTGTGTCAGCTACCCATGTTTCCAATGTTTTAGGAACCATTACACCGGTTGCAGAACTGATTGCCATTGCCCATCAGCATGGTGTAAGAATTCTGATAGATGGTGCACAGTCTGTTGCGCATATTCCGGTAAATGTTACAGCATTAGATGCAGATTTCTTTGTATTTTCAGGACATAAGATATTCGGTCCAACCGGAATTGGAGCCTTGTATGGGAAGAAAGAAGTGTTAGAGGCAGCAAGACCATATCATGGTGGCGGTAATATGATTGCGGACGTTACATTTGAACGTACTATTTATAATCCGGCTCCGAATAAATTTGAAGCAGGAACCGGAAGTATTGCAGATGCCGTAGGACTTGGTGCAGCACTTGACTACCTGACAGGAATTGGCATAGCAGATGTGAATCGCCATGAACATGAACTTTTGCAGTATGCAACAAAGGAGATGCAGAAAATCAAAGGTCTTCATTTGATTGGAACGGCGACGAACAAGGCAAGTGTACTGTCATTTAAACTGGATGGAGTGGCAGATGAGGCGGTTGGAAAGAGACTGGACGAGCATGGTATTGCAGTCCGGGTTGGCCATCATTGTGCCCAGCCAATTTTAAGAAGCTATGGATTGGAAAGTGTAGTACGTCCGACACTGGCACTTTATAATTCTTTTGAGGATATTGATGCATTAGTGAAAGCAATTCGGACACTGGTATAGTATGAAAAAAATGGTTATTGTTCACCGTATTCTGTAAATGATATGGTGGGCAGTAGCCATTTTGAAGTGATTTGAGCGGAAAGGCAGGATGTAAATATGGGAAAGATAATTGAAGAAAAAATAAGTGAAATCGTATCCTCTGTACTCACAGATTATAACAATGGAAGGGTGATTGACCGGTGTGATTTGTTCTCTCGTCCTGACACAGCTGTGGTAAATGATATCATACATAAACTGTTAATGATCATTTATCCGGGATATTTTTTTGATAAAGCCTATCGCGTCTATGCAGTCGATCATAAGCTTTCTTTATTAGTAGAGGATATTATGTACAATCTGAATAAACAGATTGTAATTGCTCTGCGTTTTCATCATGACTATAAGGATGCAGAAGATTCAGTAATTGAGCAGGAAGCAGAAGAAATTGCAGTGGCATTTTTTGAGAAGCTGCCAGAGATAAGGGCTTATCTGGATACCGATTTGGAAGCAGCCTATAATGGTGATCCGGCGGCTTATTACAAAGATGAAATAATCCTGTCTTATCCGGGATTGCTTGCAATTACAATTAACCGGCTGGCTCATGAATTATATTTGCTTGAGGTTCCGTTGATTCCGAGAATGATGACAGAATATGCCCATAGCAGGACAGGTATTGATATTCATCCGGGTGCGACCATTGGTAAGTATTTCTTTATTGACCATGGAACCGGGATTGTAATTGGAGAATCCACAGAGATTGGCGAAAATGTAAAGATTTATCAGGGTGTTACCTTAGGTGCTTTGTCCACCAGAGGAGGACAGCGGTTAAAGAGTGTCAAGCGGCATCCAACCATTCGGGATAATGTTACAATTTATTCCGGTGCATCCATTTTAGGCGGAGAAACCGTTATAGGGAAAGGTGCAGTGATTGGAAGTAATGTTTTTGTGACGAAATCCGTGGGAGACGGAGCAAGAGTCAGCGTGAAGAATCAGGAGCTGCAGTTTAAATATGGAAAGAAAGAACCAATTACTCATCTTGACTTGGAGCAGGATGAAGCATGGTATTATACAATTTGAAATATGAATTATATTGTGGTTATTTTTCGCTTGTTAACCAGGCGTACGTAAATAACCCTTATGGAAAACAATTTTTTCAAATCCAGAGCTGTAAACTGGCAATGGTGTGAAAAGAAAAGTATTGTGAAGTTAGCAGAATAGAAGTAAAAAAACTGTTATAGGGATAGGAAAGCACATATTTACGATGTCTGAATAGAAGACATTGTAAAATATGTGCTTTTTTTAGGAATGTCGTCCTATAGAGAAAAATGCTACGTAAAAATTTCGTAACTTACTGAGAAGCACTTAATGAAATCTCAATCTGATATAGAAAAAAACTATAGCTGGCTATAAGAATAAAGGACTTGACGGATAGCTATAGATAGTGATATTCTTATCACACAAATCATAGTAATTACATAGGAATTGTATAAATAGAAAAATATAGGAGGATTGACATATATGAAAAGTTATTTTTTATCGGCCGGAGGACTTAGTTATTGTTAGCCTCAACATGGTAAATGGATATTGAATGAAAGATGCAGGAGTACAAGAAACGTATTACGTTTCATACAGAATGAGTTAGAAGAGGAGATTATTATTATGAAAAAGAGAGTATTTACAAAGAGAGTAGCAGCACTTACAGCAACAGCAGTTTTAGCATTTGGGGCATTAACCGGATGCGGTAATAAAACAGATTCCCAAACAGATTCGAAAGCAGATGGGGGAGCATCAGAAGCGGTTGAGATTACCAATGTTTCTTATGACCCGACAAGAGAATTATATGCATCCTATAATGACCTTTTTGCTGAATATTGGAAGAATAAGACAGGGCAGGAGGTTACGGTTACCCAGTCCCATGGCGGTTCCGGAAAGCAGGCCTTAGAGGTTGCCAATGGATTGGAAGCAGATGTGGTTACTTTGGCATTAGAGGGAGATGTAGATACCATTGTGGATGCCGGTTTAATTGAACCTGGATATACCGAAGAGTTTGATTTGGATAGTTCACCATATACATCAACGATTGTATTTCTTGTAAGGAAGGGTAATCCAAAGAATATTCAGGATTGGGATGACTTATTGAAGGATGATGTGGGTGTAATCACACCGAATCCAAAGACATCCGGTGGTGCCCGTTGGAATTATCTTGCTGCATGGTATTATTTTGAAAAACAGGGACAGAGTGAAGATGAGATCATTGAAAGTATAAAGAAATTGTATGCAAATGTATTGGTATTAGATTCCGGTGCCCGTGGAGCAACCACAACCTTTACAGAAAATGGTCAGGGCGATGTGTTGATTGCATGGGAGAATGAAGCATTTTTATCGGTAGAGGAGAGTCCGGACGAGTATGAGATAGTAGTTCCTTCTGTATCTATTTTATGCCAGCCAACCGTTGCAGTTGTAGATGAAGTGGTTGACAACAGAGGGACAAGAGAAGTTGCAACGGAATATCTTCAGTACTTATATTCGGATGAAGCACAGAAGTTAGAGGCAGAGAATTATTACCGTCCATCCAATGAAACAATCCTGAAGGATTATGAGACTGCCAGTGACAGCAATACCATTACAGAAATCCCATCTGATGGAAAGTGGATTATTACCAATGTAGATTTGACGGATGTTTCCCATTTTGGAGGCTGGAAGGAAGCGACAGAAAAGCATTTTAAGGATGGCGCATTGTTTGACAGCATTTATGAAGAAAAATAAGATTTGAGCAGAAAGATAAGAAAGAGAGGACAATGATCATGAGAGAAAAAAAGAGAAAGAAGAAAAGAGTAATTCCGGGATTTGGCTTGTCGTTAGGAATCACTATAACATTACTTGGTTTTATTGTGATTATTCCATTGTGCTCTCTTGTTATCTTTTCAGCAGAACTTTCATTTTCTGATTTTATAGAAACGGTAACAAGACCTAGAGTTTTGTCAAGTTATCTGGTAAGTTTTCAGACTGCATTGATTGCCGCAATCATAGATGCTGTCATGGGAGTTATTCTGGCATGGGTTCTGGTTCGTTATGATTTTCCGGGAAAGAAAATCATGAACGGTATTATTGAATTACCCTTTGCACTGCCGACAGCGGTAGCCGGTATATCATTAACCCATCTGACAACCACTAATGGATGGGTGGGAGGATTTTTTCATAAATTTGGTATTGAAATCGCGTATACGAAAGTGGGAATTACAGTAGCCCTTGTGTTTATCGGAATTCCATTTGTAGTAAGATCCGTTCAACCGGTATTGGAAAAAATTGATGTCCAGTATGAAGAGGCAGCGAATATGTTAGGAGCCAATAGCAGACAGACTGTGCTGCAGGTTATTCTTCCGGAAATCCTGCCGGCATTAATTAGTGGATTTACCATGTCCTTTGCAAGAGGTTTAGGAGAATATGGAAGCGTTGTGTTTATTGCAGGAAATACACCGTATGAAACAGAGATTGCACCGCTCATGATTATGTCTGAGCTGCAGGAATTTGATTATGCGAGTGCTACATCGATTGCACTGGTTATGTTATTGGCAGCATTTATCATTTTGTTTATAAATGCAGTGATTCAGAGCAGAACATCAAAAATTGTAAGTGGTATTGCTTAACAGGAAGGGATGGTGAATGACATGAATATAAGAAAAAATTCCGGACCGGTAAAATGGATTTTGATTGGAATCAGTACCATTTTTCTGGTGGTAATGCTGGTGTTACCATTAATCTATGTCCTGTTTACAGCCTTTGAGGAAGGAATACAGGTATTTTTAGATGCTGTAACGGATGAGTATGCACTAAAGTCTATCGGGCTTACCATTGAAGTGACAGTTATTGCCGTTATCCTGAATACCATATTTGGAATTTTTGCATCCTGGTGTATTACCCGTTTTCAATTTAGAGGAAAGAAAGTAATATCGACTCTGATTGATCTTCCGCTGACAGTTTCACCAATCATTGCAGGTCTGATTTATGTACTGACCTTTGGAAGGCAGAGTGCCATTTATCCATATCTTCAGCAGGCAGGAATTAAGATTATATTTGCAGTTCCGGGAGTGGTACTTGCAACGATATTTGTAACATTTCCTTTTATTTCCAGAGAAATCATTCCGGTGCTGACGGCACAGGGAACGGATGAAGAAGAGGCAGCAGCACTTATGGGCGCAGGTGGATTTACGATTTTCCGTGAAATAACATTTCCTCATATCAAATGGGCTTTGCTTTATGGAATTGTATTGTGTACAGCCAGAGCAATGGGAGAGTTTGGAGCGGTATCCGTACTTTCAGGTCATTTGAGGGGAAAAACCAATACCATGCCACTGTATATCGAATTGTTATATCAGGGATATGATTTTACAGGTGCATTTGCAGTGTCAGCAATTTTAGTACTTATGGCAGTGACAATTCTGGTTCTTCGGAGCGTGTTGGAAAATAAGGGTAGAACGGAAGGAGAATAAACATGGCAGAGCAGATTGAAAACTACGTGGAATTAAAGGGAATCAATAAGACTTATAATCAGTACAAAGCTTCAGATGATGTAAATTTTGGTATTGAAAAAGGAAAATTAATTGCGTTGTTAGGACCAAGTGGAAGTGGCAAGACAACCATTCTTCGTATGATAGCAGGTTTGGAAACCGCAGATTCCGGTGATATTATCATTGATGGAAAGGTAGTAAATGATATACCGCCTAGTAAGCGTGGAATTGGATTTGTGTTCCAGAACTATGCACTGTTCCGTTACAAGACTGTTTATGATAATATTGCTTTTGGTTTAAAAGTGAATAAATGGAGCAAGGCAGATATTAAGCAGAGAGTGGATGAACTGATTGAACTGGTTGGTTTGAAAGGATTAGAGAAAAGATATCCGAACCAGTTATCCGGTGGACAACGACAGAGAGTTGCTTTTGCCAGGGCACTGGCACCAAATCCGGAATTGTTATTATTAGACGAACCATTTGCAGCTATTGATGCGAAAGTACGGCAGGAGCTTAGAAGCTGGCTTAGAGAGATGATTGACAAGGTAGGAATTACCAGTATATTTGTAACGCATGATCAGGAAGAAGCCATCGAGGTGGCAGATGAAATCATCATTACCAATAAGGGTAGAATAGAGCAGATTGGAACACCGCCGGAAATATACAGCAGACCGAAAACTGCTTTTGTGGCAGAGTTTATGGGTCAGCCAATCCACATTGATAATATGAATCATTTCAAAGGGTTTACGGATTTGGAGGATTCTGTGCATGCGGTAATCCGTCCGGAAAATGTCAGTATCACAAAGTTAGATGAGAGATTTAAATATCCGACATCAGTCGAAGAAGGGATTGTAGAAAGAGTATTATTCCGGGGAAAAGAAGTAGAACTTTTGGTTAGGGTAAATGATACCCTGATTAGAGGAAACCGTAAGATTGAAGATAGTCCGGTTAAGAGGCATGAAAAAGTAAATGTCTGCATTTATCGTGCATATACATATAGAGACGATGGCGAAGTGGTGATTGTAGGAAATGCGAATATGGAGACGGAAGAGTCGGTTGTAATTTAAGGTGTTTTTGCTACCTTTTGTGTGTTGGCAAGGGAGTAAAAAGTAACTATTTTCCATTTTATTCCACTTTCTTTAAGAGTGGAGATATGGTAGAATGAGCATGCTTTTATGAGTTGCGAAAGGAATAAGCTAAGGATATATCAGGAAGGCATGAGATGAACGAAGACAAGCTTTGTAATAAGAATATTTACGATAAATTGGAGAAACTGAAAAAATATTTGAAGGAACTAAACAGTGTTGCAGTTGCTTTTTCGGGTGGTGTGGATTCTACCTTTTTGCTTAAGGTGGCACATGATGTATTAGGAGATAAGGCGGTTGCGATTACGGCAAGTTCCTGTTCATTCCCGAAAAGGGAATTAAATGAGGCGGAGGCATTTTGTGAGAAGGAGGGCATCCGCCATTTTATCTGTGAATCGGAAGAACTGGACATTGAAGGATTCGCGGAGAATCCAAAGAACCGATGTTATCTGTGTAAAAGGGAATTGTTTGAGAAGATGATAAAAGTTGCCAGCGAGCAGCACATTGCCAATATTGCAGAAGGCTCGAATCTGGATGATAATGGTGATTACAGACCGGGACTGCAGGCAGTTGCAGAGCTGGGTGTGAAAAGTCCTCTTAGAGAAGTTGGATTTTACAAAGAAGAGATTCGGCAGCTTTCAAAGGAATTGGGGCTTCCGACATGGGAAAAACAATCCTTTGCCTGTCTTTCCTCCCGTTTTGTGTATGGTGAGACCATAACGAAGGAAAAGCTTACTATGGTGGATAAAGCAGAACAGCTGTTGCTGGATATGGAATTCCATCAGGTAAGAGTCCGGATTCATGGAACGATGGCTCGGATTGAAGTGCTTCCGGATGAATTTACGAAATTGATGCAGCCAGACATTAGGGAAAAGATTGTGACGAACTTTAAACAATATGGGTTTACCTATGTGACGATGGATTTACAGGGATACCGGACTGGCAGCATGAATGAAACACTGGATAGATGATTGCATAGAAGGTGAGCCAAGCTGTTTCGGAATGATAATTACATAGAAGGTGAGCCAATCTGTTTCGGAATGATAATTACATAGAACGTGAGCCAACCTGTTTCGGATTAATAATTAGGTGCGTTTCATTTATGTGAGTATTTGATATAAAAAGATAGTTAGCTATAGGGTTATCCTATAACCAGCTATCTTTTTTATGTATTTTACTAATTCCTATAGGAATAGTATAGTATTGAATGTCAAGAGGAGATGAAGTTACATAATCTGAAACTCCTTTTGGTAATCCCCCAGAAGAAAGGAGAAGTTATGCCGGAGATTGTTATAGATAATTTATCAAAAGTATTTACGACAAAAGATGGAACGGTAGAGGCTTTGAGGAATGTCAACATTTCCATTGATAAGGGCGACATTTACGGTATTATCGGAATGTCCGGTGCCGGTAAAAGTACACTGGTACGATGTATGAACTTCTTGGAACAGCCGACTGAGGGTAAGGTCTTAATCGAAGGGAAGTCCTTAGGAGATTATTCCAAGAAGGAATTGCAAAAACAGCGGGAAGAC
>JAQXLK010000174.1 GCA_029012085.1 Clostridiales bacterium
AAGCTATGATAAGGAATTAAAATATAAAATGGTATGTGATATAGTGGATAATTTAGAAAATGCAGATTATGACGAAATAAACGGATTGTTGAAAGAACTTTTCAAAGAGTGCGTGTATGACGGTCAAACGCTGCATATTAAAATTTAATTTTTCTCTCTTTTTTATTTTGATACGTACAAGAATTATTGTGGGGGAGGTAAGAGATGCAGCAGCAATGGATATGTGTAATTCGATGCTTACAGGGCACGATGGAAGCTTAAGTACAGGACACGGAAATTCGGCAAAGGAAATGATGCTTCGATTGGAGACGATGATTCTAATGGGGTATGATATGCCGGTACTGGCAATCAGGCAGCAGATTGCAGCAGCAATTGATATTGTAGTACATCTTGGAAGACTTAGGGATAACAGCAGGCGGGTACTGGAAATTAGTGAGGTAGAAGGTGTAAAAGAAGGTGAAATTTGTCTAAATTCATTATTTCGTTTTGAGGAGAAAGCAGGTTCGAAAAATATGCCGGAAAGCCGGAAGGTGTATGGAAGTCTGATAAAAACCGGAGAAATAAAAAACAAACAAAAGCTGCTACAAAGCGGAATGTGGAGGAGGTATGCAGGTGGAAACGAGAATAGATTATGACAAATATATCTTTACAATTAAGGATTGGGTAGAGTTTGTAGTGAGGTTTTCCATAAAGGCAGTTATAATCTGTTATCTGTTTTATGATTCGGGGAAAGGTATTTTGTTATTATTACCCTTTGCATGGTTTGATTATCAAAGACAGAATGAAGAAAAAAAAGAAAAGCGAAAACAAGAGCTTACAAAGCAGTTTAAGGAGATGATGGAATCCTTGCTGACCTCTCTTAATGCAGGATATTCCTTAGAGCATTCTTTTACGGATGCAAAGAGAGATTTATCTCTTTTGTTTGAACCGAAAGCAGTGATTTTTGAAGAGCTTAATGGAATTATTGAGGGATTACGTGTAAATATTCCGTTGGAAAAATTATTGAAGGATTTTGGCCATCGAAGCGGAGTAGAAGATATTAATAATTTTGCAAATGTGGTAATGGCGGCTAAAAAGAGTGGTGGTAATTTAATTCGGATTATCGAAAAGACCGTACATAGTATATCCGATAAGATGGCGGTTGAAGAAGAAATTAAAACAATGATTGCTGCAAAACGGCTGGAGGAACGGGTGATGATGGTTATGCCCTATGGAATTATTTTTTATTTAAGAGTAACAAATGGGGAGTTTCTAGAGGTGCTGTATCATAATGTACTGGGTGTGTTGCTGATGACATTTTTTTTAGCTGTTATTTATGTAGCAGATTTGTGGGCACGAAAAATTATGGAGATTTGCGTATGAGGATGGTAAATGGAGTTCTCTTTGCGGTTATTTTTGTTTTGTTTGGAATATGGTTTTACGGAAAAGTCCGGCATAAAAAAAGCAAAGGTCAGGTATTTTTACAGACACATCTATATTTGCTCGTTATACTTTTGGCAGCGATTATAGGAAGCTTTCTGTTTTCCTTTTCACAGAAAAAGGAGCAGATATATGTACAGCGGGAAGATTATTATGGGGAAGAAAAAGAGATTGGATTTCTTTTGAAAAATGGGGAAGAGGAAGAAGAAGTCTCTCTTACCGTTCATCCAAGATTATATACGGAAAAAGAACAAAAAAAGAAAATGGAGGAAGCATTTCACTATTTGGATGAGCACATAAAAGGGAAGAATAAATCGCTTTCCTATGTAGTGGACAGCATTGATATATCCCTTGATTATGAGAGGTTTCCTTTTCAAGAAGAGGTGCGACCGGATGACTATTCCCTGATGGATGAAGAGGGGAATATCAGGAATGAAAAATCATGGCTTATGGAGGAGGGATATAGTGAAAAGGATTTATCAAAAGGAATAAAAACCGGAGTAACGATTGTACTGTGGTATGGAGAAGAGAAAAAGGAAAAGTATTATGAAATGACGATTTTTCCAAAGAAGAAGGAAGGTGCAGAAAAATTATTTTCTGACGTTTTAGAACAGATAAAGCAGCGGGAAAAAAATACGATTTATGAAGAAGGTTTTGAACTGCCATCTGTAATGGAAGATGTTTTCGTTATAGATGAGTCAGAAGGTGGGATATTGCCGGTTCATTTTATCATCTTCGGTTTTATAATATGTGGTCTGCTGCTCCTAAAAGAGAAGGAGGAAGAAAAACAGAAAGAACAAAAAAGGAAGGATAAGCTTCTGCGATGTTATCCGTGGTTTGTAAATGAAATGGTCCTTATGTTAGGTGCCGGTATGCAGGTGAAAAATATTATCAATCTGCTGATTACAGATTATGAAGCGGAACCCAAAATAAAGGTGGATGACAGGGAACCATTGATAGAGGAACTGAATATTGCCAGACAAAGCCTGAATATGGGTATGGCAGAGCAGAGTGTATATTACCAGTTAGGCCGAAGATTAAAATTATCCTGTTACATTAAGCTGATGACATTATTAGAACAAAATGTGAAACGTGGGACAAAAGGGTTGGCGGCCTTTTTTGAACAGGAAGAGACGCAGGCTTTAGAGGAGAGGAAAAACCTGGCAAAAAGGTATGGTGAAGAAGCAGGAACAAAACTGTTGGGACCGATGATGCTGCTTTTGCTTGTTATTATGCTGATGATTATGATACCCGCATTTATGAGTTTTATGTGAAAGGAGGTGATGTGTATGAGTGGGGTTAAGAAAATCTGGATGGATTTTTTAGCGGATGAATCCGGTATGGGTGTTGTAGAGATTATTCTCATCATCGTGGTTTTGATTGCCATGGTGCTGGTATTTAAAGACCAGCTTACAGCACTGGTAAACAACATATGGAAATCCATTAACCAGAGTGCAAAGAAAATATATTAAACTTTTTTGTACTTACCGCTTTTAAATGGAAAAGCTGTATCAAAAGAGTTTGAGAAAAAACAGGTGGTGATATGAAAAGGGAAATAAGTGAAAAAGAGAATGAATAATTGTTAAAATCAAAAAATCAAAAGAATAAAAAAAGAAAAATAGAAAATAAAAAGAAATCGTTAGAAAAAAGATAAGCAATCAGGAGGGCAGGATGAACAATAGAGGACAGACAACCATTTTATTTACACTCATCATCAGTGTACTGATGTTTTTCACCTTCTCTGCACTGGAGGTTGGAAGAATATATATGAGCCGGGTAAAGACTGCCGCTGTTGTTCAGAGTGCCCGGTTAAGTATTATGGCAGATTACAATAGGGAACTGTTTGAACGGTATCATTTATTGTTTATGGACCCAACTTATGGAACAGGAAGCGAAGCCGTATTAGAGGAGAAGATGCAGGACTATATTGAGTATTCTTTAAATGAAGAGAATGGAAAGATATATCAGTTTACACTAGAGGAAATTGCTGTGACAGAAGAGAAAAATATATTGGATGATGATATGCGTCTTTTAAAGGAACAGATTGAGAGCTATGAAAAAACAGCAGGAATTCTTCATCGGGCAAAGGAAGTGAAGGAAAAAATTCAGAATCAAAAGGCAGATGTAAAAGCTGCTGCCAAGGAGACAGAGCAAAATGGTGTGGAGTTACCACAGACTACCCAGACCCAGTCGGAGGGGGAAAATAGTAATGTTGTGACAGGGGATTCCTCGAATAGTGATAGTCAGTCGGAGAATGATACGCAGGTTGAGGTAACAGATCCAAGAGATACGTTAAAGGAATCTCTGAAATTTGGAATCCTATCATTTTTATTACCTAAGGATATAAATATATCTGCTGAAAAAATGGATTTTAGTAATGCGCCATCCAGTCAGTATGAAGCGGAACAGGATGAAGAAAAAGATAACAGTTTTCAGGATATTGGGATATTAAAGCAGTTTCTGAATCAAACTGCTGCAAAAGAGGATAATGATGGATTGTTACAAAAAGCAGCATTTCTTGATTATGTGGATTATCATTTTTCAAATGGTGTAAACCAAAGGCAGGATTCTGTTCAAAAGTGTGAAGTAGAGTACATTTTAAAGGGGAAAGACAATGATTTTGATAATATGCAAAGTGTGGTTAATGAGATTATCTGGCTTCGGATGCCGGTAAATTATGCATATCTGCTGACAGATACGGAAAAGAAAAGTGAGGCATTAACACTAGCAGCAGCAATTTGTACGGCAACAGGAACAGAGGCATTTATAGAAGTGGTGAAATATTTACTGCTTGGGTGCTGGGCATATGGAGAAACGCTATGTGATATGAGGACACTTCTTGCCAACGAAAATATACCATATATGAAGACAGCGGCTACATGGAAAACGGATCTGAAAAATCTGGCTGCACAAAATGTGTCAGATTCAACGGCACAAGGAATGAATTATAAAGATTATTTATTGATTTTATTGGCAAAAAAGAGTGGAACGAAACAGAATATCTGTTATGCAAGAATGTTAGATATGATAGAGCGAAATCTTCAAAAAACAGATGAAAACTTTGCTTTTAAAAATTGTGTTGGAAAATTAGGGATACAGGGAAAAGTACATATAAATTCCTTGTTTGTAAAAGGGAAAGACGAAAAGATATATGAATACTATTTTGATGAGCAGTTTGCATATTAGACTAAAATACTAAATGCTGTGCTCTTTTATAAGCTCTTATATGAATCAACCCATTAAATATAATATGTATGTTCATTAAAAAATCTAGCACATCTCCAGTTCGGAACGAATAACACAAGATGTTTCATATAAGAGTTTTTAAAAGAGTATAGCAGGAAGGAGAGCCATGAAAAGACAAAAGGGTTTTATTACGGTGGAAGCTTGTATGGTGGTGCCATTATTCCTGTTTTTCATGCTTGCCATGGCGAATATTATTATGCTGCTTTTAGCAGAAGCCCATATCCACCAAAGTCTTTTAGAGGCAGCGGGATATACAGCACAATATGCATATTTAGAAGAGCGGTTAGCCAATGGAAATAAAAAAGAGAATCTGCCTGCCGCTGAAAAGAGTTTAAAGAATACTTCATCGAAAGGCAGTAATTTAGGAAGCAAGATTATGAATTACGCAATTTTAGTGAAGCATTTTCAGGAATATATCGGCGAGGACTATTATGTAGAGAAGATGGTATGTGGTGGAAAAAAAGGAATTGTGATTACCATGAAACAGGATACTGATAATTCCAAAATATATCTTATAGAAGCTAAGTATTATGGAAAAATCATGGTACCTATGTTTCCTAATATGCAGATTGCACTTTCTAACCGGGTAAAGCAAAAGGCGTTTGTAGGTTACAGCAAAGAAGAACAGGAAACAGATATATACGTGTACATTACACCGGAGCAGTCTGTGTATCATACAAGGCGAAGTTGTACACACCTGTCACTCAGTGTTCATAGTGCACCGGATACTCAGAAAAGGAACTACGCACCATGTGGATTCTGTGGCAGGAAAAAGACGGATAGAGAGGGAAGTATTTATCTGACAAGAACAACGAATGTATATCACAATAACCGGAATTGTAGTGGATTAAAGAGAAGTGTAAAACGGGTTAAGAAAAGTGAAGTGGGAGGACTTGGTCCTTGTTCCCGTTGTGGGGGCTAGTTTAGCAGTTATTAATTATTTGCAATACAAATTCTTTCTTGTTCATAGGTTGATGAAGAGGTCAATGTGATTAGATAAGGTACGAAAAGAAATCGTGTAGTTAAAATGGTGTATTAGGTATTGTAGAAGGAATTTAGAAAAAGGAGCAGGTTTAAAGTGGAGAGAAAAAGCAAAAAATATCGTGGCAGTGCAGTGATTGAGATTACATTGCTGATTCCTGTTTTTTTGGGGTGTATTTATTTTTATATTATGTTGTTTTTGAATCTCGTACAAACAACAAAGCAGTTTTACTATTTAGCTGAAAATTTATATGAGTCGGGGGATGTTTTGGAGACGGGAGAAAGTGGGAAAGTCGTAAAGGGAAACACAGAAACCGTTACATTCTATGAAAAAGACTCTTTTTTTGAAATACGAATACAGATGAGTAAAAACAATAGTGATGCAATTGAAAATATTAGGAGGTGGCAGCTTGCTACAGGGGGAATATAGAAAAGAAGGAATGCAAAATTTTTTGGTGCTTCCCTGCGAAAAGAATTTAACTGAGGGGTACGAAAGTATGCTGATGCAGTATCATACGGTTCCCTATATGGTTCCTTACGAAGTCAGGGAAGTAAATGGAATATGTGAAATATACTACCGGTTGCAATATCGTACTACATTGCAGGCAGTTATGGGTCATTTACCACTAAATATGTCAAGACTGTTCCATATGTTTGACAGTATTGTGGGAGCACTAGAAATGGCGGAAGAATACATGTTTGATGAAGAAAGTATCTTATGGAATCCGGAATTTATATTTATAGAAGCGGATACAGGAAGACTGCAGTTTTGTAGTTATCCGGATAATCAGGATTTTCATTATTCATTAAAGCAGCTTTTGACAGAATTCATACAGAGAGCAGATAAGAAGGATGATACTGCTGTAATGTATATACTACAGTTTTATAATCTGGTAACGGAGCCGGATTGTAGTCTTGCTATATTAAGAAATTACATTATGAAATATTCGGAAAATAGAATGCCAGCCCAGGAAAACCCAATATATGAAGAAGATGGAATAAGACAGCTCTCTTCGCTTAATATAGAGGAGCAAAAAGGAAAGGATGTTTTTTTGTATGAAAGGGACAAAAGAATAGGAAAGGGTTTTGTCGGGAAAACAGAAGAAAGTGTACAAAGTGAAGTTACCTGTAATGTTGAAAAAAGGATTTTTGATAGGGAAGAGAAAGGGAAAAAGAAAGAAAAAGCAGAGAAATGCCAGTATGAAAGTCAGTGTGAGAGTCCGCACGAAGGTGATGAGCAAATGGGTGAAAAAATTATTAAGTGGATGTTGGTAATAACAGCACTTTTTAATCTGGGGCTGATTGCTATGCTGCTTTTTGATGTTCTGACATATGATTATGTAAAATATCTGCTTGGCTCCATGGGAGCTATGATTGTTCTTACCATCATTTATATGAACATATCAAAAGAGGAAACACCGGATGAAATGATGCAGGCTTATTTTGAAGAAAATACCATCCCACCAGCTGACAGGGTACAGTCGAGACTGGCATATGCCGGTGTGTCAGACGGTTATCCGATGTCCGGGCAGCCTGAAGAGAAAAGTCTTGTGGATAACAGGAAGGAGAACCGGAGTAACTTTCAATCCGGTTGTAAGTTGTCACAGCAGTATGGTGAGACAACCCTATTAACGGCGGAAGATAAATCAGGGGATGTCAGAAGCACAATTGTAAAAGAAGAGTATGAAACTTCTCTTTTTTTAGCATCATTTGTACAAGGAAAATATAAGCCAATTCATATTGAAAACAGTATCATAGTTGGCTGTATGGAGGAAGGTTGTACCTATCTGTTAAAACAGCGGGGAATCAGTCGAATGCATGCAAAGCTGATGAAAAAGCCGGATGGATTATACCTGTTGGATTTGAACTCCACAAATGGCACGTTTTTAAATGGAGAAGCAGTTGTGAGTGGGGAAGAGTATAAGTTGGATGAAGGTGATGTGGTTGCATTTGCGCAGTGTGAGTTTTATGTGGCGAGTGAACAATAACCGAAGGAGGAATGTAAATGAAAAAAACAAGAAAACAACAGTTTATGGTTCTGATTTTATGTATCATGCTGGTACTGACACAGCTCGGAGGCGCATTTTGCAAAACAGTTACCGTTCATGCAGGGGAAACGGAAACAGAAGGGGAAGAAAATCCATATACAGTAACGGATTTTTTTGCATATATGCAGCATGGATACACGGAATACAATGTGTTTTGTGAAAATCCGAATAAAAAAAATTCACTTTTTGTATCGGATGAAAATTATGAATACAGGGCAATTAATACAGATTCAAAAGATGTAACGGGAGAAATAGCTGTTATCTGCGACCGGATGGATGCAGACGATGCGGAGCAGGTAGAAGATAACTCCGATGAGGAATCGGAAGAGGAAGCCAAAGAAGATACATCAAAAGAACCCGGTACGGCAGATTATGCAAAAATTGCATATACCATAGAACAGGACGAAGAAACTTATATCAGCCGTATTTACAGTGGAACCCGTCTGCCGGAAGCTTTAAGCTTTACCTATATCCAGGCAGATGATATGAAACCGGATGATTTAACCGAATATGACCTTTATATTTTTGAGGAATCGGCAAAAGATACCGGTATTTCAGAAGAAATGTTTTTGTATCTGAATTCCATGTTAAAAGAGAAAAAAGATACACTAATTTATGATTTACATTTTACGGTAGATACATACGGTACCGGTGAAGCAGATGGTTCGGATATAACGGTAGTTGAAAACTCAGAAAACGAAGGACATATTCTTTTGGTTTCCGAAAAATCGGATGGATATCTTGTTGGTATGAGTACCAAAGGAAACGGCTATATTGTAAACGGAACACCGAAACAGAAAGATAAAGAGCAGAAAATCTTTGTGCAGAACGGATATGGATATAAATGGACATCTTATATGACATACGAACAAAGATTAAGCTATGGCGTATTGATGTACGAGCCATATACCACAATTAAAGTTCTGCCAACCTATGAAGGAGATACGTTAGACCGGAATTTATTTAAAAACACGGGTGCAAAAGTGCCAAAGCAGTATTTAAGATATACCAGACAGGTTGTATTGCCTTCTAATATTAAGAAGATACCGTATCAGACGTTTATGAACTATGATGTGCTGGAATCTATCAATCTTGATCATGTTTCCAAGATTGGAAATGAGTCATTTTATGGATGTAAATTATTAAAAAATGTTCAGTTTTCCGAAAACGAAACCGTTACCATCGGGGAGTCTGCCTTTGAAGACTGTGGGCTGGTTGATATCGTTCTTCCGGGTTCTGTCAGGTCAGTTGGGGATAATGCATTTTCCGGAAATTATGAAACGGATCCGAGAAGCCTGGAGCATTATGCAACAACTTATGATAAATATAAAGAATATCAGGCTTACATGAAAGAACAAACAGAAGCTGAAGCAAAGAACCCGAGCATAAAATCCGTAAACATTCAGGTTTCGGATGATGGAACCGGGTTTGGGAAAAACAGTTTTACGGTTGATGATACCTGTCAGGTAAAGATAACATATGTGAAAGAAATTGGAATTCAGGTATTTGAATTTACAAAGCAGGATGAAAGCAAATGGGAAGCGTCAGAAATCGAATCTGGTGATCTGGTTTTTATAAAGCATATAAAGTATCTCCGTTCAGAAACAGAAGGTAATCCGGGAGAAGCATACGATAATCAGGAAACGAATAAGGATGAAAATATTCATAATGTAACCTTTGTTTATACAAACGCACCCAATTGTAAATCGGTAATACAGGTTAAAAACAACGAAAGCTGGAAAACATATTTCATGCAGACAGGTCAGCCGGGCGGCTGTGCTTCGGGCATGGATTTGAAATTCAGCTTCGGCGGATGGATGACGAAGGACGGAAATATCATTAATCCGGACAGCGTGATACAATTACAAACGGATATTACGTTATATACACGGTATATAATAAGTGGAAGTGATGCTGAAAAAACATTTAAAATACACTTTTATAACAGTAATAAAACAATTGAGGTTAAGCCGGGAAAACGGTTATATGATTATGATGTCCCGGCGCAAACCAGAGAAGGAGATATTTTTTTAGGCTGGACAAATACATATCCCATATATTCTTTAGATGACATTATAATCCGTGAAGCTCTTGTATTTCCGGATGTGATATGCGGTGCTGAAGAAACGACGCTGTACCCTGTATTCCAATCTGATGTAGAAAATGTGGAAAATAAAACCCGGCTTGTCACAACAGAGGTACTAAGCGGAGAACCGGTATACCGGTTAAATGATAATAATATCGGATTTATTAAAAAATTCGGTATTGATAGTTATGATGAATATAATTTGGACCGGACAGATTTTAATGAATTCGACAAACAGAATGCAGAGATAATAAAAAATAAAATTATCAGTGCGGGAAATCAAAAAATAGCCATTCTTCCAAAAGGATATACTGTCGATGGAAAAAAATTAGAAAAGAAGGGATATTCGGTTATTAAAACAAATTTAGAGCTGGATGACTATACAAGCGCTTTAACTTATATGAACTGCAGGTATTTTCAATATTTAAAATTAATCCAGACTCCACATGTAGAGGATGAAGGCGAGCTGAAAAATACAAAGCAATATAAGGAAGAAGGCAAGTTTGGCCACTACGGAAATTTGTGTGTACAAGATTTTGAAATAGAGGCAGTTCCGGATTGCAGCAGCGGTTTTATTTATTTCATAAATAAAGATACATTCAAAAACTATTATGATTTATGTATGGATATGGAAACAAAACTGATAAATACCGCAAACAGTATCAATCTTCATAAAGGTATGAAAATAACCGATGCCGTCTGGGCAGTTAACAATTTAGTCATTGACAGTTATGCATATGATCAACCGTTAGAAATATATGATTTATACTGGATGCTTCAGACAACGGATGAAAGCAGGAATGAATCAAAAAAAGCAGATCATCATGGTGTTTGCGCATCTTATTCAAAATTAGCATTTGCACTGTTAGGTTTATATGGATGTGAAGCAATTCCATGCACAAGCATGGTTGAAGAAAATGGTGTTTGTCACAGTATCAATAAAATAATGATGAATGGTAAAGCTTATTATTTCGACTTTTGCTGGACCAATTCTTATGAACCTACAAAATATATGTTCATGTTGGAATCAAATATGATTTTTATGTATCACAGAGGGTTGACAATGGATGATATGGGACATACCATAAGCTATAACAGAAATTTATCAAAATTATCTGCATTAAAAATAAAGTCAGCAAAAAATCAGAAAGGAAAAAAGGTACTCGTGACCTTTAATAAAGTAAAAAATGCAGACGGGTACGAAATCCAATACAGTACAAACAGCAATTTTAAGTCTGCAAAGAAAAACTCAATATCCAAAACAAAATGCACCATTACCGGACTTAAAAAGAATAAAACCTATTATATCCGAATCAGACCATATAAAAATGTAAAATTGTATGAACCTTACAAGGAAAAGCTGATGAAGGTAAAATATTATGGTTCCTGGTCTAAATACAAAAAGGTAAAAATCAAAAAATAAAGGAGCGTTATTATGAAAGTTTTTAAGTATCTTATTTTATGTGTCTGTACCGCTGTTTTATTAAATACATCTGTAACAGCCTGTGCACAGGAGAATTCCGACAACCATAAAATTGTTACATTAACCTTTTATACCGATGAAAATACGTTATTTGAAACAATATACTGTGAAGGTGGGTGTGGCATTACATCTCACATACCGGAAAAAAAGGGATACCGTTTTTTGTACTGGAGATATGAAAAAGATGGGGAAATGGTAATTGCATCACGAACAGACGTCTTTTTAGAAGATACCAGTTTTTATGCCTGCTGGGAGCCGGCCGGTATACCGGCTGATGTTGTACAAAATACAAAAGATTCCCAAAAAGAAATAAAACAAAAGCAAAAGATGCGGGCAGCCAGAATAAAAGCAGGCATCATTAGACGAAAAAAACCGGTTATTTCTGTAAAGAGCGCAAAAAATAATGCAGCAAATATAATCATTAAAGCTTCCAAATTCGAAAAAGACGGTTACGAAATCCGGTATTCTACATCCAAATCCTTTAAAAAGGCGAAAACAGTAACCGTGGAATCTGCGAAAAAGAAGCTGAGTAAAAAGATTAAGAACCTGAAAAAAGGAAAAACGTATTATATCCGTGTCCGGGCGTACAAAATTTTTGATCCGGCCGCTTATGAAATCGCAGGGGAAAAAGAAACCTTTTACAGCAAGTGGAGTAAGGTAAAAAAAGTTACGGTTTCAAAATAATATTTTAAGGAAGTACATATAAAACATTAAAAAATAAAAAGTTTTGGCGGTCTGAGTTTTTTACTTTGACCGTCTGTCTAATCTTCCTCAATTGGAAGAACCTGATATTCATCCTCTTCGATTGGAAGTACATTGTACGAGAAACCGGTGTTTTTTTCTTTCTTAGCCTGCTTCGTTGTTGTATTAACCGGCTGGCTTTCTGTTGTTGTTGCGGCAGATGTGGTTGTTTCTTCGGATGTAGAATGGGGAGCGTCAGTGGCTTCACCAGACAATTTGGAAGTTGCGCCGGATTCTTCGGAAGAAACGGGTATATCATTGGAAGAAGCAGTTAAATTTGATTGCAGCGGCTGACTTATAAAGTATAAAATAAGCAAACCTATGCTGAAAATCAATAGTGCAAAAAGGTAGAAATACTTTTTCGTTTTATGTATAGGTGTATGCTCTGTTATGGCTTTATATAAAACAGTCATGGATGGATAACGGTCTGCAATTTTCAATGACATTCCTTTTTCGATTATGTTTGCAAGACTCCGGGGAATATCACTATTTGCTGTAAGAGGAGGTAGTTTTTCTGCCTGCAGCCGATTCAGGGAATCCGGTGGCTGAATTCTGGTAAGTGCCATATAGATAGTGGCACAAAGTCCGTAAACATCAACCCATGGTCCCTGTTTTCCATTTTTCAGATATTGTTCCGGTGGTGCATATCCTGATTTGAGAAACACAGTGGTAGACTGTTTACCGGTATTATGAAAATGGGTGGAAGAGCCACATATTCTTTATATTAATTTTGAATTCATTGAATACGAAGAATTGCAGGATTACAAGAAGTTAAACAGTTACGTCAAAGAACATGTTATGGATAATAAGATGTATTACATTTTTTTAGATGAGATACAGAATGTAGACAAGTTTGAAAAAGTAATCAATTCGCTGAGGGCATCTATTGAGAATATCAGCATATTTATGACAGGCTCGAATAGTAAGATGTTATCAGATGAGATTTCGACGGTTTTGTCCGGCAGATATGTTTCTTTTCAAATTTATCCGTTGACATATCAGGAATATATAGCATTAACCGGTAAAAAGCCTGAAGACGAAGAAACATTTTGGGATTATGTAAAATGGGGCGGTTTGCCGAATCGAATGCAGTTTACGAACGAGGGTAATATAAAGGATTATCTGCATAGTGTGTTTGATTCTATTATATTGCGGGATGTTGTTGCAAGATTAGGGCTTAAAGATATCGTTTTGTTTAATCTGATATTGCAGTATATAATTGATACAACAGGACGGGAATTTTCTTCAAAAAATATTATCGCCTTTTTGAAAAAAGAGGGAAGAGAGATCTCAACGGCGACACTGTATCAATATATAGATGCATTACGGAAAGCACTTATTATCCAAAAAGTATATCGGTATGATATACATGGAAAGGCAATTTTAAAAACACTTAATAAGTTTTATATGACAGATCTGGGAATTGCACAGATAAAGAATCATGACTTTAACGTGAATTGTACTTTTGCAATTGAAAATGTTGTTTACAATGAGTTGCTGACCCGGGGATATGATGTGTATGTAGGAAAGACACCAAAAGGTGAAATTGATTTCGTGGCAAGAAAAGAGGATACCGTAAAGTATATTCAGGTTGCATATTATTTAACAGATCAAAAGGTGGTTGAAAGAGAGTTTGGCGCATTTGATGCAGTCAAAGATAATTATCCAAAGTATGTGATTACGCTTGACAGAGAGAATTTGTCCCGCAATGGAATTGTGCATATGAATATGATAGATTTCCTGATGGGTGAAGAATTATAAAATGACATCTATGTCAAAAGTTGCATGATAACGAAGTAAATTATAATATCAGTGAAAGAGAAAAGGAGACAATCGCATTTGCAAATAAGCAGGTGCGATTTCTTACGTTATAAAGGATGTTTCATTGCGTAATTATTATAGGAATGTTATACTTAGAAAAAATGCAGACAGGCAGGTGAGACAATGGGAATTTACTTAAATCCTGGGAATGGAAGATTTCAGCAGGCAATTAATTCAAAAATCTATGTGGATAAGACGGAATTGATTGGTTATACCAATTCCATTTTACAGACAGAAGATAAATATATATGTGTCAGCCGACCGAGACGGTTTGGTAAATCCATTGCGGCGAGTATGCTAGTGGCTTATTACAGCAGAGGTTGTGATTCAAGAGAGCAGTTTGCAGGATATAAGATTGCAAGGGATGAAAATTTTGAGAAACATCTGAATCAATATGATGTTATTTTTTTGAATATGCAGGAATTTTTAAGCCGCAGCAAAGATATGACGGAAATGCTGGAACGGATAAAAAAAATTGTAATGCATGATTTCAGAAAGGAATATCCGGACATCGATTATTTTGATAATACTGACTTGATACAAAGTATGCAGGACGTATATGCAGAAACAAGCCGTCCATTTGTAGTAATCGTGGACGAATGGGACTGCATTTTCCGAGAGCATAGAAATAATAAAGAAGCGCAGGAACAGTATCTGGATTTTTTAAGGGATTTTTTCAAGGACAGAGATTATATTTATCTTGCTTATATGACAGGTATTTTGCCGATTAAGAAATATGGCACTCATTCTGCCCTTAACATGTTTCAGGAGTATTCCATGTTAAATGCCAGGGATTTAGCGGAGTTTGTAGGTTTTACGGAATCAGAGGTTTCGGCACTTTGTGAAGAATACGGGATGAATATGGAGGATATGAAGAACTGGTATGATGGCTACCATTTTGAGGAGGCAGGTTCCATTTACAGTCCAAGGTCTGTTGTAAGCAGTCTGTTATCTAAAAAGTATGATAATTATTGGAATCAGACAGAGACTTTTGAGGCACTTCGGGTATATATTGACATGAATTTTGAAGGCATTCGGGATGATGTTCTGGAAATGATGGCTGGGGAGCGCATACCGGTGAATACCTCTAAGTTCACAAATGATATGACTACTTTTGAGACGAAGGATGATGTGTTTACATTGCTGATTCATTTAGGGTATCTGGCATACGATTTTGACCATAAATGTGTATATATACCGAATAATGAGATTCGCAATGAATTTGTGAATGCAGTTTCGGTTTCTGAATGGGGAGAGGTGTCAAGAGCGCTTCGGAATTCCGCCCAGACGTTGGAGGGAATCTGGAAGAATCGTCCAAGTCAGGTTTTGGAAGGAATTGAGCAGGCACATTTTGAAACATCTCACATTCAGTATAATGATGAGAACGCCTTGAGTTATACCATTTCATTAGCATTGTATGCCGCAAGAAATTTTTATACGGTATACCGGGAACTTCCTACCGGAAAAGGATTTGTAGATATGGTATATATTCCAAGGAAGAAATTTGCAGATAAGCCGGCACTTGTCATTGAGTTAAAATGGGATAAAAGTGCAAAAGGTGCCATTGACCAGATTAAGGATAAGCAGTATTGCAGAAGTTTAGAGGACTATAAAGGGAATCTGATACTGGTAGGAATCAATTATGATAAAGCAACCAGAGAACATGAATGTATGATGGAAGAGTGGGTAATGGAATAATTATGATTCATAACCAGTGAGATTTATAATAGTAATAAAGTAACAATCACCAAACAGGCGGTCAGAAAGTGGTACACTCTGACCGCCTGTTCCATTTTTCCAATTAATTGTACTTTGCATCCCATCGCATATATGCAATCTGAAATTCTTTCCATTTTCGCCGGGATACCGGAATTTTCTCACCATTAATCAGTGTCAGCATATTTGGCTCCACTTTTGTGATGCATGCAAAATTGACCAGATATTTGTGGTGACAACGGAAGAATATCTCTGCCGGAAGCTTGTTTTCCCATTGCAAAAGACTCTCTTCGCAGCAATACATATCCGTTCTGCTCCATAATTCACTGCCACCGCTTTGGGCAGAAAGATAACAGATGTCTTTTATCAAAATGTTGTATGAGATACCCCGCCGTATAATAGAAACGGAATCGGTAAGAGACAGTTCTTCCATTACGGTTTCCAGATTTTCAAAAAGTTCCTTTTCTATAATCGGTTTTGTCATAAAACGAAAGGCTCTTACAGCATAGCCTTCTTTATAGCGGTTTTCGTAAGCTGTCAGAATTGTTATAAGAATATTTGGCCATTTTTTATGTATTTTTTTACACCAGATTATGCCGTCTTCTTTTTCATCCATAAATTCCAAATCCATAAATACAAGATCAACAGAATTGTGCTCCATATATTTATACAAGTTAGAAGGTTTTGAAAAATAGACAATATCTCCACCCAACCCCTTTATTTTATTAAATTTCTGGCGTATAAATTGTGGCAAAGCAGAAGAAGCTCTAAAGACTACCCCTAATTCTGAATGTGCATTAAATGCACTTGTAATAGATAATCCACTGGAATATGCAAAGCTCTACCTTGACGGAACTATGCAGATGTGGAGAATAGCATGGAATTATGGTAATTGCTTTAGAATTGAAATATTCGTAACTATTCCTAAGTATGAAAATGTACTGATAGTCTCATGTAAATTGACAAAAACGCACAAATAAGATATAATATTGGTGTGAAAATTCTAATAAAATTAACAAAGAAAGGACTTGACAGCCATGTGGAAAAAGCTTAGACTTGCGCACAGCACGTTATTCGTGGTGTGTATGGAATCATGCCCTTTTATAATCATACAATAATAACTAAAGAAATTTAATGTGTCATCCTTGGATTGACTGTTAAAATGCTTTTTTTAGTAGGAGGCTGATATTTTATAAAATCGTACAGGAAGGTAAAGGATTGTAACTTTGATTGTTATTTTTAAATCGGAGATGAGCCTTATGAAAAACATTTTAATGAAAGGTACGGGAGTTTATATTCCACCAAACAAAGTTTATAATGAAGAATTGGATGAACACTTTGAAAAGTTAGGTCTTAATGCTCATAGCCTTATGAATCGCCTGGGACGAAGAAAGCGTTATTTTATATCAGAAGGCGAAAATGCAATTACTATGCTTCTGAATGCCATAGACAACTGCGTAGAGAAAAATAAACTTAATTTGGAAGATTATGAAATGCTTGTAGTTTGTACAGATACACCTGAATTTTTATCACCAACAAATGCAATGAGAATTGTAGGTTTATATGGTGATAAAATGAAAAATGTTAAAGTTGCTTTTGACTTGAATGCAAATTGTACAGGAATGCTTCAGGGAATGGATATTGTTTCAAAATACATGAAACTTTCTGATATTACGAACGCATTAGTGTTGGGAGTTTTTTGTGTATCGCCTGCCACGTTGTGGACAGATACAGTAGTCTATGCAACTTTTGCAGATGCAGCGGCGTGTATTGCATTAACTTGTGAAGAATCTGAAATGCAAAGGGGATTGCTTGATACTTATACATTTGTTGATGCAAGTTATCATCAATACGTTACATATCCAAAATGTGGAATGTCAAAAGTTCCATTAAAAATAGTTGAACCCAACGAAAAGAGGCTAGAGTGGATTTCGTTTCCAATGGATTTTTTTGTCACAGAAGTGGGCTGATTCCATTATGAAAGTGGTAAAAAGGAATAGTTTGGTTATAGATGATATTGACTATTTTATCTTTTCTCAACTTAGTGATGTATATAACATAGAAACATTGAAAATATTAGGTGTTCCTATTGAAAAAAATATCATTTTGTGGGTAAAGAATACGGATATACCGGAAATACATGCCCTATTTTGTGCTTAAATAGAATGTGGGATGTATATTCCCAAAAGGGGAATAAAATAATTCTTTGTACTGTGGGAGCGGGATATTCCATTATAGTACATTTATATGAATTTTAGGAGGAATTATTATGGACACAGAAAAAAAGTATAAATCAGCATTGGATGAGTATATAAACAAAGTTTATATTCTTATATTATTATTGGTTCCGGGAGCCTGTCAGTGTGCAGGTTTATTATATACAGCGGAGAAGATTTTAGGATTATTTCCAACAGTTAGCTGGGTTGTGTTGATTATTTTTGATATTACCTGTTTGTTTTATTTGGCCATAGGTATTTACTTTGTAAAAACAGGTTTTGTGGATGGATTTGTATCTCTTGGAAAATTGAAAGCTGCTAAAATATTTTTGGTAATAATTATGTTTACACAGTACAATTATATTCTCTATATGATTCCATCAACAGAGTTTTGGGGATATGCTCTTTTATTTGTAATAGCTGTAGCATTTTTATAGATGTAAAAGTTGTTGTAATTACAGCCTCAGAGATAACTGTATCATTGATAGTATCATGGTTTGTTAGAGGGGATGCTCTTCTTCCAGTGAAAGATGCACTCTTTATTCCAAATGTTATTGCAAGAATTGTGTGTTTGCTTTTAACATTGCTGTTTATTATTGTTCTGACATATTTGATTAGTCATTTTCTTGTTAATGCAAAAAGAGATGAAATGGAACGTAATAATGAAAAAGTAATGAATGTTTTAGGTTCTGTTCAGACTTTATCAGACAGACTGCAAAATGCTGGTGTATCACTATCTCGAATTTCTGAAAACGAAAGTGCTTCGGCTGAGGAACTTGCCGCTACTAGCGAGCAGTTGGTAGAAAGCAGCAATTTATTAAGTACTAAAACAGATGAGAGTATGACAAATCTTAGTGAATTAAATGAGTGGGCAAGTATTGTTGCGGAGAGTGTCGAAAAGGTCGAATCAAGTTCAAAAGAATTGATTGATAAATCTGTAGCCAACCAAGAACGTCTGAATAATTTGCATACAATTAATAGTGAAGTATCTGAATCCATGAAAATGACAACAGATAGTGCACAGAAACTATCTGTGGCAGTGCAGGAAATAGGTGTTACGTTGGATTTGATAAGTGATATATCCAATTCGACGAATTTGCTGGCTTTAAATGCTTCAATCGAAGCAGCTAGAGCTGGTGAGGCGGGAAGAGGTTTTTCAGTTGTAGCGACTGAGGTAGGAAACCTTGCAAATAGTACTCAGCAATCATTAGCGGAAATTAAAGTGGTTATTGAACGAGTACAGAACAATGTAAAAGAGATTAGTGGACAGATAGATGAAAATTCATCCAAATTGGGTACACAGAATGAATATTTTGCGGATGTATTTAGTAGTATGCAGGATATGACAGAGTTGCTTAATATTTCTGTTAATGCCATCAATACAATGGGTGAAGCACATAATAAGCAGGCGGAAGTTATTCAGAAAACTGTATCTATTAATCATGATATTGCTGAAAGTATTAAAAATGAAAACGAACAATTTATTTCAATTAATGCTATGGCAGAAAGTAATGCAAATGATACAGCAGAAGTTACTATGCAAGCAAATACAATTAATAGTATGGTAGATGAAATGAGCCATTTATTAAAAATTGAATCATAACTGCTAAGGGGCGATTATCTCGCCCCTTTATCTCTGTTTTTGTAAGTCCGTTCAGAATTCTGTCTGTCCGCTTCTTCTTGATACCTGTAAAAAGCATTCTGTGAGGTTTTAAATGCTGTGTAGAACTCCTGCACAGTTCTAAATCCGTGCTTTTTAACGATACTTGATAATCCGGCTTTGAGAATGTCTATTTCCTCATTTCTTCGGTCAATCTTACTGTCAAGCTCCTTTTTCTTGATAAGTATTGCAAGTCCCTTCAAATCGTCTCGCTTAATCTCCAACAAATTTCGTACTCGCTCGGCTTCAAAGATAATTTCATTTTCCGCAATTGCGACAGTATCAACATTCGCTTTGCTTTCTTCCATAAAATAAGCATTACTGCCATACTGTTTTTCAAGTGATTCATGGAAGTGTTTGTTTTTCAGTTACCTCGCAGCTGTCAATACCTTGGAAATCAGAAGTGCTAGTGCCTTTATTGTGGTAAATATGATTTTCTGCAACAGTTCTGGTCTGTTCTCCCATGCGTCAATGAATTGGTGGATACGGTCTGTGATAAATTCTTCCTTTATCTGTTCTGCTTTGGGATTATTCTTACTGATTTTCTTAGTGGCAAGATACAATCCGTTTTTGTCGAATACATGGAGCTTGTGCAGGAGTTGTTGGGGTATTCTGATGTTAGTACCACAGTGAATGTTTACGCTCACGCAACGAGGGAAGCAAAGCGAAATTCTGCAAAGCTTCTAGATAAGGTTGCGGGACAGTAACAAAAACTTTCCCTTGTAAGTTGCCTATAAGGTCAAAAACAAGGGGAAATACATACAGTTTTATCATTTGAGGCTCTACGTTGAATAAATAAACAAATTTCGATTTGCTTTGGTATTGTCCTAAATGTATGTATCAACAGCTTGTTCTTCCTTACTATCTGCTATAGATAATTGCGAAACGTATTATAATTAATGATATTTCTTCTTCTACCAATTTGCTGGCACTAAATGCATCCATTGAGGCAGCAAGAGCCGGTGAATCAGGAAGAGGATTTGCGGTGGTTGCGTCTGAAGTTGGAAATCTTGCCAATAGCACCCAGGAGTCTCTTGAAGAGGTGGAAGCGGTTATTGCAAGTGTACAAAGCAATGTTCGGGAAATTATGCTGCACATACAGGAGAATTCAGAAAAATTAGAACAACAAAATGGATATTTCAATAATGTATTTAGAGGAATCCAGGATATGACAGAACTGCTTCATCTTTCTGTGTATACCATAAATACAATGGGAAATGCACATGACAAGCAGGCGGAAGTGATTCGGAATACAGTTTCTATCAACAGGGATATTGCCCAGAGTGTCCGGATAGAAAACGAACAATTTGTATCTATAAACAAGATGGTTGAAAGCAATGTGAACGATATAACGGAAATGACAGAACAGGTCAATCTCATTAATGGAATGGCAGATGAGATAAACAGCCTGCTAACAGTGGAGAAAGAGTAAAGTTCTTCGCAAAGCCATAACCATCATCAAACAGGCGGTCAGAAAATAGTATACTCTGACTGCCTGTTCTTTTTTTACTGAAAAACTTCCCATTTTAAAGGTTAGATGGTATAATTGTCAAAGAGTCGTTGGATAGATTGGAAAGAGGGTGAGTTTTACGAAAATTAACATATATTACGGTGGAAGAGGATTAATTGAAGATCCAACCATTTATGTACTCAATAAGATGGCGGAAGTGTTAAAAGAGCTTCGGGTAGAGGTAAAGCGGTATAATATTTTTGAAGATAAGAATGCTATTGCAACATTACCGTCAACACTGAAGGATGCGGATGGTGTGATTTTAGCAACTACTGTGGAATGGTTTGGAATCGGTGGATACATGCAGCAATTTCTGGATATGTGCTGGCTTTATGCAGATAAGCAGGAATTAAGCAGTAAGTATATGCTGCCGGTTGTTATGGCTACGACCTATGGTGAGCGGGATGCGGAGCTGAATCTGGTAAAAGCATGGGAGACATTAGGAGGAATTCCAATTACAGGGCTGGTTGCTTATGTTGAGAATCTGGAGGAATTTGAGCAAAATGAAAGCTATACCCAGATTATAGAAAAGAAGGTGGAGACTCTTTACCGTTCCATTTCGCAAAAAACACAGAGCCTTCCAACCAGTAATCTGGCAGTAAAGACCAGTCTGCTTAAGACAAGAACCATAGAATTGACACCACAGGAAAGTGAACAGCTTTCTAAGTTTGTCAGTGATGAATCCTATGTGAAACAGCAAAAGGAAGATATTGAAGAATTGTCCGCTATGTTTAAGCAGATGTTAAGCAGCAGTGTCAGTGGAGAAAATGAGACGGCAGAGGAGAATTATTCCAATGGGGGGAATAATTCCGGCAATCGTCAGGGAGCTGCAGCTGGGAAAAAGGATTCTGCGAATGAGAAGGATCAGAATGATGATAAAACCTTCCATGCCGCCGGCAGAGAACAAAGTATTGATGCTGCAGAGGATGTATTAGTGGGTAAATTTATTAAGAATTACCGACCGGATTCGGATTTTACAGCTTCCTATGCAATTATTATTTCAGATAAGGATTTGATTCTGCATTTAGAAGCCACACCGGAGCACGTAAAGGCATTTTATGCGGCTACGGATGAAGCAGATGTGATTTTAAGAACTACCACTCAGGTATTAGATAAGATATTAGAGGGGAAGAATACATTTCAAAAGGGATTTATGGCAGGTGAGATTTCGGCAAAGGGTAATTTTAAGACCTTGCGGATGTTAGATTCCATTTTCCCATTTAGTGAAAGATAGTTAGGATGTGAAAATATGTCATATACGGCATTGTACCGTAAATGGAGACCAGATGAATTTGAAGAGGTAAAAGGACAGGGACATATTGTTACGACACTGAAAAACCAGATTACCCATGACCGTATTGGTCATGCATATCTGTTTTGTGGAACAAGAGGTACCGGAAAAACTACCATAGCAAGGTTATTTGCAAAGGCTGTAAACTGTGAGCATCCGCTAGAGGATGGCAGCCCATGTAATGAGTGTCCGACCTGCAAGGCAATTAGTGCAGGAACCGCATTGAATGTAATTGAGATTGATGCTGCATCCAATAATGGTGTGGATAGTATCCGGGAGATTCGGGATGGTGTGCAATATTCTCCTACAGAAGGGAAATATAAGGTATATATTATCGATGAGGTGCATAACCTTTCCGGTGCAGCATTTAATGCTATGTTAAAGACGTTAGAAGAACCTCCGTCTTATGTGATTTTTATATTGGCAACTACAGAAAGTCATAAAATACCGATTACTATTTCCTCCCGCTGCCAGCGGTATGATTTCAGACGTATCGATTTAGAGACTATATATGAGCGTCTGGCAGAGCTTTTGAAAAGAGAGGGAATTGAGGCAGAGGAGAAAGCAGTCCGCTACATTGCAAAGGCGGGAGATGGTTCTATGCGTGATGCATTAAGTCTTTTGGACCAATGTATTGCTTTTTACCTTGGACAGACGCTTACTTATGACAAAGTACTGGAAATGTTAGGTACGGTGGATGTAGAAGTTTTCAATACCTTAATGAATCATATAACGGAAAATGATACGTTAGCGGCACTAAAGATTGTGGAAAAAGTAGTCTGGGAAGGAAGAGAACTTTCCCAGTTTGTTACGGATTTTACATGGTATATGAGAAATCTTTTGTTGCTTAAGTCTTCGGATGATGTAAATGATCAGTTAGACATTTCTTCTGAAAATATAGAGAGCATGAAGCTGACTGCAGACAAGGTTACAATGAATCAGCTGATGCGGTATATCCGCATCTTTTCCGGACTTTCCAATGAGATTCGTTATGCAACGCAAAAGCGTGTAACGTTAGAGATTGCAGTCATCAAGCTTACCACGCCTCAGATGGAGCAGGATATGGATTCCATATTAGACCGGATTCGTGTTTTAGAGGAGAAGGTGGAAAAGGGAGTCATGTCCCTTAGTGAGGAGCAGCTTGCCATGATTGCAGCAAATGGGAATATAACCGGTGGGACGGCTCAAAATGCAGTGGCTGACATGGAAGAGACTGTAGATATTGACAGAGAAGCAGTCTTAAAAAGAGAACTTCAGCCTGCGGAATATGAAGATATGAAGGCGATTATGCAAAGCATTGAGGAGATAAAAAGTAATCCGGAGTATCGATTGAAAGTCGGACACGGAACATTGAATCTTCTTCAGTATGCGAGTATTAATATCGGTCATGACCGAAAATCATTATTGCTGACATTTGATAACAGCCAGCAGGGAAGCATGGGATATGATCAGTTTATGAAAGAAGAACATCGGACGGCTTTGCAGGAGATGATTGGGGAGCTGACGGGGAAGCAGGTGGATATCACCTGTCAGTCCAAAGAGAGTTTAAAAGAGACCAATTTAGGAAATATCAATTTATCGAAGGTAAAATTCGATATCAAGATAGAGAATTAAAATCATTTTAGGAGGATTAAAAAATGGCAAAAAGAGGTGGTTTTCCAGGAGGAATGCCTGGTAACATGAATAATCTGATGAAGCAGGCTCAGAAAATGCAAAAACAGATGGAGGAGCAGGCAAAAGCAC
>JAQXLK010000175.1 GCA_029012085.1 Clostridiales bacterium
AGAATTTGAGATTGAATATAAGTTTTTGAAAGCTGTTATTGAAGGTGGTGTGGAGACAAAACCGGATAATGTGCTTATATATGCTACGTCAAACAGAAGACATTTGATTAAGGAAACGTGGAATGACCGTAATGATGTGGAAACCTCAAATGGAATGCACCGTTCAGATACTATGCAGGAGAAGCTTTCCCTTGTTAACCGATTTGGTGTGACCATCAGTTTTTCAAAGCCAAGCCAGAAAGAATATTTTAATATTGTTACAGAGCTGGCAAAACGGAATCCGGCTATCAAGCTGACAGAGGAAGAGCTTTGTGCGGAGGCAAATAAGTGGGAGCTTGCCCATGGAGGTATTTCCGGACGTACGGCACAGCAGTTTATTAACTATCTTGCGGGAAAAGCAGAATCATGAAGGGAATATAGGAATGAAGATTGTGTTGGCGGCATTAAATGCAAAATATGTGCATTCAAATTTGGCTGTATATGATTTGCAGGCTTATGCAGAAGAACAATTGAATAAAGAGAGGAATGAACTGTATAAGGCAGAAAAGGCAGGCATACCGGAGATTGTTATAAAAGAGTACACAATTAATCACAATCTGGATTTGATATTGCAGTCCCTGTATCAGGAAAAGGCAGCAGTGGTTGCCTTTTCCTGTTATATTTGGAATGTTCATGAAATTCTAATCATTGCAAAAGAACTGTCCAAAGTTTCACCGAAGATGCATATATGGCTGGGAGGTCCGGAGGTTAGTTATAATAGTGAAAAATTGTTGGAGGAACATCCGTTTATAGAAGGTATTATCCAGGGAGAGGGAGAGGTTACTTTTTATGAATTGGTAAAGGTATGGAGTTGTCTGGATGAGAAAAGCGAGGATGATAAACTGGGCAGGATTGCGGATGCTGGCATCAATGGAAAAGATCACCGGGAGAATATATTAGAAAAAAGTGATAAATACAGTGGTGTGTTGGGAATTACATACCGGGATTTATCTGGAAAAATTTGTGGAAATGGAAAGCGGCCCTTAATGTCATTAGATGATGTGCCCTTTATTTACCGGGATTTATCCAAATTTGAAAATAAGATTCTTTACTATGAAAGCAGCAGGGGATGTCCGTTTTCCTGTAGCTATTGTCTGTCATCCATTGATAAAAGTGTCCGTTTTCGAAGCATTGAGCTGGTGGAGAAGGAGCTGCAGTTCTTTTTGGATCATAAGGTTTCGCAGGTTAAGTTTATTGACCGGACTTTTAATTGCAAGAGAGAACACTCACTGGCTATCTGGCGGTATTTGTTAGAACACGATAATGGAATAACGAATTTTCATTTTGAGGTGGCAGCGGATTTGATTGGTGAAGAGGAGCTGGCAGTTTTGTCGAAAATGCGGCCAGGACTGATTCAGTTAGAAATCGGTCTGCAGTCCACAAATCCTGCTACCATTCGGGAAATTCATAGAGTGATGGATGTAGAGCGGTTAAAGAAGAATATGTTAACCATAAAAGGATTTCATAATATTCATCAGCATTTGGATTTGATTGCCGGTTTACCGTTTGAAGATGTTATCACATTTAAACAATCATTTAATGAGGCGTATGAGATGAAACCGAATCAGCTGCAACTGGGGTTTTTAAAGGTACTGAAGGGTTCTTATATGGGTGAACAGATAAACGAATACGGACTACAGTATCAGGATAACCAGCCATATGAGGTACTTTCTACTAAGTGGATTTCTTATGATGAGATTCTTGCCTTAAAGCAGGTGGAAGAAATGGTGGAGGTGTATTATAATAGTGCTCAATTTGAGCATGTTTTGAATTATGTGATATCGTTTTTTGAATCAAGCTATGACTTTTTTGAAGCCATAGGGACATATTATGCTAAAAATCAGTTATATGGAATCGGATTTAAACGGGAAGCAAGATATAATGTACTGCGGAGTTTTTGTATGGAGTGGTTTAAAAAATGTGATAGGACGTTCTCCGCGAAAATATTGGATAGTCTGCTTGTCTATGATTACTATTTAAGGGAAAATGCGAAGAGCAGGCCGGCATGGAGTCCGGAGGAACCGATTGAGAAGCAAAAGTATCAGGATTTCTTTAAACGGGGTGGTACAGAGGAAATCCATCTTGGGAAGGAAGGCTATGATTCTAAGGTGGCTGCCAGAGTGATGCACATTGAACCGGTGGCGAGAGAAGCAGTATTGTGGATAACAGACAGTGAGATGATGGCAGATGAAAAGGTTTCTAAGAATAGTGACGCGATGATGGATAGTAAGAATGTAAAGAGTGAAGAAGATATTGCATATTGTTTGTTTAACTATGAGAACCGAAATCCATTATCGAAGGACGCAAGCGTGGCAATTCTGAGTCATTTGTAACTATTCAGAGCCGTGCAATTTTTCATTAAATTATGCGAATCATGCTTGCATGAATGAGCATATTTTTGAAAAATTATATGGTGAGAAGCAACATCGAGATGAAGCAAAGCGAAATCGAGATGAGGCTCTGAATAGTTATTGTTATTGTAAATCAGGAAAGGAAAGGGATATGAGAGAACGAAAAATTGTATTATTGATAGATGCGGAAAATACCAGTGCGCGTTATGCGAAGCGGATTGTGGACTATCTTGAAAAACGTGGAGATATTATCTGTGCAAGGATATATGGCGACTTTATTAATAATGTCAGTGTAAAAGGTTGGAACAGTGTTGCAATCGAGTATGAGATGGAGCAAAAGCAGCAGCTTACCACCAGTGCAGGAAAAAATTCATCTGATATTGCATTAGTAATTGATGCAATGGATTTACTGTATCAGAAAAATATTGATACACTTTGTATTGTAACGTCGGATGGAGACTTTACAGGGCTCGTAAAGCGAATACGGGAGGACGGCATTGAGGTAATTGGTATTGGTAAAGCAGATGCTTCAAAGCGGTTAGAAAAGGTCTGTGACCAGTATTTAGATTTTGAGGAGTTATCGGAGGAAAAACCAGTAAAGAATATTGGAAAGAATAAAACAGACCATAAAAAGGCAGAAAAGAGATCTGATAAAAAGCAGAGTAAGACGGAAACGAATAATCCAAAGAAGTCTGCTGAAGATAAAAAGGGTGAAAAACTGGCGAAGAATATGGATAAAAAACAGGAAAAGACACCGCAGCAGATAAAAAATGGTAGAAATGCCATGAGGGTTGGAACGAGAAAGTCGGTTTGGGGAGAGGAAAGCAAACTGCTATCAGAAGATAAAAATACCAAATCACAGGAAAAGAAAGAGAAGAGACCTTTAAAAAAGGATGGTAAGTTGAATATAACGGATAAAGAAAAGCTGGGAGATGTTAAGACAACCATTCATGAGATTATACAGCAGGAGGAGAAAAACGGTAAGCATGCGGAGCTTGGAGGCATCAAGAGTCAGTTGCAGCTTAAGTATCCCGGCTTTGATGAAAGGGAATTTGGATATAAGACCATTCGGGAACTGATAAATGAGGAGACGAAGTTTCAGGTGGTATTAGAGGGAAGACATACATATGTAGTACCGGAAAAAGCAGTTCCAAATACAGAAGAGGAAAGGGAGAACAATAAGGAACGGAACGTATTTGTAAAAGAATCTGTTGGAGAGCAGGAATCACAAAGGTAGGAAAAAGCAAAAAAGAAAAGAGGGTTTTCCATTAAAGAATTTATACCGCGAAAGAAGGTATAATGGAGTGGTAATCAAAATAAATGGATATCTTTAAGGTTGACAATGTATAAGGGCTTTGCTAAACTTCTACATATAGTAATGATAACCACATGAAGTGGAGCGGGATGATAGAGATGCCTTTGTTGATCTATCATGGAAAGTATACGAAAGAAAATCGGAAACGTATTAGGAGGTTTTGCATGAAGTTTAAGATTGTAGGAGATAGCTGTACAGATTTTACAACAGAAGATTTGCAAAAGGAATATGTGGTGTCTGTGCCACTTACCATAGATGTGGATGGAGT
>JAQXLK010000176.1 GCA_029012085.1 Clostridiales bacterium
AATAATACAATCCCGTACTACTCGGAGTTTTACGACCAGACACTGGATGTGATTGAGCAATGCGATTACAAAGAGTTGTATTGGCTTGATTTGGGATGTGGTACGGGTAGCCTTGAAAAGTTAGCGTTTCAGAGATTTACAAATCCTAAATTTGTACTAGTTGATCCATCAGAGAAAATGCTCGAGATAGCAAAGGAGAAATTACAAGATCAGAGCATTCAGTACCTATGTGGCAATTCTGTTTCCATTGACTTTGATTCATCATTTGATGTTGTGACAGCAATTCAGTCGCATCATTATATGCATGAGGATGAACGAAAAAAGGCAACGGAAAATGTATATAAAGCTCTGAAAAAAGGTGGTATCTATATCAGCTTTGAAAATGTCGTTCCAGAAGATACAGACATAAAAGAAATGGAATTACTACGCTGGGGAAGATATCAGCAAAGACATGGAAAAACACAAGCCGAAGCAAAAGCACACAATGCAAGATGCGGTGTCAACTATTTTCCGCTAACAGTGTCAGGGTATTTACAGTTGCTAAAGCAAACCGGATTTCAACATGTTCATGTATTTTGGTACAGTTATATGCAGATGGGAATTTATGGAATAAAATAGAAACATATTTATATTGCAAGTACATCTTATATGTGATAATATGCTCTAAAAGAGTTTAGATGCTAAAATATTTAATATCTAAACTAAAACGGTGAAAAAAATGCTTTTGAGAGGTATTTATCCATGCAAGCAACGAGGAGGAGAGTTATGTACGAAATTACACAGATTCATGCGGGAGCAAATTGTTATCTTGTTACACAAGATAATGTATCAATTTTGGTAGACACAGGAGTGAAAGGTTTTGAAGAGAAAATTCTAAAGCAGTGTGAAGGAAAAGAGGTAAAGCTTATAGTATTAACACATGGACATATAGACCATATGCAAAATGCAGCTTATATTGCACAAAGCTTACAGGTACCGATTGCTATGCACGAGAAAGATATTCCACTGCTGAAGGATAACCTATGCAGAGAAATGAAAGCCCAGGGTATCCTTGGAAATATGGTTCGTTTCTTTTCTGTTTTGAGTGCAAAGTCAGCACAGCCAGAAAAATTTAAACCAGATATTTTGCTGAAAGAAGGAGATAATCTGCGAGATTTTGGAATAGATGCTGAGGTGGTAGAATTACCTGGGCATACCGCCGGTTCCATCGGATTAAAGGTAGGAGAAGATACATTACTGGTAGGAGATGCACTAATGCATATGATGAAAGCAGGTCCGACATTGCTTTACGAAGAGTATGAGCAGATGCTGGAAAGTGTGCGAAAAATTCAAAACATGGGTGATAGGAAAATCTATTTTGGACATGGAGAAATGGTTCAAAATCGGAAGTGGGTGTAGAATATGCGTGATTATGATTTTTTATTAGACCAGGTTGAACGAGTGATTCATAAATACAATCAGCGAGAGAATCAAAAGCATAATTATGGTGTGGATGTCCCTTTGACCCAGACGGAGATACATTTGATTGCTGTGATAGGAGAACAACCGAGAATAGGTGTAAAAGCGTTGGCAGAAATAAAAGGAGTAACAGCAGGTGCAGCTTCGCAGATGATTAAAAAGATGGTGCAAAAAGGGCTGGTTTGCAAACGGATATCCGCTGAATCGGAAGCAAAGATTGAATTAACGTTAACAGAAAAAGGGCAGGTTTGCTTTACGGAGCATCAGAAATTGCATGAGGAAGCAAGTGAGAAATGGTATCGATTACTTGATAAACTGGATGATAACAGCTATGAAATGCTGAATCAGATATTGGCTCAGATGGAGGAAATGCTGAAGTGAAAATCTTGATGATAAATGTACCATATGCAGGTCATACGAATCCAACTTTACCACTTGCAAGAGAGCTTGTTCAGAGGGGACACCAGGTATATTACATAAATGCAGAAGAATTTAGAAGTAAGATTGAAGCAACAGGAGCTTGCTTTATTCCATATAAAAATTATCCGGGAAATCCCAGTGAGCAGCAAAAGAAAACGAAATGTTTCAGGGCTGCATTTGATACTGCATTGTCTTTAACAGAAGAGTTTGATTTATTGATTTATGAAATGTTCTTCTATCCTGGAATAAAGCTTGCAAAACTTATGGAAATTCCAT
>JAQXLK010000177.1 GCA_029012085.1 Clostridiales bacterium
ATTTAATAACACGTTGTAATCCATCAGCCATATTCATAAACTGAATACTGCCTACTTTACCAATAAAATCATATGGAATAAGTTTAAGATCATTGTAAAAAGTATTAAAATCAATGCTATTCTTCTGCAGGTATTCTGCATTATAGATATATAATAGTCCAAACAGATCCTGCTGATTCATATTCAGATGCAGAGTCTCAATAATCTCATTGAGATTATCATCGAACAGGAAAGCGGGCCAGTTATTAGGTCGTTTCTCTCCTTCTTCTCTGCAAAATTCCTTAATCAACACCTCTACCGGAATATTAAATATATCCGCCAAGAGAGAAAACCTACGCTCATCGACCTTAGTAGTTCCCCTCTCCCAGTTTTGAATTGTATTCTTTGAAACATTCATCTTTTCGGCGAGCTTCTCTTGCGATAATCCCGCCTCTTTTCTTAGTTTCTTTAAGAGATTTCCAAATGAGCTCAATTTATTTCCACCTCCATTTAGAGAATATTATGCATACAATAAATATTAAACCAAGCAAAATTGTTTGCAAAGCAAAATTTCACTTAGTTTAATCTCAGACGCACTGCCATAAATAACTGTCGCACCATCAAAACCCCTTCTTTTTTTGTTATATTGTCATCTCTGATTTTGCCGGCATGACTATAGATCCCTGCGACAACTGAGCCACTATACCTGTCCATTTTTCCACCTCATTTCGCTGATACAAACTGGGAGTTGTCAAATACGTAATTTTCATAGTATTTTATTTATAAATACACTTTGAATATCCTCATAGGTATATGTCAAAAAGCAACCTCCGCTCGATAAAGTAAGGTTGCTTTTTACTTGCAAAAAACAATTAGAATGTTGCTCCGTCATAAAATGGCGTAAATACTAACTTTTCATATTCATAAGAATTCAAAATTGATTTTGCCTGTTCTTCTGTAATTGGTGTAGCAGCCTCAAAATCAACTATGCCGGCTCCGGAATGAAACCACGGATTATTCATATCCCTTAATCCATCATATAATACTCGCTCTCTTAAGCCTACAGAAAAATCATCCATTAACACTTGTCCCACATAATCATAATAGCTATATGAGAACGAATCTCCGCCATCACTTTCGTATGCAATTGCACCATTCTTGCAAAGATAATATCGTTCTCTATCACACACAATAAAGGTAGAGACAATCATTCCGTCTTTTATAGTATATATATCGTATATTGTACCATCACAACTTTCCGGTCCGTTTGCTCCAAATATCAGCTCATCAATTCCATCACTATTCAAATCTCTAAGCAAATAGCCATATTGCGTATCTGTGGCAGGAAATCGGATGCATACAGCGAATTCTGCTTCTAAATCCATTACATAATCATCAGGAAATCCCAGTTCAATTCCGCGGGCAACCTGTTCAATATGTCTGTAATAGCAAGAATAATCGACCTCCGCTTCCTTCTCTTGATGTTCTTCTGTTTCTGTCTCTGTAGTATCATCAAGTTCTAAGTCCTGTTGCACCACAAATTTTTCAGTTGATTCTACTATTGCACTTGCATTTTCATCTGCACGCTGACTTGCAACTTCATTTCCGCATGCATTTAAAACAAAAAGTCCCACACATGCACATAAAAATATTTTTCGACGCATATTAATCACCTAATAATCCTTAAAATCCCATCCTACGTTCCTCAGGGGTATTATCCATAGTCTTTTTAAGTTCCCCAATAGTAGGAACATCCATTGCATCAATAACATCTAGCTTAGTTGTAAGATGTCTCTTTGCATGTTTTAATATTGTGTTCTGAATTACCTTGTCAACAAATCGTCCATTTCCAAAATTTGGAGTACAACAAAAAGCGTCCATAACATTTTGAAGCTCCGGAATGGCTGAGGCCTCAACCGTGAATCCACAGCCCTGCATTTTTCTTGAATAAATCTCCACAAGCTGATCTGCTGTGTAATCATCAAAATGGAAGGTGAATCCAATACGTGAAGCGATTCCCGGATTTGAATCCACAAACTCTGACATTTCTTTCTTATAGCCTGCAAAAATAACGATAAGGTCATCCTTATGGTCTTCCATCGCTTTAATAAGTGTAGCGATTGCCTCGCCACCAAAATCATTTTCTGACGTAGGGGTAAGAGTATATGCCTCATCAATAAACAACACGCCACCCATGGCTTTTTCAATTGCCTCTGCTGTCTTCGGCGCTGTCTGACCAATAAATCCGGCAACTAAATCCTTTCGCTCCACTTCAATCAGCTTGTTTTCCATGATAACACCAATATCAAAGAGCTTTTGTGTAATAATTCTTGCGATGGTAGTTTTTCCTGTTCCCGGGTTTCCGGTGAAAAGCATGTGGAAATTCAAATTAGGAATGGTGATGCCAAACTCTCTTGCCTGGATACTAAAATTAATCATATCCTCAAACTCATGAAGTTTTTCCTTTACTCCACCCATTCCGATTATTTTGCTCAACTCATCGGTGGCAGAAACAGTCTTTGAAGTGTTATTTAAGTCAGTGATGTCCGGAATATCCTCACTACTTATTTCCATCAACTCAGCACCAGCTTCCTTTACTCGATTTGAATGCCTTACCAATGTCTCCTGTACTAAACGACCAACAAATCTTCCGTTTCCATAATTAGGCTTCTTAGAAAAATACTCACAGATATTTCTTAATTTGTCTTGAACATCATCCAAAACATCAAATTTCATATCCTTATTCATTTTGCGCATGTACATTTCCAAAAGCTCATCCACGGTATAATCTTCAAAATCAAAGGTGTAGCCTATTCTGGATTCAATTCCCGGATTAATTTTAAGGAAGGTTCTCATTTCATCCTTATAACCAGCAAAGATAACGATAAGCTCGTCCTTATGATCCTCCATTGCCTTAATTAAGGTTGCAATTGCCTCACTGCCAAAGTCATTTTCACTCTCTGAAGCAAGGGAGTAAGCCTCATCCACAAAGAGCACACCATTCATTGCTCTCTCAATAACTTCCCCGGTTTTTATGGCGGTCTGTCCAATGTAGCCGGCAATCAGGTCCTTTCTCTCCACCTCCACAAGTTTTCTTTCCTTAATAACATCCAAACTGTATAAAAGATCCACCATTACTCTTGCTATTGTAGTTTTTCCTGTTCCGGGATTACCGGTGAAAATCATGTGCATATTTCCGGCAGGAATGACTGCCCCCTGTTTCTTTGCTGCCTGTTGAAATTCCGTGTAAGCTGCAAATTGACGAACCTTAGTCTTAACATTCTCAAGACCAATAATCTTGCCAAGACTCTCCTCAATGTCAATGTGTTCAATGACATCTGTTGAAATCATCTTTTCAATAGATGGAATATCTGTAGCTACAATGGCCTTTGGATCATCATTTTCATTAAAATTATTGGCATGGTTAATCAGAACCTTTTGAATGATTTTGTCAACAAAACGTCCATTTCCAAAATTCTTTTTGCCTGCAAAATGATCTGTAATCTCTCCTACTGCCGACAAAACAGAATCATCATAAACAAAACCGGCATTTTTCATTTTCACATCAAAGATTTCCACAAGCTCTTTTCCATTGTAATCATCAAAGTGGAAGTTATAACCAATTCTGGAGGCAATACCTGAATTAATATTTAAAAACTCATGCATCTCCTTGTCATAACCGGCAAAGATAACAACAAATTTATCCTTATAGTCCTCCATGGATTTAATTAATGTTGCAATGGCTTCTTTTCCACATTCGCTGTTCCCTATAGCATAAGCTTCATCAATGAACAATACTCCGCCCATAGCCTGATTTACATAGGCTGCTGTTTTCTGAGCAGATTCGCCAATATAAGTACCAATAAGATTTCTTGGTTCAACCTCAACTACTTTATTATCTTCAATAATACCTAACTCAAAAAGGAGCTGCCCTACAATTCGGGCAACCATAGTTTTACCGGTTCCGGGATTACCGGTAAAAATCATATGCATATTAGCGTTTGGAACCGCAACACCTTGCTCCTTAGCCATCTTCATAAACATGGCATATTTTTTAAATTGTGCCATGGTATTTTTCACATTATTCATACCGATTACGCTGTCAAGCATTTCCTGAGCAGTCTTGCTTTGGTACGCATATGGGGGTAGTTTCAATTCCTTTTGTAAATTTGTATAGTTAGCTAAATAGGCTGCCAATTCCTGATTTTCAAGTGGCATAGCTCTGCGATTTTTTTGAATATACTGCTCGAAAACTGTTTTAAACTGAGTATCTTCCGATAACTGATTTTGAAGATTCTTTGAAAGCTTTTTCGTATAGGCTTCAAAGAGTTCTTCTGAGCTTAAATTGTCTTTATGAATAACATTCTTGCCAAAATTGAAATTGATGGATGGACTAAGCTTAAGGAATTTGTCTATATACCTCTTTTCACCAATTACAATAATATAGGTATCTGATTGATAACGCCCCAAAAGCTTAATTAAATGGGAATATTTACTTCCATCCCCCTCTGTACAACCCTCTGCTGCAACCAGAAATTCCTTAAGGTCTGTCAATACATACAGCTTATGTGTTTCAAACCCACTATAATACATATATTCATTATCAAAGGTACTCTCTCCATAATCTCTATGGCGATATCCTAACGAAATGGCCAATTCCTCAAAGGTCATAGTTATATAATCTGAAGAATGAATTTTGCCGTTTTGTTTGAGCGTTTTAGCAATATATTTAACAAGCGTCTGCTTTCCAACACCACGCATTCCTTCTATTGCACAGTACAAGCTACTCTCAGTGTCTGCATCTGTCTTTGCAAGGTCAATAATCCTCTGTACTCCCGGAATTGTGCTATACTTTTCAAACCCTTCAGAAGTCTTTTGTTGTTCAGCTTCTCGATTTTCCAGATACTCTGAATACTTTCCCGTCTTCTTAAGGTAGTCAATATAAGCAGCTAACGCTTCCACTACATAATTCTTATAAATATTTTTTAAATTGAACTGAGGGAAATAATTACATAACATATCCTTTCTGTTTAAATTTCTGTTTGTAATGTCTACTCTGATTTTGTCAAGATCCTGATATCTGTCTGCCTGCTCATGCTTTAGTATAGACTGCACTAGAATTCTATTTTCCATATCTTTCACTACACCAATGGATACCGCTCCACAGCTTTGCAACATCTCGGCAGTCTCAAGAAGGTCATCTTCCACATCCAGCATAAGATTTGTCCCCAGCTTAAACTTCATAGCGTTATCATCTTGCAATCGTTTTTCCACTAAATCCTTATTCTTTTTGTAAAACTCCCTGTCAGAGGATATTCTTTCAGAAAGTCCTTCTTCAACAAGATACTTTATATATGCCACATAGGGATATATACAGTTGTTTCCATAGGCACAAAAAGAACAACGTAACCCGGGGTTCGAAAATGAAAGTTTGTCTAATATTATTTTAAATTGTATTGGCGCACCG
>JAQXLK010000178.1 GCA_029012085.1 Clostridiales bacterium
TGGTTGCAGCATTGGCACTTGCAAAGGCAATAAAAGAGACTGCTCAGTTAGATACTATGATAAAATGGCCAAACGATGTGATTGCAAATGGAAAAAAGTTATGCGGAATTTTGACGGAAAGCAGTACGGATTTGGAATACATTAATTATGTAGTGGTGGGAATCGGTGTAAATTGTAACCAGACGGAGTTTCCGGTTGAGATTAAAGAAACGGCGTCTTCTATCCTGTTAGAGACAGACAAGAAAGTCAACCGCTGTCAGCTGCTTGGAAGTTTTTTGACACATTTTGAAAGTTGTTACGAGATTTTTCTGAAAACAGAGGATTTATCCGGTTTAGAGAGGGAGTATAATAGTCTGTTAGTGAATCGGAATCGGGAAGTAAAGATTATTGAAAAAGAGAGAGAACGTGTGCTTACCGCAATCGGGATTGATAAAACCGGCGCCCTTCTGGTAAAGGATGCAATGGGAAATCAGGAAGCTATTATATCCGGTGAGGTATCGGTGAGAGGGCTGTATGGATATGTATGATGTGATACGTGTGTATGAATGTAATGCGTGATGTGGTGAGATATTTATGCATATGATGTAGCGTGTGGTATGATGGCTGGATGTGAATAGTGTGGGAATGTACTGTTTCCAGAAGAACATATTTACTGTGTTATATAGAAGTAGGGATGTTATTTGATATTTCTTATAAGATACTACGCGATATAATGTGAATGTTATCGAATGAAAAGTTGTCATAACACAATATGCTTAATTTTATTAAGTATAAATGGGTAAAAATGGTAAAAGGCTGATATGGCTATTTATAAAATTAAGCGAAAAGCTAATTATACATTATAAAATTAAATATAAATGCTTCGATATTGCAAAATCAAGGCCTTTTGACTATAATATATTAAGACAAAGGCGTCAGTGAGAAGGGTACACGTCTGTCGTGTACCCTTTTTTCACTTAATAATGTTAAGTTATATAATATTAATTTATTTAAGGAGGATATAAGAATGTCTTATGTTGATGAGGTACTCGAGATAGTACAGAAGAAGAATGCAGACCAGCCTGAATTTTTACAGGCAGTAACAGAGGTGCTTGATTCATTGAGACCTGTTATTGATGCAAATGAGGAGCTTTACAGAAAGAACGCAATTTTAGAGAGAATTACAGAGCCAGATCGTCAGATTATGTTCCGTGTTCCTTGGGTTGATGACAATGGTCAGGTACAGGTTAACCGTGGCTTCCGTGTACAGTTCAATAATGCTATTGGACCATACAAGGGAGGTTTAAGACTTCATCCTTCAGTAAACTTAGGTATCATTAAGTTCTTAGGTTTCGAGCAGATTTTCAAGAATTCGCTTACAACACTTCCAATCGGTGGTGGTAAAGGTGGTTCTGATTTCGATCCTAAGGGTAAATCAGATAGAGAGATTATGGCATTCTGCCAGAGCTTTATGACAGAGCTTGGAAAATATATCGGAGCTGATATTGATGTTCCTGCTGGTGATATCGGAACAGGTGCTCGTGAAATTGGTTATATGTTTGGACAGTATAAGAGAATTCAGGGAACATTTGAAGGTGTTCTTACAGGTAAAGGACTTACCTGGGGTGGTTCCCTTGCTCGTACACAGGCTACAGGATATGGTTTGTTATACTTAACAAATGCTTTATGGAAAGATCATGGTATGAGTCTTGAAGGTAAGATTGCAACTGTTTCAGGTGCTGGTAACGTAGCAATCTACGCAATCGAGAAGGCACATCAGTTAGGTGCTAAGTGTGTAACATGTTCAGATTCAACAGGTTGGATTTATGATTCAGAAGGAATCGATGTTGAGCTTTTGAAAGAGGTTAAGGAAGTTAAGCGTGCTCGTTTGGATGCTTATGCTGCAGCTCGTCCATCAGCTGAGTATCATGAGAAGAAGAATGCTGAGGATCATGGTGTATGGTCAATCAAGTGTGATCTTGCTCTTCCATGTGCAACTCAGAACGAGTTAAATATTGAGGATGCTAAGATGTTGGTTGCTAACGGATGTAAGTCAGTAACAGAGGGTGCTAACATGCCTACAACATTAGATGCTACAAAGTACTTACAGGAGAATGGCGTATTATTCGTAGGTGGTAAGGCTGCTAACGCTGGTGGTGTTGCTAC
>JAQXLK010000179.1 GCA_029012085.1 Clostridiales bacterium
CACAATGGAATCTTAGCTCAGCTGGGAGAGCATCTGCCTTACAAGCAGAGGGTCACAGGTTCGAGCCCTGTAGGTTCCATTTATGGCGGAATAGCTCAGTTGGCTAGAGCATACGGTTCATACCCGTAGTGTCGAGAGTTCAAATCTCCCTTCCGCTACTAACATATTTATTTTAAAAAGTATCGGAAAGCATTGTAAATAATGGCTTTGCGGTACTTTTTTTGTTGTAACAACATTTGAGAAACACTCGAAAAAGTACATATGTGAGATTGGACAAAAGGGGAAATGAATGGTATAGTATTTTTTGGAAATAATGATATTAAATTACTATGCTTATATAGTGTTTGCAGGAGGTATTTTATGAACGTGAACAACTACACATTGTTAAAAGAAGAATATATTGAAGAGATGAATGGAACTGCATATTTGCTTTCTCATGATAAAACGAAAGCAAGGGTTATGCTTGTGAAAAATGATGACAATAATAAGGTATTTACGATAGGATTCCGGACACCTCCGGCAAATGATACAGGAGTCCCTCATATTATTGAACATTCCGTTCTTTGTGGTTCAAGAAAATTTCCGGTAAAAGATCCTTTTGTGGAACTGGCGAAAGGTTCTCTTAATACATTTCTAAATGCCATGACATATCCGGATAAGACGGTATATCCGATTGCATCCGTTAATGATAAGGATTTTCATAATTTGATGGATGTATATTTAGATGCGGTGTTTTATCCGAATATTTACAAAAATGATAAGATTTTAAAACAGGAAGGCTGGCATTTTCACTTAGAGAATCCAGAAGATGAATTAACGTATAATGGTGTTGTTTATAATGAGATGAAAGGTGTCTATTCATCAGCAGATTCACAACTGGCACAGGCGGTACAGCAGGCACTTTATCCGGATACTACGTATGGATTTGATTCTGGTGGAGATCCGAAGAATATTCCAGAGCTTAGTTATGAGGAGTTTTTAAATTTTCATAGAAAATATTATCATCCATCTAACAGTTACATTTATCTTTACGGCGACGTGGATATGGAAAAAGAGCTTGCTTTTATTGATGAGGAGTATTTGAAGGATTTTGACTATCAAGAAGTAGATTCAAGAGTGCATTTACAAAGTAGTTTCAAGAATCCGAAGGAAGTTACTGTTTCTTATCCACTTTCGAATGCTGAAGATGAGGAGAACAATACGTATTTAAGCTATAATACGGTAATTGGAAATAGTCTGAATCGTACGCTTAATCTTGCATTTTCTATCCTGGATTATGCAATGATTGATGTGCCGGGAGCACCTGTTAAGAAGGCGTTAGTGGATGCCGGAATCAGTAATGATGTATACAGTTCTTATGATGACAGTATGTATCAGCCATTCTATGGTATTGTGGCAAAGGGATGCAAAACCCAGGATAAAGAGCGTTTTGTATCGGTTATAGAAGAGGCAGTTTCTGATATGATTCAAAATGGGGTGGACGAAAAGGTGATTCGTGCAGCAATTAATCATTTTGAATTTAAACTACGGGAGGCAAATTATGGCAGATATCCGAAAGGATTGATGTATGGTTTGCAGGCTTTCACCAGCTGGTTATATGATGATAAGGAACCATTTATGTATTTGAAATATATTGATTCCTTTGAATTTCTGAAAGCACAGGTTGGGACGGATTACTTTACTAATATTTTGAAAGAGTATGTGCTGGAAAATCCGCATAAAGCAATTGTAATAGCAGTGCCGAAGAAGGGATTGAATAAGGAAAATGATGCAAAGTCAGCAAAGAAACTTGCGGATTATAAGGCTTCTTTGTCCAAGGACGAAATAGACGCATTCGTGAATCAGACAAAGGAGCTTGAGACGTATCAGTCAGAACCGACTCCAGAGAAAGATTTATTGACGATTCCATTACTTGAACTTTCGGATATCGGAAAAGAAGCATATAAGCCTAAGAATGAAGAAGATACTATAGCTGGGGTGAAGTTGTTAAAACATGATATTTTTACAAATGGAATTGATTATGTGACCTATCATTTTGATCTCAGTCATGTATCGATGGAGCTTATGCCATATGTTTCATTGCTTACTACTCTGTATAAAGAAGTGGATACGGATAACCGGGATTACAGAAGCCTCTCCAACGAGATTGATTTAAAAACAGGTGGCATTGGTACCAACGCTGTGGTGATTGGTGTTAAAAAGCAAATGGGAGAATATAAGGTAAATCTGGAGGTAAAGACGAAAGTATTGCATGAGAATCTTTCGGAGGCGTTAGCACTTATGGAGGAGATTGTATTTACTTCTCATATTACAGATAAGAAACGTATGAAAGAATTGGTTGCAGAGATTTATTCCCAACTTAAGGAGAGTATTCAGGAGAATGGTCATGTAGCAATGGCAGCCCGTGCATCGTCTTATTTCTCAAAAGCAGCATATTTAAAAGAGGTCATGGAGGGAATCAGTTTCTATGATTTTATTGCAAAGTTGAATAAAAATTTTGACGATCGGTATGAAGAAACCTGTGATAAGCTGAATCAGCTGATACATGCTTTTGCAAAGAAAGAAAATCTTTTTATTTCCTATACAGGGAAAGAGAATATTAAAGATTCTTTGGAGGGTGCAGTATTATCTATGGAGAAATATTTAAATGATGATACGTATGATATAACAACCCAGCAATTTGATTTAGAGGCGAAGAACGAGGGATTTAAAACATCAAGTAAAGTACAGTATGCAGCGATGGCAGGTGATTTTGCACAAAAAGGCCTGGAGTTTACAGGAGCATTACATGTGCTTCAGATTATTCTCTCTTATGATTATTTATGGATAAATGTGCGTGTAAAAGGTGGTGCATATGGATGTATGTGTTCCTTCGCTCAGACAGGAGACTCCTATTTTACTTCGTATCGGGATCCAAATCTTGCAAAGACGTATCAGGTTTATGAACATGTTGTGGATTATGTGAAGAATTTTGAAGTGTCAGAACGTGATATGGTAAAATATATTATTGGAACTATTGCTAAATTAGATGCTCCATTAACTCCGGCTGCGGACGGAAGGCAAAGTGACTTGATGTACCTGACAGGAACAACGAAAGAAGAACTTCAAAAGCTTCGGGACGAGGTTCTTTCCTGTGATAAAGAAGCAATTCGTGCATTGGCACCGTACTTAGAAGCTATCTTTGAAACAGACTATCGTAGTGCTTTGGGAGATGAAAGTGTGATAGAGAAGGAGAAAGATTTGTTTAAGGAAATAAAGACTTTTGCATAAGGAATAAGAAAAAGTGGAAAAATTTACATTTTCTTGCAACACTTTTTGATTATTTATACACCAATATAATATCAATTGGGTAAATTGCAAGGAGGAAGAAGATTATGAAATATGTGAAGGAAATTAAACTTAGGAACAAAATACTTATGGCTTTACTGGCAGCATCACTGGTTGGTGGCAGTGTGACTGGGTGTGGAAGTACGAAAAGTGATAAAGCAGATGTCACAAACTACGGTGAGAATCAGTATGCTGTGAGTTATGAGGATGAAGCAGCAGGGCAGGAAAGTGCAGAGGTAGCAGATTACGAGCTGGAGCAGGATAATGCTTCGGCGGATGGTGATTATGGCTTCGAGAAAAGTGTAGAAAATTATGATGAGGCAAAGGTATCTGATGATACCAAAGCAAGTACTAATACTTCCGAAAAACGGAATGCTGATAGCAAGGAGCAAAACAGTGTATCGGATGGGATAAAGAAGGATAATAAGAAGATTATCAAACGGTATAATTATACCTATGAGACAGAAGAGTTTGACAAAGCATATGCTTATTTAAAGCAGCAGATTGAGGCGTTTGACGGATATGTATCTTCATCAGAAATTACCGGTTCTCAAAAGCGTTCGTTATATCTGACGGCCAGAATCCCGGCAGATAATAGTGATTCATTTGTAGGGCAGCTTGGCAGTCTTGGAACAATGATGAGTCAGTCGGAGTCGGCTGAGGATATTACACTGCAATATGCAGATACAGAAAGCAGGATTGCGTCTCTTAAAACGGAACAGGAACGGTTACTCGCATTGCTTAAGAAAGCAGATTCCTTAGAGAGTATTATCACGCTGGAAGATCGTCTTACGGAAGTACGTTATGAACTTGAAAATTATGAGTCTCAGAGAAAAGTGTATGATGATTTGGTAACGTATAGTACAATCACTATTACATTAGAGGAAGTCACTTATACAGTTCCGGTGGATGATAGTACATTTTTCACAAGAGTTAAGACAGGTTTGGAAAAGTCGCTTAGAGATGTCCGTATGGGCTTGATTGATTTTCTTGTGGGCTTGATTGTGGCGCTTCCTTATCTGGTGGTTTGGGGTATCAGTATCTTCCTGATTGTATGGATTATTAAAAAGCTGGTTAAGCGGTATAAGCGTAAAAAGCAGGCAAAGCAGAATGAAAAAATGGAAAGCTTACAGGAAGAAGCTAAGATACAAAAAGATGTGGCTCAAAACGAAATGAGTGAAAAGAAAGCAGAACCAGAGTCAGAAGAAAAAGATAGGAAAGAATAGAAGAAGTATTGTATTCGGAAACGTAGGAGGAACATAAGTGTTTAAATCAGGATTTGTAACAATTATAGGAAGACCGAATGTAGGAAAGTCTACATTAATGAACCATTTAATCGGACAGAAGATTGCAATAACGAGCAGTAAAGCTCAGACAACCCGGAATCGTATACAAACTGTATATACAGGGGATGAGGGACAGATTGTTTTCCTGGATACTCCTGGTATAAACCGTGCGAAAAATAAGCTTGGGGAATACATGCTTAGTGTAGCAGAGAATACGCTTAAGGAAGTGGATGTGATTCTCTGGCTGGTAGAGCCTTCTACTTTCATAGGAGCGGGAGAACAGTATATTGTTGAAAAGCTTAACAAAGTGCACACACCGGTTATTCTGGTGATTAACAAGATTGATACGGTGGAAGAAGAGGTGGTATTTAAAGCCATTGAGACCTATAAAGAGGTGTGTGATTTTAGGGCAATTGTACCGGTTGCTTCGTTGAAGGATAAGAATACAGATGAATTGATTAAAACAATTTTTTCATGCTTAGAAGAGGGACCACAGTATTATGATGCAGACACCATT
>JAQXLK010000180.1 GCA_029012085.1 Clostridiales bacterium
CCGGATACTTCTCATAAAGCTCCTGTACCACCACATTGACCCTTGCATCTGTACATTGCGCGGCAAGACGGACACTGACCAACAGCTTCCATGCCTCATTATAATCAAGTGTGCACCCCGCATCCGGGTATTCCTTTTTAAGACGCTCAATAATCTCAAGCGCTCATTTTTTCTTTGTCATATATTTTAAGTCCTTTACCTTTCGTAACTTTTTGTATCATTTTAGCATATCTCCCTCCAAAAAGAAACTACTTGGCAATATGGGAAAGCCCACCTATTCAATTGTGAATTTACTGATTGCTTCCTTAAGCCTGTCTGATTCTCCTCCCAGCTTCTTAACTGCCTCCTGAAGGCTTAAAATCTGTTCTGCCTGTTCAACTGTATTCTGCTGCATTCTTGTTGCTGCTTCTTCATTTGTTTCAGAAATATGTGCCATGCTGTCAATCATCTGCATCGTGCGGTCTTTTGCCTGTTCCATATGTTCCATAATTTCAGAAATATCATTGATTGCCTGGGTGAGCTTCAATACACTGTCACGCACCTGACAGAAAGATGCAACTGTCAGCTTCATTGCCTCAGACTGAGCCCTTACAGTATCCGATGCCTGTCCGGTAATTACAGAAACCTGTGATTTCTTCTGGTCAATCCTATCAACTGTTTTTCGGATCTCATTGACCGCTTCAACAGACTGTGCAGACAATCTTCTGATTTCATCTGCCACCACTGCAAACCCTCTGCCCTGTTCTCCTACCCGCGCTGCTTCAATGGAAGCATTTAAGGATAACAGTCCTGTCTGATCAGCAATATCATTAATGGTTTCCGCAATCTTATTAATTGCTTTGGTTTCTTCTGAAAGCTCATTCATACGCCCAATAAGGCTTTCAGTCATATTGGCAGTTTCATCTGCCTTGCCGGAAAGATTTTCCATATTGGTAATACTGTCTCCAACAGTCTGCCCTGCAACCTCTGCAATTTCTTCCGCTGTCTCTGCATTTTTAACTACTGCTTCAATCTGCTGTGCAAGCTTTTTGATGGTACTTCTACATTCCCAAGCATCTTCTGTCTGCCTGGTCACGCCATTACTTACCTGCGTGATTCCTTCCGTTACTCCCTCGGACAAATCAACCAGCTTTCTGGTGGTTCCTGCTACATGGTTGCCGGCATCTGCTACTTCTATGGCACCTTCTCCTGTCTGGCTGATGAGTCCTCGCATCTCCTCCATCATATACTGCAACTGATCGGTAAGCATCCTGAATTCTGTATCTTTTCCCTCTTTTACGGACAGATTAAAATTACCGTCTGCCACCTGTTTCAGTACATAGGACACATTTCCCACCGATTTCATAATTCTTCTTGAAATCCAGATACACAAAATCAACGAAATAATTACTGCTACAACAACCACCAAAAGCGTTATGTACCGGATATCCGACACCTGCCGCAAAATCTGCGCTCTCGGTATTTTTGCACATACGGCGAAGTCACAATTCTCCATCCTATGAAACAGATATAAATAAGACCTTCCTTTATCTATTTGATAAAATACAGCTGCGTCTTCCTCACCATCAAACAGTTCCATAATCTTCTGCTGCGAAACAAAAACTGTTCCGTTTTCATCTTCCACAGAAAGAATTTCTCTTCCGTCTTTGGTAATCAGTGCACAGACTGCACCCTCTCCCAGTTCCATATCTGCCAAAGGTTTTCTTGCCGCTGCCATATCAACATCCATGATCAGCATTCCAATAGGTTGAGACTTTTTATTTACCAGATTTCTTGTAAGTGAAAATGCATATTTACTGTCCAAAAGCCCCGTAAACTGATCCAGATCGGCATGCTTCCCTCTGAATACGACATCTTCTCCGCATTCCATCTGTTCCCTTCCCTCTTCCGTCTCCAGATACTGATCGAAATTGACCTGCCCCAGCGTATGATCCGAGCCAAATTCATCTCCATAATCTGCCAGCAGGTAAATACCGCTCACAAATTGATCTGATAACGCAGTTGTCAGTATCTGCTTCTGCATGGTCTTAAATAGTTTACGTTCCTCCAGAGGATCATTTGAATACTCCCCTCTGTAATAGCTTTTTACTGAATTATCCAGAACGATCTGGTTTGCCCGGATAGCAAGATTGCTGATCAACAGCTCATAATATTCCGACGTTTTCTGCAAAGTATTTTCCATTGATTTCTGATAACTCTGGATAACTGCCTTCTGTGCCATTTGATATGCCAAAGTACCTGACACCACAATAAAAACACATGGAATCAAAAATCCAATCATCAACTTGGTTCGAATGCTTCCTGCCGGAAATTTACTCCTTATAAAATCCAGAACCGCTTTGACATTTCTAAATGCCTTTTCTTTTTTTGCATGTTTGTTCTTCGCCTTTTCCCCCGATTTTTTCATGTTTCCCTCCCAACAGATTGCTGTTAACTGTTAATATTATCTTAGCCTATTTTAATTTTTTTTGGTACAAACATGCTTGTTATTTATTGTAAATTCTTGGCACATTGAGGGTATGCATAGTGCTTACTTATTAATAGTTCTCTGCGTGAACTTCAAAATAACTCTGAGGATGATTACATACCGGACATACCTCAGGAGCACTGGTTCCAACAACAATATGTCCGCAGTTTCTGCATTCCCATACCTTTATTTCGCTCTTAGCGAATACAGCAGCAGTTTCCACATTTTTAAGAAGCGCTCTGTATCTCTCTTCATGATGCTTTTCAATTTCACCTACCATGCGGAACTTAGCAGCAAGTTCAGGGAACCCTTCCTCTTCTGCAGTCTTTGCAAAGCCTTCATACATATCGGTCCACTCATAATTTTCTCCCTCAGCAGCTGCCTTAAGATTGTGTGCCGTATCACCGATACCATCCAATTCTTTAAACCAAAGCTTTGCATGCTCTCTCTCGTTTTCAGCAGTTTTCAGGAAAAGGGAAGCAATTTGCTCATAGCCCTCTTTCTTCGCTACTGATGCAAAATAAGTATACTTATTTCTTGCCTCTGACTCTCCTGCAAAAGCGGCTTCCAAGTTCTTTTCCGTCTGTGTCCCTGCATATTTACCACCTGTTTTAGGCTCCTCTACCTTTTCAAAAGCAGATGCCGGCTGCTTACAGATGGGACATACAAAATCCTCGGGAAGCTCCTCTGCCTCATGTACATAACCACATATTTTACATTTCCATTTTGCCATTTCCTTTTCTCCTTTCAACTGAATCGTCGTACTTTTATCTTCATAGAATGTATGTAACATTTTTTCTGCCATTTCGCTTAACGGATTACCATAAAACTCTTCATAAAGCTGTATGATTTCAGGATTCTTATGACTTTTGCGAAGAGTCATTTTTTCATCTCTCTCATACAATCCTGCAATCCTGTCCTTGCGGATCTGATCCATATCCTTCATAAGGTCCTTGGGCTGTCCGCCTCCACCGATACAACCGCCGGGACAAGTCATCACCTCAATGAAATGATATTGCTTTTCTCCCTTTTTTACGCGTTCAATCATTTTACGAGCATTGGCAGTTCCATAAACAACCGCAACATTTACCTCAAGATCTTTGATCTTAAGAGAGGCTTCCCTTATTCCATCATATCCCCGTACCGGCTCCAGCTTGAACAATGCCTCCGGCGCATTTTCCCCTGTAAGATATTCATAGGCTGTTCTTACAGCTGCTTCCATAACACCTCCGGTATTGCCAAAAATAACCGCAGCCCCTGAAGCCTGACCCATGAAGCGGTCATAGGCAGAAGCTTCCAAATAGTTCAAATCAATCTTCTCTTCTTTTGCCCACAATGCAAGCTCTCTTGTTGTGATTACAAAATCCATATCCCGCAGATTCGGCTCTCCAAGATAATCGGCAGAATCCCGCATTTCTTCTCTTCTGATCTCATATTTCTTTGCAGTACAAGGTGTCAATGCCACATTGACAATTTTCTTCGGATCCAACCCCATCTTTTTGGCAAAATAGGTTTTAATGGTCGGTCCCTGCATACCTATCGGACTTTTGGCTGTTGATATATTGGGAAGAAACTCAGGATAGTAAATTTCCGCAAATTTGACCCATGCGGGGCAGCAGCTGGTAAACTGTGGAAGGGGCTTATCCTTTTTGGTAATTCTTTCAATCAGTTCACTTGCCTCCTCTACAATGGTAAGATCCGCTGCGAAATTTGTATCAAGCACATACCGAACTCCCAATTTGCGGAGAAGGGCAACCATCTTCCCTTCGACAAAGGTTCCGGCAGGCATACCAAACTCTTCCCCAAGAGCCACCCTCACAGACGGTGATGTACTCACAATCACTATCTTATCAGGATCCTTCACTGCTTCTCTGACAGCCCCGTATTCATATTTCTCGGTAATGCTACCTGGCGGGCAGACGTTAGCACATTGTCCGCAGTGAATACAGACTGCTTTCCCACCTGTCTGCTCAAACGTATAAGTGCCATGCACACCAATTTTCTGTGTGCAGACTTCCTTACACATACCACACTTGATACATTTTTCCTCATCTCTTACGATGCTGGGATTGTCTTCTTCAATTGGAACTCTGACATCCAAAGCCATGTGTTTCACTTTTTGTTTCCTCCTTTTTCGTTCTCTTTTTCTAAACATTCTTTACAGATGTAATTAATTTTTAAATCATAAGAAAGAATCGGAACTGGAACTTCCTTTTGCAGTCTTTTGGTCAGATTCTCCAGCATAATATCTGATAATTTTCCACATTTCCTGCATACCAGATGATCATGCCGTTTTACTTTGTCATAGCGGTCTGGAAATCCTTCTACAGAGACCTTTCTGATCATACCCTGTTCATATAGGGAAGACAGATTATTATAAACAGTGGCAAGCACCGCTTTCGCATTCTTTTCCTTCAGGCGCAGATAAATCTGTTCAGCTGTCAAATGCTCATCGGCAGTATTGATGATCTCTAAAATATACTCAGCATTTTTGGTCATAAACATACTCCCTTTATATTGCAGATGAAACCTTTAGTCCTGTCTTTAAATCAAGTTAAAAATATTTTTAGAATTATTCTAATCATAATTCTTGCAAAAAAATATGTCAAGAACTTAAAGCCTCAAAAAAGGTAGCTGTTTTTCAGCTGCCCTTCTGCTTCCCATATTTAATCCTCATTTTAGTTTAATTTAAACTTGTTTACCTCTACATTAAGCAGATCCGCTACCCCTTTATTTGCAGAAGCCTCCTCTTCTATATCTTTGACATTATTGGTCAGATCTACCGTTGCCTCCGTGACATTTGTAACACCATTTGCACTTTCCTCCATCGCACTGTTAACAGAAGAAACTGCTTCCTTAATCTGATCAATATTTCTCTTAATCTGTCCGCTTTCTTCAGCAAAATTCTCCATCATGCCGCTCATATCGCCAACATCATCGCGGTAATTCTGGCTTGTCTCAAGAAGTTTTTCATACCCTGTCATGGCAACTTCTTCCACAAATGCAAGCATCTGTGCTGCTTTTTCTGCCAGTTCATTCACTGCCTGAATAACCCCTGCACTTACCTGACGGATCTGTGATGCTGTCTGGGCTGAATTAGCTGCCAGTTTACCGATTTCATCCGCAACAACCGCAAATCCCTTTCCTGCCTCACCAGCTCTTGCCGCCTCAATGCTTGCATTTAATGCCAGCAGATTGGTCTGGTTTGTAATACTGATAATATTATCCGTCAGCTCACTAATTTCTTCTACTGCACGAGACTTCTCAATTTTATCGTTTAATTCCTCTGCCATCTCCTTAGCCTGAGACTTGGCATTCTTTTGCTCATCAGCAGCCTTTGCCCTCTGTTCTTCCGCCTTTTCCATAATCTCCTCGGAAGAATCCTTTCCCGCATTTGCATTTTCGGAAATAATTTCAATCGCATAATATACCTCCGAAATAGACTCATTTACACGGTTCAGTGCAGCACTGATTTCTTCCATTGTGGCACTCATTTCCTCCATCGTAGCAGAAACATCTGAAACTCCTGCACCTGCCCGAGACAGACTCGATACGATATTTTCGGAAGCATTTGTCAATTTCTCAGAATTACCCGCAATATTCAGCATAATGCTTCGAATATGAGCCAAAAGTGCATTGACATTTCCAGCGATCAATTCCATCTCATCTCCGGACTTGATATCCAGTGTCTGAGTCAAATCGCCTTCGCTATGTACAAGGTCAAAAATCTTAGCATCCACTCTGCGAAGACTTTTTGCTATAATTCCTACCGTAACACCCAAAACCAAAACAGAAAGTACCAGACACAGCACGGCAATGACAATCGTCTGTTTTGAGATGGAATCCAGACGCTGAACCACTTTGGAAGCATCATAATCACAGCCCAAAATGCCCACGACTTCTCCACTGCTGTTTTTAATTGGTTTATAAACAGAAATCAAATTTCCATATTCTGAATAATCAATATATTCCTGCACATATTTCTACCATTCCGTCATTCACGTTTCTTCTTGCAGTCCAGCCTAATGTTACGCAGATTGCCAAAATCACAATGTTCGCCGGCAATAGAATTTTGCCATAATACTTAGTCTTCTTACCTTTTGTTGTTTCATGCTTTGTCCCCCAATCCCAGATATTTGCCTACGGCAACTGTACCTATAATCTTATTATAAGTGTCCTTCTCTTTAAAAGCAATTGCCATTTTCTTATATCTATGGAATGAATTCTATTTCCACATCCCTTGCCAGCGCAACATCCAGCTGACGGACATCCGATACATCTCGTTCCTTTCTTCTTTTCTTTCCGCATATAAAAAACTGCCGTCCCTACTAAAATCACAAGAATTCCAACGATAATCACATTTTCCATTGCCGCTCCTTTCAGTATGAAGCAGTCAGACAAGAAAATTTATGCTGCCTGCTTTAATTTGTATTCAGCCTCAAACTGCTTATTTGTTCTATCAATCAGGAAGGCTATCATTGCAATCAGAACAAGTACCGCAACGAGTCCCGGCACAAATCCTGCAGGATTTTCTGAATTTGTATCCTGTAATGGCATTTACCAATAATGCACAAAGTAAAATCAAAAGAATACCCACAAAGTACATCAGCGTTCCTCCCCATGGTGCATCAAGGAAAAACGCCCCAACAAACAATGCGATAACCGGCAGCTTCGCCCCGCATGGCATAAACGGAGTAAGCATCGCTGTTGCTCTTGCCATATATCCACAATCTTCCAAAAGGGCAATCAGAAAATACATCACCATAATAAGCGGCAGGAAGCCAACAACCGCACCGACACCACCGATCATACCGTCTACGAGAAGAGACTGTAAGAATGGATTGGCATTTTCCACAAGTCCTGCTGCCCATTCCCGGAAAGCTTCAATCCATCCTACCAGCCAGTCAGCGATCCATGTTCCAACAGTCGTCTGGGAAATATAAAATACCCCAAACATAACCACTGCAAAAATCGGAATACCAAGACACGGATTTGTGAGAACCGCATCGATTTTATCTTGACCATTTTTTTCTTTTGTCAGCACCTTACGTTTTTCAACAGAAGCAACGATGGACTTTACAAACTCAAAACGTTTTCTGTCCGCTTCTTCCACTTCACTCTTATTGTGTAAGTCAACTTTTCCCTCATCATATGGTGCTTTCTGCTCACTTCCTTTTAAGCCCGCAGCTTTTGTTACCACTTCTTTTAATCCTGCATGGCCCGCGGAAGTTGACACCGTTTTAATCACCGGACATCCCAGCTTTTCAGACAGGAGCGTCTCGTCAATCTCCATATCTTTTCTTTCATTGATATCGCTCTTATTCAATGCTACAACAACCGGAATACCGAGTTCCAAAGCTGCGTGGTAAAAAACAGGCTTCGGCTTAAATTTGTAGCATCCACAATGTTGATAATTGCATCCGGATTTTCATTCTTTACATAAGCACTGGTAATACTTTCCTCAGAGGTAAAGGGAGACATGGAATATGCTCCCGGCAAATCTACTGCAATCAGTTCTTCCTTTCCGTCATAATATGCCTTCTTGATCTGGCTCTCTTTCTTCTCCACGGTAACGCCAGCCCAGTTTCCGACTTTTTCATTTCCTCCGGTCAAGGCATTATACATGGTGGTTTTTCCGCTGTTCGGATTACCTGTTAATGCGATTCTCATGTCGAATCCTCCTTATTCATTTTTCTTTCATTTCCTATTCCTTTAGTTAGCTCTCGCTAACCTATATTCAAAAAAAGTGATTACCTCACTATCTATATTGAAATAGCTTTCGCCAAATCAGTATCAATATTATATCTGGCATCCTTAACCGTAATCACACAACCTCCCTTAATATGGGAGATCACGGTAATCGGCTCTCCACTATAACAACCAAGGGAAAACAAAAAAGACTTTAGCTCTTCATCCTCTGCAAGAACATCTCTCACAATATATTCTTCTCCTGCCTTTGCATCCGTTAAATTCATCTTTTCACCATACCTTTCCTTAAAAAACTATAATTTCATTACCATTATCAAAAACTGACGCATTAGTTAGTCCCCTCTAACCGTTTTGAGCTTAGTATAACTAACTCTTATTGTCAACACTTTTTTTACCCCAAAATCCTTAATGATATTTTTTATCAATAATAAAAGAATTCCCATTCCAATTGTCATTTAGGTTCAATAATGATATGCTATTAAAAAAGAATGGAGAAAACACTATGAGTTATATTAAACATCGCGCAGACGAGTCTTTAGAAGATTATTTAGAGACAATTCTTTTATTACATAGAAAAAATGGTCAGGTACGTTCTATCGACATCGCAAACGAATTGAATTTTACCAAGCCCAGTGTCAGTGTTGCCATGAAAAATCTTCGTGAAAAAGAATACATTACCATGGCAGATAATGGGTACATTACACTGACTGCAACTGGCAGGCAGCGTGCCGAAAGCGTTTTAGAACGTCATACGATTCTGTCAGACTGGCTAATTAGTATTGGTGTCAACGAAAAAACAGCACGGGAAGATGCGTGCCGGGTAGAACATGATTTAAGTGAAGAAAGTTTTGAAGCAATTAAAAAAGCTTTTCAAAAAGCGTAGGTCACCCCTATTTTAGACGGGATTTATCCGCATTTTTCCATGCTTCACTTTTATCCCCGACCTGCCAGAAGTCACAGTAATCATCACCATCTGCAACGGTATAATACCTGATCATCTTACAGTGAAACGGCTCAAATACTTCATAATCACTCTTACATAATGCCGGCATAAGGGTTTCATATCCGTGTTTTTTCGCAAAATCATATACCGGGCATCCTATCAGTCTTATACTGACCCCTTCTGTTCTTCCTTCAGGATTCAATTCTACTCCCCTTGTATTATTCCAGCTTCCATCTGCCTGATGTTTGTCCGCCTGTCTTTTCAACACTTGATATATCCATGCGTAGATACTCTGAAACCATTTCCAGTTGAAATTAAAAATTTTTCCCATTGTGCGATTGTTTCCAATCAGTGCTTCCGTACATAATCTTCCTATTTCTTCTGCTGTCTTCGTCTTCCCTGTCGCCTCATAATATGCAAACAAGGCAATGGCTGTATACACCTGCTCCCAAAGAAAATTTTTCTTACCGCCGATAAAAGGCTGATCCTTTTCCAGACGACAATACCATTCTTTAAATGACAAATGCCTCTTGGAAGCTTCTTCTCCGGAATATTCCAAAAAGATCTGTTTTGTAATTACCTTTAATGCAGACTTTGGTATTTTAATCATGATGCTTGCCTCCTTAAAATGAGCGTTTCTATTTGCAGTTTTTATTTTTCCAGTAAAAAAACACAGTAAGATACATTAGTCCTTCCCCAAGACTTTCACAGACACCCCATGCACCTGCAATCGCGTATCCGTCAAAAACGGATTTCCACAACACTCCCAGGAGCATCGCACCAAACGGACTCAGCAACAGAAACCATCTGGACATACCAGCTTTTCCTGAAAAAATCAGATAAATAAACACCGGTAATTGAAGATAAAAGAACAGAATAATTACAGTGTCAAGTGCCGATACCCATTGTCCTGCCAGACTTGCTGCCGCTGTGGCTGTCACACTATTTCCCCCCACTTCAAGCACTGCTTTGTAAATGTATGGCTGCAACGCGCCAAGATCAAAATGTGCCAGTACTGTACCAAGAACCCCGGCACCAGACAATAACGTGACTCGCTGTATCCACCGTCCACACAGCTCTCTGGTCATAGCATAAAAGCTGTAAAATCCAAATAGCAATCCTGGGGCTGCCTGCCCAATGGGGTGTATGGACTTATCGTACCTTGACTTTCCTCGTTGTAAGCTGTCCCTGTGCTTTAGTTATCAGTATACCTCTTAGCTTTTTTGCAGGTATCGGTGGTGCCAGCAAAGAAGGTGTTTTAGTCAAAGGATCCAACTATCTGGAAGCCTTGTCACAGGCAAAATATGTTGTCTTTGACAAAACCGGTACTTTAACACAGGGTGTATTTGAAGTCAGTGGTGTACATCACAATGAACTGGAAGGCTCTCTTCTTTTGGAATATGCTGCTCTTGCAGAATGTGCCTCCTCCCATCCGATCAGTAAAAGCCTGCAGCGGGCTTATGGAAAAGAAATAGACCGGAATCGTGTAACTGATATAAAAGAAATCAGCGGTCATGGTATCATTGCCAAAGTTGACGGAAAAACCGTTGCGGCAGGCAACACCAAATTGATGAAGAAGCTGGGAATTCCTTATCAGGACTGTCACAGCGTTGGAACCATTATCCATATGGAAATTGATGGTAACTATGCCGGTCACATCGTTATTTCAGATGTAGTAAAACCACATGCAAAAGAAGCCATTCTCGCTTTAAAGAAAGCCGGTGTGAGAAAAACCATCATGTTGACCGGTGATACAGACCGTGTAGCAAAACAGGTTGCAGCGGAACTTGGTATTGATGAAGTGCACAGTGAACTACTCCCTGGCGATAAAGTTTCTGAAGTAGAAAAACTGCTCTCCTTGAAAAAGGAGAAAGAAAAACTGGCTTTTGTTGGCGACGGAATCAATGATGCTCCGGTTCTTACCCGTGCAGACATTGGCATTGCTATGGGAGCTATGGGTTCCGATGCAGCCATTGAAGCCGCGGATGTGGTACTTATGGATGATAATCCGCTACAGATTGCAAAAGCAATTAAAATTTCCCGAAAATGTATCGGTATTGTAAAGCAGAATATTATCTTTGCTTTAGTGATCAAATTTGCCTGCCTTTTCTTAAGTGCTATCGGTATCGCCAATATGTGGTTTGCCATCTTTGCAGATGTAGGTGTCATGATTATTGCTATACTCAATGCTATTCGCGCATTAAGATATCGGGGGAAAAGATAATGAATTCGAGTTTCTTTTACAAGATGATCGCAAAATTTTATAATTTGCTGGACATCATTTATTTTAGAGATTATAAAAAATGCTTAAAGTAGCCAAAAATAAGGTCGGGAAAACAGGCTTAAAAAACATGAGACTGCACCAAATGGACGCCACCAGTTTGAAATTCAAGGACGCTTGTTTTGACAAAATACTAATCTCTCTTGTATTGCATGAGTTGGACGAAGAACTTGCGGGCAAACTGTTGCAGGAATCCAAAAGAGTGTTGAAAGCAGACGGTGAAATCATTATTACAGAATGGGAAAGGAGCCCATCCTTTTGGAAAAGACTCCTGTTTATGCCAATCCATTGTGTGAAACACTGTGATTATACAAAAGTAATTATTTTGAAAAAGTGCGTCTCATAGAAGTGGAGGAAAATAATGCGAATATTAATATATGGAGCAGGTGTGATTGGTTGTTTGTACGCTACACTTTTTTGCGAAGCCGGATATGATACAACGGTATATGCCCGTGGAAAACGCCTAAATACATTTAGAGAAAAAGGATTATTATATTTCAAAGATAAGCAAGTAAAAAAAGCAAATGTATCTATCATTGATAAAGTAGAAAAAAATGATCTATATGATTTTATCTTTTTGACAGTAAAAGAAAATCAAGTACATGAAGCACTGGAAGAATTAGAAAACAATGCCAGTCCTAACATCGTGACAATGGTCAATACATTGGAATCCTATGATCTCTGGGAAAAGATATGTGGAGTAGGAAGAGTCATCCCTGCATTTCCCGGTGCCGGTGGAAGTTTTGAAGGTGATGTATTGCATGCAGCACTCACGCCCTGGATAATTCAGCCCACAACATTTGGTGAAATAAACAGAAAAAAATCTGAACGATTATTAAAATTAAAATCCATTTTCAAGCAGTCCCACATTCCCTATCAGATTGTTACAGATATGCATGACTGGCAATTATGCCACTTAGCAATGGTAGTGCCAATTGCGGATGCTTATTATGAAACAGAACATCCGGAAAATGCAGGCAGTGAAAAAGCGCTTATGGTCAAAACAGCCCAACGGATGAAACGTAATTTTTGTACGCTCCATGAAACGGGAATTACACTATCTCCTAAAAAAATGAACCTGTTTCGTCTTCTTCCGGTTTGGGTATTGAGCATCGGACTTGGCTTTGTCTTTCGTAGTGATTTTGGCAATATCTTTATGTATCGCCATTCCATGAATGCCCCTGACGAAATGAGGCAATTACATCAACAATTCTATGGCTATTTAAAGGAAAAAAGGAGGTAACTGCTCTCCTCCTTTTTCTCACGTTCTCTTTACTGCTATTTCTTTTACATAGTTCCACGTCTTCCCATTGTCCGCAGATTCGTACAGACCATGACAGAAACCTTCCTCTCCATAATAATCTCCGTCTGCACCTTGTCCGGCTTCCATATAGAGCTTTCCATCTTTTTCATATACCTTTTCCGGCATCACAAAAGGGTTATAATAGGTACCATCCGGAAGCTTTACCTTAGCAGATGGATATTCTACCTTATCAAAGCTTCTGCCACCATCTTCTGTCCGGTAAAGACTTCCATATGCCCCACCGCTATAAGACAGACCGGAAAATCCCGTTTTTCCGTCCTCCAAAAATCTAATCCAAAGAGCACCTCCGCCGTTTCCAAGATAGGGATCTGGATTGACCATAGCCACACTCTTTCCGCCATCGGCGGTAGCAATTAACACATAGTAGCTGCTGCCACATGCCCGGTCAACCGGAATCATTCGATATTCTACACCGTCTGACGTTTGACAGCTGCAGTCCGGTTCCAGCGATAAATAATATTGTATGGTTTCTTCCGTTAATGCTATTTGCTCTGTTTCCTCTTTGACATCCTCTTTTCCATTTCCTTTTTCTTCGTAGTTCTGTACCACTATTTTTTCTACAAAATCATATAAATCATTATACACATCAGCAATATTTTCCTGTACAAAATTCTGCATGTGCTGGAACTTGTAATCGAAGGTTTCACCTTTATAATCAATGATGATTCTCTGGTAAAGTTCTTCATTTTCCCCATATGGAAGTTCTTTCATCACATAGAGCAGCCAGTTTGTAACGTCTGAACAAAACCACTCCTTTTCCTCACTACTGGATGCATACAGCGGGATGATCGGCGTATATACTCTCTCAAACCCCGTTCCATTTTCCACATACTCATGCGCTCTGTTTCGTCCTGTAAAATAAGCATCCGTCAGATATCGATAATATTCCATCTGATAATTGTCAACCATGATCAAATCGTTTTGTACCCAAAAGAAAAACTTCCCTGTATCATAATAATAGGCATTCCCTTCTTTGCCACAAACGCTGACGTTTCCGTAACGTTTTTCCATTTCCGCAGTGATCTGTTCCTCACTGTAACCATCAAATTCTTCTGTGCCATCATACATGATCTGTATGACCTGATCCTCCTGCTCACTTCCTGATAAAGTAACCTGGACACCTGCGACTCCCCAGACGATATTCCAGTTTTCCTTTCCAAGCATGGCTCCGTCATCCCGGATTTCAAAATCTAGTTTTTTTATGGTTTTACCATCATATCTGGCAATCATTCTTCCATAAGTACTGCCAAACGGCCATTCCGGTTCCCCCTTCATCTGCAAGGTAAGCCGGCAGCGTCCATCCGGTGATATCTGCGTATCAATGTCTGTATATTTACATTCTGTCACATACCAAAAGCTTCCCACCAGTATTATAATCAAAGCGAACAATATTCCTGTGATAAGTAAAACTTTTTTTAAGTTTCTTTTCATTGGCATCTCCATAACGTCTATAACCTCCGGTAGTAAAATTCAAAGGTATCGCCACCTCAAGCATCGTTACTTTTCTTTTTTCTCAACAAAAAAATTGCATATAATAACAATGGAATAAAAAGACAAAGATTCATCAAATATGCTCCTGTGCCCGGGGCACTACTATTTGCTGTCACTTCTTTTGTCGTTTGCCAGGAAGCAAAATCACCTAATCCGGCTGCCATGTCATATAAGCTGTGAAGAATGCCACACCACAAAAGATTCCAGTTGGTTCTAAGCATAAGTGCCGAAAAGAATACACCAATCATAAAAGCATAACCTACTTGTGTTAATACAGCCGCAGCACTGGCTCCCGTTCGGAAATTGATTAAGTGCGTTAGCCCGAATATAAGACTGGATGCAAAAGCAGCACAGATGACTCTTCTATGACTATTCCCAAAAAGTTCTATAAACTTCCGCAACAACACACCTCGAAATAGGATCTCTTCATAAAATCCAATGGCGAAGCACTCCAAAACCATCAATAAAAACAACCCTGGAGTCGCAAAAGCCACACCGTCAATTTCTAAATTGGCAATGATATAAACAAAATACAGCCAACTGAGTGCAAAGCAGGATTTATCAATTCTACAGGTATATTTTCGCATATCGCTAAGATGAGATAAAATTGGAAGAATTACCGCAACTCCAATTAATCTAACTATGATTCCCATCCCATATTTTGTTCCCAGATCATGGGAATCCAGCCTGATCCCCGCATGAGCAAATCCCCACGCAATTCCTTTAGGAAGAATAACCAGGGTAAAAACAACATCTAAGAATAAAACCAATATTAATATCAGTATTTTTTTTAATGGCATCGTATCTCTCTGTCTCATAGCACTCCATAACTCCTAATAATTCTCATTATATGAATTCCTGCCGTAAAGGCAAAATCTGATCTACTTGTGTCATTCCTGTAAGTGCTTCAAATAGATTCTGCAAAGGAACAAGCACACGATAAAAGTAAACACAAACGATAAGGGTTGTGCCTCCTGCACTCCGGAAATCCCACGAATATTTTTCAAAATCAGTAGTGTCGGAATAAACAGCAGCCCGCTTCGCAGACATGATCCAAAGCTTGCCAGCAGTTTTTCACCAATACTCTGAAAGCCCATTTCCACCATCATCGTCAATGGCACAAACAATTGTCCTACACACATCAGACGCAGGGCACGGCTTCCAATCGCAATTACCAGAGAATCGTCTCTCAGTTGCTGTACTAATGTTCCCGCATAGGGGCGATGGTCTCCGTACTCCCCAACAAATAAAGCAATGGGGTCATAAACACCAAACTAAGAACTGCCATAATCAGTCCCAGAACAAAAGATAAAAAGAAACCGGTGGAACTATATTTTGTCGCTTTCTCCAGATCCTTGGCTCCTAACTTTCTAGACATGATACTTCCCGCACCCTGCCCGCACATAAACGCAATCGCCTGCAGGATTGCCATATAGCCAAACACAATGCCGATTGCACCGCTCTCACTGGTTCCCAAAGTCCCCACAAATGCCGTATCCACCAAATTGTAAATGTTAGTCACCATCATGCTGATGATTGTAGGAACAGATAACGTACACAGCAGTTTTCCTATCGGCTCCGTTGTCATTCTCTCAAATTGTTTTTTTTGTAATTCATTTATAGCCATATCATTTACCATCTGAATTCTATTTTTCTTTACTTACATATTCCAAAAATTCTTTTGTCCTGGACCAGTATTTGATCCCCCAATTTTCAAAATTCCATTCTTCCATATAATCATTGCACTCATAATCAATATAATATAGTTTTTCTTCCTGCACCACGAAATTCGTTGGGAAATAATCAATATTCGTATTTGCAGCGTAAAGATCTACACACATTTTTTTCATCTGTTCTACATAATCAGGTTTTACTTCATCTCTAAGGACATAATCAAATATAGTATCTCCCTTGATATACTCTTTTAGAAGCCTTTCGTTTTCAATATCAACCTCTAACATCCTGAGCATTGAGATTCCAATCTTCTTCAGGCGTTCGTAATCCTTCACTTCTGATTCTATTTTATTACCAAATTGATAATAATCACAAGGTTCATGGTGAATCTGTTTTAGCACATACTCCTTCGTTCCATCCGTTGAAAGATAAGAATATCCACCTTTTCCATGACCTAACAGCTTTATAATCTGATATGGTTTTTCATTCACATACATCTCTTTCATTGTACATTCCCCAGCCTTCCTTTTCATGATAGAACCTTATCCCTCCCTATTTACAATTGACAGGAGATGAAATCAAAGAAATCTGTCTGATCGGATTCATTATCACTTCTGCCAGTTCCATTTCTGTAACCATTCCTTAATCTCATCGCATCCTCTATGCGGTTCAATAAGCTCTAATTTGCTATTATTTTACTTTATCTATTGTAAAGACAATCTCTGATTTTCCATTATGGTCTTCGTATTTGCTTAAGTAGGTTTCAAAACCGATCGTATTTTGTTTTGTACTGTCATCTACTTTTAAGTTCTCAATATTTATGATATGGGCAAGCAGCTTTTCTTTATCATATTTTTTATCACTATGCCCACAAAGATAGGACGTAATTTTCTTGTGTTATTAAAAAACCAGCCGACCCTTTCGTATGTCCCGCCAAAGAAATTACCTCAATGTTTATATCTCCTAAAGAAATATGCTGACCGGGTTTGATTGCCTTTATCTCATACGTTCCAGACCTATTTTCTTCAAAATGACGTATGACATCCCACTCTTCCTGCAATGCATGCCCCAGTATTTCCTGCCTAGATTGTACGAGATATCCCAATGACTTTCCGTGTCTTCCTCATTCATAAATACAAGACATGTTCCTATAATTTCCTTTGTTTCCTTTTGCACGATAATGAAGCGGTTCCACCGATCATTTTCAAGCTGTGTGATCTCAAAATCAACAAATGCCTGTGCCTCTGCAATCTCATTGCTGGCTTTCCACCACATGTATCTGGAAACTTCCTCGTCCTGCATCCAACAGTCAAAAATAGCTTTTACATCGGACTCCTTCACTTCACGCAGAAATAATCGTTTCGTTTCAATTCTTGGTGTCTTCAAGATGCTGTCACCTTCCATCACTGGCATCATAAGATATTCCGAAGCACATGACTATCCGTTTTTCATTTCCTACTCTGTAAGAGACAAACGCACTCTGCATCATCTGTAAAAGGAAACATATCTACTGCAGCTGCTTTTTTCATCTCATACCCCTTTGCACACAAAAATTTTAAATCTCTTGCAAGGGTTTCCGGATTGCAGGACACATACACCACCTTTTCCGGTTTCAGTTTTACCAGCGCAGAAAGAAACTTCTCGCTGCTTCCGGCACGTGGAGGATCCATCATGACTACATCTGCCTTTTCTCCCTTATCTGCCATTACCGCCATGAAATCTCCCGCGTCTGCCTGATAAAAACGGATATTGCTCACCTGATTCTTTTTAGCACCTGCAATTGCATCCTTCACTGCATCCCTATTCAGCTCTACACCGATTACCTTCCCTGCCTTTTTTGCCGCAATCATACCGATTGTTCCGGTTCCGCAATAGGCATCAAGAACCGTCTCCTTTCCGGTAAGCTCTGCATATTCGATTGCCTTCTGATATAATTTCTGTGCCTGTACCGGATTTACCTGATAAAAC
>JAQXLK010000181.1 GCA_029012085.1 Clostridiales bacterium
ATAGATCCTGGAACGTTCGACTCGCCAAAGAAGAGGTTCCAGGATCTCTTTCTTTTTTATTCTTTGGTGACAGTATATCGGTTAATTCTGTGACAGGCAACTAGGTTAGTTGTAAGTCAGGCTGAGAGGGGCGCAACAATAGTTGTATCCTTTCCATACACTTCAAAAGATGCATCTGCCTGTTCATCTGTTATAATATATCCGCAAAGCCCACTATTAGATTGAACTGCCCAAATCACATTTTTCATGGTTGGCACATAATCTGCCAAAATTGCTAAAAGCTCCCGGATACTTGTTTTACTGTTAATCGTTAGCTTCTTATAATGCGGCATACAATCATCGCCCATACAAACGCTGTCACGGTCTACACGAATAATAGAATCTTTTTTACTAAAAAACATACTATTTTCTCCCTGCTATTTCTTATGCCACTGATAGAAATCTTTTAATTCCAATTTTCTCTCATCCGGCAAAAGTGTTTTCTTGACTCCCTGAATCGCACCTTCTAGCGCTAAAAGTCTATGAATACAGGCAGATTCATCAATCTGCTGTATTTTTAACCATGCCTGCTCTGCTCCTGCCGACTTCAGTTCCTCTTCCGTAAAAATTCCTACCTGATTCAGTTGCTCTTCTACCACTTTCCCGATGTTAGGTAATTTTGATAATTCGCCCATAATGTATACCTCTAAATTTATCTGTTAATCATTTTTATCTATCCACTGAATAAATGAAGTTTTATCACGAATGCTCAAGACCATACATCATATTGAGCAGTTCTGTTCCGGTTTTCGTTCGGAATACATTTTTTCTGAAAGTGCAGATACTCTCTACGCTTAAATTATCTTCATAAGCATTTACAAGGAAATCCGCTTCTAACAAAATACGATAATCCTCTCCATCAACTCCTGTATATGTATGATGATGTCCGATCAGATAACATATCCTGTCTATTTCTTCTTTCGTTACTTCTGAAAAATCTTCCAGCATTTTTCGTGCATAAACCGGTCCTTCCTGTTCCTGAATTTTTCCATCACAGCGTCCATATTTTTCTTCACCTGGACGAATTCCTATATCATGCAAAATTGCCGCAATATCAAGTATTTTCTGAGTTTTTGCATCCAGTCCTTCTAATTTACCAATTATATGTGCGTACTCATATACTTTGATAAAATGTTGAATCCGCTTTGGATCCCCTTTATTAAACGCTGTCATTTTCATAATCAATTGTTCATTAAGCATTATTTCCCTCCTGTCTGTTCTATTGCCACAAGGTCAGACCTCTCATAACGGTTATGCCCTTGTAATTGCTTTTTATACTTCCAACATTTAATCGCTTCATCTAAAGTTTTTCCTTTATTATCTGCGAAAAAATCACGAATATAAGTATTGTATTCAAACTGCTTATCAATTTTCGCTTTACTTTTTTTCTTCTCCTCAAGAATTTGATAGTACGCAATAATGGCTTCTTTATAAGTTTTTCCCGCATTGTTTTTTAACCATTTTTGAAAAGCAACATTAAAAGAAAAGTTATTGCCAATATGTTCTTTAAAAAACGCCCTATGCCTTTCAGAGCAAACGAAATCAGGCTCTATTGGGGAATCTTCATTAATATCAGAAATCACTGCTGCTCTTTTCTTTACAGTTGTGGCAGAGCATATCTTTCCAGTATCAAGAAAATAGGCAATCCTATCCGTTATTTCTATTTTCCCGCCTGAAACAGGTAAACCATTTTCCCTGCAAAACTTCACTAATTCTTCTTTTAAATGCCAATCTTATCTGCCAGTTTTCTCCTTTTCCCTTATATTAGGGATCTGCTAAAATCATATAACTTTGCATTTTCCCGATCACGATACTCATGCTTTTCGTAATATCCTATCAGGTTTTGGTCATCATCTCTAAGCGCCACCATATATACGTCTTTATTCTCTTTCTCATTGTAATATGTGTAAATCATATTATTCTCTGTGCTTTGTCCAAACCATGCTACCACATTTTCTATTATTTCTTTTGATTTTTCATTATGGCAGTCCATAAGACTTTTCCCAATTAAACCCTTTCCACCACGTTTTGCATAACGCCCAATCGCTGCCGGATTCATATAAATGATTGTATGGTCTAAGTTACAAATCACAACAGATGCTCTGTCCATATCAATTACACTTTTTATATATGCTGATAATTCCATACTGTTTCCTCCTAAGTTACATTCTTATTTTTGTCCTAAAATATACATCCTGTTCTTCACCATCAGGAGCCATAATGCCTTCAATACAAAAAAACATCATAATATTCCAACACAAGTCTCACCACTCCGTCATAATTAAGCTCATCTAATATTTCCGCCTGGGTCTCCCATCCTACCTCCGACACTTCTTCCGCATACGTTGACACTTTATCTTCCAAAACAGGATTAACTCCTTCCTCGTATGCTTCTTCGTACTCATTTTCCATATCGAAGGTGTCCCATACCACCTGTTCACTAAGGTCAGGCTGTTTCTTCCATTCATCCCACACAGCTTCAGAATCACTTTTAAAAACATACTGATAATACGCATTATCTAAATAATCATACATTTCTAAATATGCTGAGTATTGCAAACACAAATCATCACTGCTGCTACAAACTAGAAAACTGATAAAATTCGCATCACATTCTTTATAATATCCTTTGTGATGAGCCATTTCATGAGTCCGTATAAAGATTACAGAACTCTTTCCAAAATGCCAAAAGATTCAGAAGAACTGTTATGATAAATAAACTCAGTATGGTTCTCCAGTATTTACTCATTTGTACTCTACTCCTATTTTTTCATCCATTATGCACCCTCCTGCTCGATAAAAACCTCTCCTTGTAAATCAGATATGTCATCAAAAGGAACTCCTGTATTCACTATCTTTAACACCCTGCTTGTTTCGTCTATTCTCGATACCACTCCGGTCACCCTCACATACTCCCCTTTTTGGAAATACTCTACGGTGATGACATCCATTTTATGAATCTGTTTCAGCTTATAATCAAGCTCCATTTTCTGCTCCTCGGATAATTCCCGCTTCGGTACAACAATCCGTTCCTTTTCTGCCAAAGCCTCCCTGAAACCTTTTAAGGCATCAAAAGGCATAAATTGCTTTGCCCGGCTGCTCCGTTCCATCTTTTGTCGTATCTTACTCACCGCTTTTATGCCCTCCTATCTGCTGATTGCGTTCTATGGTTGTAGCTGCCTCCTGCAAGTCCATTCCACGAATAAGGGCATTTTTCCCAAACTTCCGCTTTATCTCAAGAGCAGCTTTCTGCAGTTTCCGTTCACGTTCCAAGGCTGCATAGTCCGTAAACAAATCATACTGCTCATATATTTCATTGACAATACTATTACAAGTTACACTTAATCTGCGAATTGGCTTATCCCTTCGTACAATCCGCCCATAAAGCTCCAGCACATAGGGAAGGATTATTCGGTAGGAATTTGTCATTTCCCGCATAGAAACCGTTCCCTTTGCCGGCCTCATTCCAAGCTCATTAGAATACCCAACCATCAGGGTAAGAGACTGCGTTGTCATTCCCTTATCTACCAAATCAAGACAAAGAGCATCGGTCATCTCTTTTACAATCAATTCACATTCCACAAAAGAATAATCTCTCGAAAGCACCTGCCCGCTGGAAATGGAACTGCTTTTAGGCTTGTATTCCTTTATATCTTCCATCGTGGTGCTTTCCCGTCCCCACGCATGGTCTATCAAAAGCTCAGCGTCTACACCAAACATACGATATAACCAATCTTCATCGGCATGAGCCACATCGCCCATCGTATAAATGCCCATGCTGCCTAACCTTTTTTCTGTTCCAGCTCCCACTCTCCAAAAATCGGTGAGGGGCTTGTGGTTCCATAATTCTTTTTGGTAACGTTCTTCATCCAGAAAACCAATGTTATCTTCCACATGCTTTGCCGTAATGTCCAAAGCCACCTTTGCTAAATACAGATTCGTGCCAATCCCTGCAGTTGCCGTTATTCCGGTGGTTTTCTTAATATCTGCCATAATTTTAACCGCCAGTTCTTTAGGGGTAAGCTGATATAATGACAGATAATGGGTAACATCCAAAAATGCCTCATCAATAGAATAAACATGTATATCTTCTTTAGCAATATACTTTAAATATACCGCATAAATCTCTGCGGAATAGTCAATATACAGCTTCATTCTTGGCGGTGCCATAATATACTTCACATTCTTCGGTATCTGAAACACCCTGCATCGATTCTTTATGCCAAGTGCCTTCATAGATGGTGAAATAGCAAGACAAATCGTTTTCTCACTTCTCTCCGGATCGGCTACTGCCAGATTGGTAGTCATGGGATCAAGCCCACGTTCCACACACTCCACAGAAGCATAGAACGACTTTAAATCTATACACAAATACATTCTTTCATCCATCCTGAATACACCACCTATCCTGCTTTTTCTAATTAACACCTCTGCTTTACAGGATAATTATAGCATCAGAACATACGTTTGTACATTGTTATTTTTTTACTAATTTTTCGTGATAGAAATAGTTTTCATATTTTATTCCCATCTTTTTACAATAATCATCTAAATCATCTGCCAACTCACAACAATACGTCATATCTTTATAAATATCAATTCCCGCACGCCTTTTCCGTTTTCGAAATCATAACAAACAGCAGTATCAAAAAGAATGCCAGATACACCGGCATAAGCTTCAAGCTTATATGATTGGCAATCAAACCGAAAACCGGTGGCATAAATGTGGAACCGACATAGGCACTTGCCATCTGGATACCAATAATCCCCTGTGAATTTTCTGTTCCAAAGTTTTTCGGAGTGGAATGAATAATACATGGATAAACCGGTGCGCAACCAAGACCAATAATGATAAAGCCTACGATTGCTGTGATTTTTAATGGTAGTGCTATGCAGCACACACCAAATAATGCTATTCCTGTACCAAGACGAATCATCTTATTATCTCCCAGCCTGTCTGACAGAAAACCTGACAAAAATCTTCCTGCTGTAATTCCAATGAAAAACATAGAACCAAATGCTGCAGCTTCTTCTTTGGGTACGCCTCTTGTACCTTCCAGATAACTGCTTGCCCAGAGCATTGCCGTAGCTTCTGCCGCACAATAGGATAAAAAGCCCATCAAAAGATATGGCACACCTTTTATCTTTAAAGCCCCCTTTATTCCAAGAACTTTGGTATTACTTTCTTCTTCAACCGCTGACTTGTTAATTTCCCATAATGGCAGTGCACAAATCAACACAATAACAATACCAAACTGCAGATAGGAAACCATACGATATCCGTCTGTCCATACCGTATGTGTAAGCGCATAGCTCATAATATATGGACTGATGATGGTTCCCACGCCCCAAAAACAATGCAGCCAGCTCATATGTCTGGAATTATAATGCAGTGCAACATAATTATTTAGTGCTGCATCAATGGCTCCTGCACCCAGTCCGTAAGGTATCCCCCATAAACACATCTGATAAAACTCGGTTGCTGTAGAAAATCCGAACAAAGCAACTGCGGTAAGAAAAACACTCACCGTTGTTACTCCTCTTGTTCCGAATCTCTTTGTAATCCGTTCTGACATCAGACCGGAAATAATGGTGCCACCTGAAATAATCATGGAAATCAATCCCATATACGATAAAGGCACATTAAAGTCGGTACGAATCGTAGGCCAGGCTGCCCCCAACAAAGAGTCTGGCAGTCCCAGACTTATAAAAGCAATATATATAACAGCTAACAGTAATAAATACATTTTCTCCCTCTTTCCACTTTATGTATATTTTTATTCTTCTGCCCAGGCAAGCGCACATTTGACTGCTCGCTTCCAGCCTGATAACAATTTTTCTCTCTTTTCTTCCGGCATGTCCGGATGAAACGTATTAGAAAGTGCCCAGTTTCTTCGGACATCCTCTAAATCCTTCCAATAACCCACAGCAATCCCTGCAAGATAGGCAGCCCCTAATGCTGTTGTTTCTACACATTCCGGTCGTAAAACATCTACATTAAGTACATCTGATTGAAACTGCATTAAAAAATCATTCTTCGCTGCTCCGCCATCCACCTTAAGCCTTACAATATCCACACCAGATTCCTGCTCCATAATTTTTAGAATATCATAGGTCTGATAAGCCATAGCTTCTAGGGCAGCCCGGACAAAATGCTCCTTCCGACAGCCTCTTGTAAGCCCAACCACCGTTCCTCTGGCATAGGGATTCCAATACGGAGCTCCTAATCCGGTAAATGCCGGCACCATATAAACACCATTGGTATCCTCCACTGAAAGAGCATATTCCTCTGACTGCCCGGCATCCTTAAGCATATCCATCTCATCTCTTAACCATTGAACTCCGGCACCTGCCACAAAGATACTTCCCTCCAGGGCATATTGGATTCGATTTTCCAAGCTGGCTGCAATCGTCGTTAAAAGACCATTTTTTGATGTCACCGCCTTTTCTCCGGTGTTCATCAAAAGAAAACATCCTGTTCCGTATGTATTCTTGACCTCTCCGGCTGAAAAACAACACTGACCAAACAAAGCTGCCTGCTGGTCTCCCGCTGCCCCTGCAATCGGAATCCGGTCGCCTAACACACTGGTTTCCGTATATCCATAAATACTACTGGAAGGCTTCACCTCTGGAAGCATTTCTTTGGGAATCCTGAAATACTGAAGAAGCTTTTCATCCCAGCATAAATGGTGAATATCAAACATCATGGTTCTGGACGCATTGGTATAATCCGTCACATGAACAGCACCCTTTGTCAGATTCCAGATTAACCATGTATCAATGGTTCCAAACAACAGATTGCCTGCTTCCGCTTCCCTTCTAGCTCCTTCCACATTGTCCAAAATCCAGGCAAGCTTGGATGCAGAAAAGTATGCATCCGGTACAAGTCCGGTTGTCTGCTGCACATAATCTGACATACCGTCTTCTACCATCTGTTTAATACGGTCTGCTGTTCTTCTGCACTGCCATACAATGGCGTTATATACCGGTTCTCCGGTATGCCGATTCCATACAATCGTAGTCTCCCGCTGGTTTGTGATACCCACAGCAGCAATATCTTCCCCTGTAGCACCGATTTTGCTCATAGCCTCTGTTGCTACCGATAACTGCGATGACCATATTTCCAGCGGGTTATGCTCCACCCATCCCGGTTTTGGATAAATCTGTTCAAACTCCTTTTGTGCCATGCTGCAAATATTTCCCTGCTTATCAAATAAAATACAGCGGGAGCTTGTTGTCCCCTGATCCAATGCCAATATATATTTTTTCATGTTGTACCTCCCCTTACTTTCCACCTGCCTTAAAATTATATATCGGTTTTATAATCTTATCAACCATTACTGTCTCTCCAATCACATCAAGAATATCCTCTATTCTTCTATATGCAAACGGAGCTTCATCTAACGTATCCTTATTTACACAAATAGAATAAATACCTTCCATTTCTTTCTTAAATTCAGATAACGTATGATGTTCCTTTACCTCCGAACGCTTATAAATCCGTCCGGAGCCATGGGGTGCAGAACAGTTCCAATCCACATTACCAAGACCGGTGCCAAAAATAATTCCATCACGCATATTAATCGGAATAATCACCTTTTCACCTTCATTTGCACGGATTGCTCCCTTTCGCAGGATAGGCAGCTCTCCCGAAAAATCAATATAATTATGAATACAGGTATAACTGTCCAAAACCCGCCATTTCATTCCTCTCACAATCTCGTCAATCATAGCCTCTCTGTTTAGTCTTGCATAATCCTGTGTAATTGCCAAATCATGAAAATATGCTTCTAGCAATTCTCCTTCTAAGCATGTCATTTCGTACGGGGCATGACCCTGTTTCTTCATCTGTGATACACGCTGCCCTTCCTTCAGATAGTACTCCGTCACCTCCATTCCAAGATGACGGCTGCCGGAATGAATCACAAGATAAAGGCTGCCCTCTTCATCCTTATCTACTTCAATAAAATGATTCCCACCGCCAAGTGTTCCAATACTCAAATCCGCTTTCGCCACATCAATTGCTTTATAGCAGTACAAACGACTGAGGTCAATTGTACGGCTCAGCTTATGTGCTGTTTTCCTGATTTTCCCACCGGATGGAACATTTTCACGAATAATCCGATCCAGCTTCTGACATTCCATATTTTTAGCTTTGATTTTCGCAATAGTCATTCCACATCCTATATCCACTCCAACCAGACTTGGAAGCAAAGAATCTCCCACAGACATTGTCAGACCGATTGTCCCCACCTTGCCCGGATGCACATCCGGCATAACGCGGATTTTGCTTCCTTCCGCACTTGGATGGTCACAAATCATCTGTAATTGTTTGCGGGCATAATCGTCAATTGCATATTCTTCATTACTGGTTGTATAAACAACTGCATTTGTATATTTACCATATATTGTAATCATACATATTTCCTTTCTACTATCAGGTGTTTCTTTGATTATTTGTACAATTTCCAACGATTTTTTTGTACAACAAAAAAACACCTTACATAAAGGTGTTGATTATCCGAATTCAAATATACTGTTACATACTGCTATGGGATTAGAGTCCTTAACTGACTCAAAGAATATATAAAAATCCCATCTATTGATTTCCAAGGACAATCACACCTTGTTTACTAGTTATTAAATTAAAGTTCATTTTCATAATACGATGCATAATTGTCCTCCTTATCCAAATGGGGTTAATTGTTACAAAACAAAGTTCGTGCTCTTTGCCTGCTAATCAGTATATCGGTTCTTTTATGAAAAGTCAACCGGTTATATTTGAATTCCAGCGCTGAGGAATAAATTTGTTTGTTGGAAGCCAATCAACGCCATTTTCTTATTTTTCAATACTGTCCACCAACTCCATATTTTACACGAAAGTTATCCACTTCTGTTTCGTATATGCTACCCTTCTTGCTTTTTTTGT
>JAQXLK010000182.1 GCA_029012085.1 Clostridiales bacterium
ATGCCTGCCACATTCAGAATTATGATTATGTGGTGCGTAACTTTACGACGGTAACAGAGAATCTGATGCTGGTGCTTGAGGCAGTATTTGCAGATATATCATTTTATAATCAGGAGACGGAACTGGTGAATCCGGAAGAGATTAGCCTGGCGTTACAGGATATTTTGGCGGCACAGGATAATCAGGACTATGTGCTGATGGCGGATTTACTGGAACTTCGTCTTCTTTCATTTTTACAATCCCTGCAGGAGGCAATCCGGACCTATGATGGGCTGGGCACCAGTCCGGAGGTATGGGAACGGAACATGGAGGCTCTGAAAAAACGGGACGATAAGCTTTGGAAGCAGGTAATGGAATATCATGAGCGTTATGAGAGAGAAAATGCTGCAGGTACGTGGCAGGGTATTCACCATTTGGAAGATACAAATTCCGGTGCATTTACCATGGCAGGACAGGATGAGAAGGGAGTTTATTACTATCACAGTAATGTAAGTCCTTTGAAGGAGGCTGCTGATTTTGCCGGCTATTACTATGACAGAAGCTGTGATTCCTATATTTTATGGGGATTAGGGCTTGGTTATCATGTGAAGGAGCTGTTTTTGTTAGACGATGGAATTTCCCTTCAGGTTTTTGAAAGTGATATGGATGTAATCTATCATTGCCTGATGGCAACCGAGATGGACATGTTGTTTGCCCTGCCGGGATTTTCACTGATTTATGATCCTGATTTTTCAAAGATGATTGCCACGTTAGATGAGACAACGAAGAGTTTTATCATACATAATCCGTCCCTTCGTCACATACCGGATGCAGGAATCCGGGAGCAGATGGAAATGTTTTTTATCCGGGACAGTGGTAAGAGAAATGCAGCAGTTTTGTTTGAGGCGAACAGCCGGGAGAATTTTCGGAATTTTGATGGCTATGTTGATGAATTAAAACCACAGTTTCAGGGAAAAGATGTAATCATTGTGGCAGCGGGACCTTCCCTTGATAAAAATGTAGAGCAATTAAAGAATAAAAAACCGGGAACCATTATTATGGCAGTGGAGACGGTATTTAGGAAGCTGCTATCACTTGGCATAGATGTGGATTATATGATTGTAACAGATGCAAACAGCAGGATTTATGGTCATATGGCAGGCTTGGAGAATCAGACAGTGCCAATGCTTTATCTGGCAACGGCTTATAAAGGGTTTGCAAAGAACTACCGGGGAAAGAAATATTTAATCTGCCAGAAAGGATATGACAAGGCGGAGGAACTGGCTCACAAACAGGGCTGGAATCTGTATGACACCGGAGGTTCTGTCAGCACGACGGCATTGGACGTATGTATTCGGTTGGGATGTGGAAGGATTGCATTTATTGGTCTTGACCTTGCCTATACAGGGAATCTGGCACATGCCACAGGAACGGCACGCCGGGAGGCGGAAGAAGCTGAGCTGATGAAACAGGTGCCGGCTGTGGGAGGCGGCAGTGTTCCGGTCAGCCGCTTATTTATGATGTATAATCGATGGATTGCAGAACGTGTGAAGCAGTCAGATGTTACGATGCCGGTGGTGGATGCCACAGAAGGCGGTGCTGTGATACCGGGGTTGGAGATTATGACCTTGGGGGAATATTTGGACTCTGATCAATTAAAAAATACTTCCGTTAAAAAGCAAATTGATATTCTGGTACCTATTGGTGACAAAGGTGGCGTGGAGAATATAATTAACATGATAGTACCGTATCTGCAACAGAAAGGAATGGAAGTTCGTGTTGTACAATTGATTTCCACCGGGGTGGAATGGACAACAGAAGGCATTCCCTACTATACATTATTAGAAGGTTTGGCAGGACATACATTAGCAGAGTTTTCCGATTGTTATAAGCGCTTTTTGGAAAAAATGGGAGCGCCGGATTGCATTTTGGCAACCGCATGGCCATCTATGTGTTACGTAGCCAGAAAGACAGCGATGCTTATGGAGAATTCTGCAATTAGAATTATTTCCTGGCTTCATGCACCGGTAAAACGTTATGAAGATTCAGGATATGGAAGCTACGATTCGTTGGAGCTTGCAGATGCACATTTTGCAATCAGTCAAAGTATATATGATGATATTTTGGAACATTTACCGGAGAGCAGGGTTGAATATGTATATAATCCGGTAGACTTCGAAAAATGCAGGCAGGCAGAAGTCTGCCAGTGCAGGAACACGATACATCGTTTGTATTTTGTGGGAAGGGTATCAGAGGAGAAACGGTTAGATGTTATAATTCAAGGTGTGGCAGCTGCGGGGGACACATGGGAGTTGTTTGTAATCGGAGATGATGATAATCGTTATGGAGAAAGTATGAAGCAACTGGCGCAGACCTTAGATGTAGCAGGACGGGTTCATTGGTTAGGATGGAAGGAAAATCCATGGAGTTTCGTGAAAGGTGCAGATGCATTGGTGCTGGCTTCGGAATTTGAAGGATTTCCTTTGGCGGCAATCGAGGCACAGGCAAATGGGATTCCGGTAATTTCCACACCGGTTAGTGGAATAGAAGAGCTGATTACTTCAGGAGTAAATGGTTACATTTTCCCTTTTGGAGATTGGAAAAAACTTTCTGATATTCTATATGGAATCAGTACAAATGCTATCCCACCATTTGATTCGGATGTGTGTCGGGAAAAAGCAGTTCGGTTTGAGAAAAATACTGCGCTAGGTGATTTTTACAATAAGTTATGTGGTACTTTGTTTGATGAATAATTAAGGTACAACCTGAATGCAAAAAAGACAAAAGTGGCTCTTTTATCATTGTGAAAAAAAGGAAAGAATAATATAATAATAGGCAGAGTGGAACTTATATGTAATAAGGAAAGAGGTGAAACCATTATGGCAAGAACAGTAGCAATCGGAATACAGGAATTTTCAAAGATTGTGGAAGGAAATTATTTTTATATAGATAAAACCTCTTTTATTAAAGAATGGTGGGAGAGTGGGGATGATGTGACTTTGATTACCCGGCCACGCCGTTTTGGAAAGACTTTGAATATGAGTATGTTAGAGCAGTTCTTTTCTGTGGATTATGCAGATAGAGGGGATTTATTTGAGGGATTATCCATCTGGCAGGAGGAAAAATACAGACAGTTGCAGGGAACTTATCCGGTTATCAGTCTGTCCTTTGCCAGAGTGAAAGAGATAAATTATGAGTTCACCATTAGGCGGATTTTGGAGTTGCTAATGGCGCAGTTTGAAAAATATGCTTTTTTAGTTGAGAGTGATAAGCTGTCGGTAAATGATAAGAATTATATAGACCGAATGAGAACAGATATGGATGCTTTTGATGCAGGGTCTTCTTTGCATCGGTTATCTGAATGTCTCTACCGCCATTATGGAAAGAAAGTAATTATTCTGCTGGATGAGTACGATACCCCGATGCAAGAGGCATATGTACATGGTTTTTGGGAGGAGACTGTAGAATTTATTAGGGTTTTGTTTAATTCCACATTTAAGACAAATCCTAGTATGGCAAGAGGCGTTATGACGGGAATTACAAGAGTCAGTAAGGAGTCGGTTTTTTCGGATTTGAATAATCCGGAAGTGGTCACAACGACTTCGGATAAATATGCTGCCGCATTTGGCTTTACAGA
>JAQXLK010000183.1 GCA_029012085.1 Clostridiales bacterium
TTACTTCCTCCCAATAATTAATCCTCACTTCGTTAATTGTACATATCACTTCCCTGTCAACTCACAGTAGTTAAAAAGGTAATACATTACCTATAATAAGTAATATATTACCTTTATTTCATATTGTCAATTATTCATACAAAAAATGATGCTGTACCTTCCTCTTTAAGATACAGCATCATTTATGGACTATACATTATCTTTATTTAATTTGTGTCTTCTGGTTACATCCCCATAATAATCTCTCTTGCGACACTCTCTTCAATCGGTGTGGCAAATACACCTTCTTCAAATTCCACCACATCACCGATTCCCTTCTGGATGACAAAACGCAGTTTTCCATCCCGTACCTTCTTATCGGTATAGAGCTTCTTCACAAGTGCTTCCCTGTCAATATACTCTGGAATCTCCGTTGGCAGCTTCGCCTTTTGAAGTAATGCAATTACCGCATTTCTTTCATCGGCAGTCACATGACCTAACTTATAAGCCAGCATTACCTCTGCTACCAAACCAATGGCTACCGCCTCACCATGCAGTAACTTATAGTCACTGACTGTCTCAATGGCACGTCCAACGGTATGTCCAAGATTTAACACCTCACGAAGTCCGCTTTCCAATTCATCTTTCATAACGACCTCGTATTTCACTTCACAGTTTACCTTTGCGATGTGTTCACATGCATCCTTATCCAATGCCAAAATGCTATCCATATTCTCGTTCAGATATTCAAAGAAATCCGCTCTTGCAAGACAGGCATGCTTAATCGTCTCGGCAAGACCGCTTACTACCTGACGCTCCGGAAGGGTTCTCCATGCAGCAATATCAATATAAACCTTTTCCGGCTGATTAAATAATCCAATCAGATTGGTTGCAAGCGGAGTATCCACTGCCGTCTTACCGCCTACCGATGCATCGGCTGCTGCAAGCAGGGTTGTTGCATAATTAATAAATGGAACACCTCTGCCAAAGGTTCCTGCCACAAAGCCTGCAAGGTCGGTTACTACACCACCGCCAACGGCAATGATACAGCAGTCTCTGCGGTAGCCTTTTGCCAGCATGGCATCTTCCACATCTTCCTTTGTCTTTCTCGTCTTACTCTTCTCACCTGCCGGAAATACAAATAAATCTGCCTGATATCCAGCATCAACCAATCCCTTTAAAATTCCATCTGCATACAACTCTTTCACAGTGCTGTCCGTCACCACCGCAAATTTCTTCACTTTACCAACAAGACCATTTTTAATATCTTCTATCAGCTTATTCTGCAGCTGAAAACCAATCTCGATCTCATAACTGTCATCTACTACCTTTTTTAATTCTACCTGAAATGTACTCATATATGTTCTCCTTTGTAATATTTATCCTTTATCGTTTCCCAAATTTTAAATACTTCCAAATCAGAAGCACAATTATTTTCACTCATAACTTTTGCTATAAATTCGTCATAATATAGTCCGGAAGCTTCCAAAGCCACAAGAAAATCTTCCGGTACATCTATTAATACATCTTTTTCTTCCGGAATATAATCACTAAGTGACGTAATAAATTCACCAATCTTGCCTAAATAGTCTCTTTCTATTCTGGCAGCATATGCTCTCGCAGCTGATTCATTATAGTGGTGTGCATCATCATTTCTATCTGCTAAAAGCTTTAACCAAAAATCCTCATCATGAATCAATCCCTGCTGATATGATATCTTTAATATATCTTTAGGAGAACCTGTTCTGGCCGCCATGATGAACTTCTCTTTTAGTAAATATTCTTTTAAAGACTTCCAACACAATTCAAAAAGTCTGTCAAAATCGGAGGTAATACCAGAAATAAATACTTTCGTATTCGAATGAACAGAATACTCATCTATCATAGTTTTATATAATCTTTTTGCTTGTTCAAATTTTTTCATATAAGATGACCCCCTCATCTTCAATACTTTGTCGTAAATCTAACGAAATCATATCACTACTTAAATTCACTACATCAAACATCAATAAAGTCCGTATATCCTCTACTCTGTCACAAAACTCTAAATAATCATTGACGGAGTTAAAATATGCAGCAAGGTCTATATCACTGCGTTCACTACACGTGCCGGTTGCCCTTGAACCAAAAAGAATAAGCTGTTGTAATTCAAAAGTTTCTGCTAGTTTTTTTAAATCCTGTAGAATAAAATCCTCCAAAACCATATACTCACCTTCCTAACACCTATTCTTGCACTATTTTATTATCAAATTGAACTTATGTCAAACTTCCCTTATCCAAGTGCTTTTTAATATTTTATATGAACTATATTAAAAATTCTTCCAACATTTTTCACGTAGAAATGCCCCAATAATCTCTAGCGGAGCACCTTCATAATACTCAACCAAAAGTTTCTTAAATTCTGGGACTTCCTTTTCTGGTATTACCAGGAATCCGTTGCCCTTCGCAATCAGGTAATGATTTGCAAAAATCACAGATGCCCTCTTATTTCCATCCTTAAATACCTGCGTCTTCATACAGTACATACATAACTCAATTGCTATGTCGATTGCTTCTTTATTCATCTTTTTTATCTCTTCAATTCGCTCTATAACAACAGATTCAATCGGAAGCGGAGGCACATAACTTGTTCCACCTATCTGAACCGGAATCCCCCTGATACGTCCACCATCATAAAAGAATCCTTCATTTACCAACTTTGCAATGTGGCATAACATATGATAGTTACTTTCACTTTGTATTACATCCCTATCAAGAATAAACTCCCACGCATGCTTTAAATTAAGAATCTTCTGCACATCGGTTGCTGATACACCATTGACCTGTCCGTTCTCAATAATATCCTCTGTCTGAGGAAATGAA
>JAQXLK010000184.1 GCA_029012085.1 Clostridiales bacterium
AAAACAAACTCTTTCGGACAGACTTTTGGTATAATTATCATAGGAGGTCTGTATGAAGAGAAATTTTATTTATTCGGTATTTGCACTTTTTGCTGTCGTATGTGCCGGTATCAGTATATATTGTTATCAATATTTTTATCCGGAACGTTATGAAAAGACAGAAAAAGGCGAATATGTGAATATTGAGACAGCAGCGAACAGAACTGCTTTTCCGGTTGATGAAATTACAAGTTTTGTGATAGAGTACTACTATCCGGAAGAAAATCGGCTGTTAACGGAGAAATTAGATGAGTTTCCGATGCTTTTAGGCTGTGATAAAGATGGGGTAGAGCAATATCTATCGGAATATATGAGCCATTTGTCACGAAAGGAACAGGAAGAAGGCTTGATTTCTTTTGAACTTACCGGATATAATGGAAACGAATTGACTTTAAGAAAAACATATCGCAAAGAGGAAAAGAAAGGTTTTTATGCTCGTTCTTTCAATGGAACAATCGTAATATTAGAAAGTGATGATAAGACGGTATATGAATATACACAGATTATGATTCATATGCTGCCAAAAGATTTGCAAAATAAGGTAAAAGACGGATATTATTTGGAAAATGAAGAGGAATTATATAGTTTTTTGGAAAACTATTCCAGTTGATAAAGCAGGTGTATAAGAAATTGAGGATACAATGTGATGTATGATGTTATTATAGTAGGAGCCGGAGCATCCGGTCTTGTGGCTGCTTATGAGCTTGTTGCAAATAATCAGAGACTAAAGATTTTAGTAATTGAAAAAGAACGGATTCCGGGCAGAAAACTGAATGCCACAGGAAATGGAAAGGGCAATCTTACCAATAAACAATTTGGTGTGGAGAGACTTTATTGTAGCCAGCAGGAATTTATTAATGAATTCGTGATGCACCATAGCAGCAAAGAGTTAGTTAACTTTTTTGAACAGGCAGGAATTTTGTTATATGAAAAAGATGGATATTATTATCCGGTATGTAACCAGGCAAAACAAATTACGGATATTTTATATGCCCGATGCTGTAATATGGGAATCAAATTTGTACTGGATACAGAAGTGTTTTCTGTTTCAAAAGAGGATCAAAATAAAGCATACATAGTAAAAGCAGAAGAACAAAACAAAAATGGTTCTTCGCAATCTGTTATATATCATGCTGTAAATGTAATCTTGTGTACTGGTGGTATGGCTGCACCAAAATTAGGAGGTACCGATTCCGGGTACAGGATTGCAAAGAATCTTAAATTATCACAGGAAAAAGTGGTGCCTGTTCTTACACCAGCTTATGTAGAAGATAAGGATTTAAGAAAGGCGAAAGGTGTGAGATTGAATGTATCCATTTCTCTTTATTGCGCTGGAAAACGGATTCGAAAAGAAAGTGGACAACTTCAGATAAATGAAGACAGTTTGTCCGGTATTGCCATGATGAATTTATCCTGCTATTTCAACCATTTTGAAGAGGAAGAACGAGAGGAGTGTCTGCAGATTGATACTTTTCCGGACATGACATGGGATCAGCTTAAGGAGTATATAAAAAAACAGAGCAAAGCCGTACCGTATGAAGCTTTGTTAACATTATTAGAAGCTTTGTTTCCTCTTAAATTTGGGGAATATCTGATTAAAAGATTAGGAATGGAACCGGAGCTGTCAATTGGAGAGCTTACAGAAAAGCAGATAAACCGTATGACATCGCTGATTAAGAAATTGACCTTCACTCCAGTGAAACGGATGGATTTTGAAAAAGCGCAGGTAACAGCAGGAGGCGTTTCGGTGGAAGAGGTTAATATTGAAACTTTTGAGTGTAAGAAATATCCGGGTCTATATATTACCGGTGAATTGTTAGATGTAAATGGTGAGTGTGGCGGATATAATTTAACCTTTGCCATGTTGTCCGGATTACAGGCAGCACATGCAATTTTGTCTTATAAGTGATAGGAAGGAAGTATATGATAGAAATACGCAATTTAAAAGTTTCTGCTATAGAGAATACTGTGCAGTTAGAACGGCTTATTATGAAAAAATTACGTGTAAAACAAGTACCTGAATATCAGATTTTAAAACGTTCTATTGATGCAAGAAAAAAGCCGGAGATTTATTATATATATACCGTAGGGATTTTGGATGAAAAGAATCCGAAGTTTTTAAAATGTATTAACAATAATGATATTATGTTAACGAATAAGCCGGATTATCAGAGTCCTGTACCAGGTTCAAGGAAAATGGAACATCGTCCACTTGTGATAGGTTCCGGGCCTGCCGGATTATTTTGTGCGTTACAGCTGGCAAAAATGGGATATGCTCCAATAATTGCAGAACGTGGTCTGCCGGTGGAGGAACGAATCCGGAAAGTAAATGATTTCTGGGAAAATGGAAAGCTTGATACGGAATGTAATGTTCAGTTTGGTGAAGGCGGTGCAGGAACCTTTAGTGATGGAAAGCTAAATACACAGGTAAAGGACAAATACGGCAGAATCCATTATGTATTGGAGACTTTTGTACGTCATGGTGCTCCAAAAGAGATTCTATATGACAACAAGCCACATGTGGGAACGGATTTGCTAGTAAATGTGGTAAAGGGAATCCGGAAAGAAATTGAATCTTACGGAGGCACATTTTTATTTGATACCAAAGTTACAGATATTAAGGTGTTAGATCATAAAATCTCAGGTGTCTGTCTGCAGCATGATGGGAAAGATACATGGATGGACTGCAATCAGGTGGTATTTGCCATTGGTCATAGTGCAAGGGATACCTTTTCCATGCTTTATGATAAAAAATTATGTATGGAAGCAAAAGATTTTGCCATGGGGGTGCGGATTGAACATCCGGCTGAGTGGATTCAAAAGGCAATGTATGGCGAAGGGAAGGCAGCCAGAATTTTACCGGCGGCTCCTTATAAGCTGACACACCAGACGGAAAGCGGTCGGGGTGTATATAGCTTTTGTATGTGTCCCGGTGGTTATGTTGTAAATGCATCTTCCGAAGAAGGGAAAACGGCTGTAAATGGTATGAGTTACAGCGGTCGGAATGGAGAGAATTCCAATGCAGCTTTGATTGTAACCGTAAAACGAAGTGATTTTGGTTCTGATCATCCTCTTGCCGGAATTGAATTTCAAAGAAAACTGGAGAGCAATATCTATCAGGCTGGTCAGGGTAAAGTGGTTTCCCAAAGATTTGAAGATTTTTATGAAAACAGAGCATCTGCAGAGCTTGGAAAAGTCACTCCCCAGATTAAAGGTGGATATGTGCTTGGAAATGTGAGAGAATGTCTGCCCGATTTTATGGGCAAAGCATTATGTGAAGGCATATATGTATTTGACAAAAAGATTGCAGGTTTTGCAGATAAAGATGCTGTGATTTCCGGTGTGGAGAGCAGAACTTCATCACCGGTACGGATAACCAGAGATGAGAATTTCTTATCTAATATCAAGGGAATTTATCCTTGCGGAGAAGGTGCCGGATATGCCGGTGGTATTATGTCTGCGGCCATGGATGGAATGAAGGTGGCGGAAGCCATTATAAGAGAGTTTGCGCCTTTTTCACAGGATTGATAAGCGGACGCTTTGGGTTCAAAAAATTGTTTCCGCCCGGGCCCGCTTTCGCTTAGTTGCGTGCGTAATGGTACATAAGGCTGCAAAAGACGCAGCCTAAGTACCAACGGACGCAAATAGCCCTTATGGAAAACAATTTTTTGAACCCAAAGCTGTGTACCGAAAAAATGCTGTGAAAAATGACTTTGGAAATAATATATAGTATGTAATAGAAGTTTTATTTTTAAGTATAAAAAATGAAGTGAGGATAAGTTTATGACAGATGAAAAAATTGCAAGAATTAATGAATTATATCACAAATCGAAAGGTGAGGGATTGACGGAGGCTGAAAAAGAGGAGCAGCAGGCATTGCGTCAGGAATATATTGAATCTGTTCGTAATAATATGAAGCAGACGTTAGAAAATGTTAAGATTCAAAGACCGGATGGATCGATTGTTCCGTTAGAGAAGGTTAAGAAGCGGAATATTCAATAATAAAAAGATAGCTTGTAAAGGTAAGAGAGGTTTTTTGTGAATAAGAAGAATATACGACAGGAAATGCTTGAAAAACGGAAGAATATATCTGAGAAAGTACGGAGAAATCTATCTGAACAAATTGCGGAAAACATTATAAACAGCCATTTTTATAAAAATTTCCAGCATATTTGTATTTATCAGGCTTTTCGAGGAGAGGTACTTTGTGATAGAATAAAAAAGCAGGCTTTTTTGGATGGAAAACGGGTCTATGTGCCGGTGACGAATCAGGAACAGAAGCGGATTACATTTTATGAGATTTATGAAGATACAGCTTATCAGACCGGTGCATATGGTATTATGGAGCCTGTTATGGATGAACAGAGTACGGTTTTATCAAAGCCGGCGCTTATTCTGATGCCGGGGCTTGCTTTTGACCGGAATAAACACCGGATTGGATATGGTGGAGGTTATTATGACCGGTATTTGGCAGTGCATCCGGAACATACAGCCGTGGCGCTTTGTTTTGGATTTCAGGTTATAGATACTGATTTACCGTGTGAGGAGCATGATATTTTACCGGGCTATATTGTGACAGAACAAGAGATTTTTTAAAGTTTAAGGAGGTTGTCGTAAATCTGCATATTTTTACAATTGTACTGAAATGATTACTTAACGCGACAGCCATTAGAAGGAATGCAGAAGCGTTCTTAAATTATGAATAGGGAGGAACTTTATATGGAATTAGAAAAAATGGGACAGCTTTCAAAGGAAGCAGCAAGGACGTTGATAAGGTTAAGCCAGCCGGTTAAGAATGCCTGCCTTATAAGCGTTGCAGCTAATTTAGAGAAAGAAGCAGACAGGATTATCGAAGCGAATCAAAAAGATATTGAAAATGGAAGACAGAATAATATGCCGGAGGCACTGCTAGACCGTTTAAGCCTTACGAAGGAACGAATTGCGGGAATTGCAGAGGGAGTGAGACAGGTGGCTGCCCTTGAAGACCCGGTTGGAGAGGTTCTTTCCATGAAACAGCGTCCGAATGGTCTTATGATTGGAAAAAAGAGAGTTCCTTTAGGTGTAATCGGGATGATTTATGAGTCACGTCCAAATGTTACGGTAGATGCATTTTCTCTCTGCTTTAAGACCGGAAATGCTGTAATTTTACGCGGTGGTTCCGATGCGATACATTCGAATATGGCACTTGTGGATGTCATTAAAAAGTCTTTAACTGAGAATGATGTCACTTCGAATGCCGTATTCCTGTTAGAGGATACAAGCCGTGAGACTGCAACAAAGATGATGCAGATGAATGAATACATTGATGTATTGATTCCTCGTGGAGGTGCCGGACTCATTCAGTCGGTGGTAAAGAATGCAACGGTTCCGGTAATTGAGACAGGTACCGGTAACTGCCATGTATATATTGATGAGTCGGCAGATGTGGATATGGCTGTTTCCATTGTAAAAAATGCAAAACTGCAAAGACTTGGGGTGTGCAATGCCTGTGAATCTTTAGTCATACATAGTGCAATTGCCCCAAAGGTTATGCCGGCTATGATTGCTATGCTGAAGGATAATGCCTGTGAGGTGCGCGGTGATGAAATGATTCAGGCCTATGATGAGTCTGTTGTTCCTGCAACAGAAGCAGATTATGGAACAGAGTATTTAGATAAGATTATATCTGCCAAAGTGGTAGATTCCATTGATGAGGCGATTGAACATATAAATGCCCATTCAACCGGTCATTCAGAGTCCATTGTAACGTCTGATTATGATAATGCACAGCGTTTCTTAAATGAGGTGGATTCGGCAGCAGTATATGTGAATGCGTCTACCAGATTTACAGATGGATTTGAGTTTGGTTTTGGTGCGGAGATTGGTATCAGTACCCAGAAACTTCATGCAAGAGGTCCGATGGGATTAGAGGCACTTACAACGACAAAATATATTATTTACGGAAACGGACAGGTGAGACCGTAAAAGAAAGGTGAAAAAATGGAAACAAAATTTACAGGAAGCAAGGATTATGTAGCAAGTGAAGAGTTGATGGCAGCGGTAAATGTTGCTATTGCCCTGGAAAAACCGCTTTTGATTAAAGGGGAGCCGGGGACCGGAAAGACTATGCTTGCGGAGGCAATCAGCCAGTCTATGGATAAGGAATTATTTATCTGGAATATAAAGTCTACGACAAAAGCCCAGGATGGACTATATGTTTATGATACCATTCAAAGACTTTATGATTCCCAGTTTGGCGAGGAAGGTGTGGATGATATTGCACATTACATTAAGCTCGGTAAGCTTGGTGAAGCGTTTAAGGCAGATAAACAAGTCATTTTATTGATTGATGAGATTGATAAGGCTGATTTGGAGTTTCCGAATGACTTATTGTGGGAGCTTGATAAAATGGAATTTTATATCCATGAAACAAAGGAGACGGTAAAGGCTAAGGAACGTCCGATTGTGATTATTACATCAAATGCAGAAAAAGAATTACCGGATGCCTTCCTTAGAAGATGTATTTTCCATTACATTACCTTCCCGGACAGAGAGCAGATGAAAGAGATTGTCAATGCGCATTTTGAAAATTTAGAAGAGAATGTATTGAAAAATGCCATGGATACTTTTTACTGGATTCGTTCCTTAAGAGATATCCGTAAAAAACCTAGCACCTCGGAGTTTATCGACTGGATACGTGCATTGCTGATTAGTGGTGTTGATACAGAGCATTTGCGGGAAGAACTGCCATTTATCGGAGTACTTTTAAAAAAGGATGAGGATTTAGAGGCACTGAAAAAAGCAAAGTTATATTAAGAGGAAGATAACATGTTTATTGATTTTTTCTATACCTTAAAGGCAAAGGGTCTGGATATTTCCATGACAGAGTGGCTGACACTTATGGATGCATTAGACAAAGGACTTGTTGGGTCTGATTTTTCTAATTTTTATTATATCAGCCGGATGATTTTGGTAAAATCTGAGTCTGATTATGATAAATTTGATATGGCTTTTATGGAATTTTTTAAGGATGTGCAGTCGGAGGATGCTTTATCGAAGAATCTGATGGAATGGCTTGATAAGGGTGAAGACATGAAGTTTGATAAGCAGAACCAGGAGATGTACTCTTATAATCAGCAGCGCAATGCGGATGAAGTAAAGCGAATGTTCAGGGAGCGTCTGTCAGAACAGAAATCAGAGCATAATGGTGGTAATTACTGGATTGGTACAGCCGGTGGTTCTGCCTTTGGACATCACGGAAGAAATGTAGGTGGTATTCGGGTAGGAGAACAGGGTGGCATGCAGAGTGCATTTCAGGTGATGAGCGAGCGCAAATACCAGGATTTCCGTAATGACAGAGTTCTTAATATGCGCCAGTTCCAGGTGGCATTCCGTCGTCTGCGCCAGTATTCTTCAAGGCTGGATGTACCAAAGACGGAGCTTGATATTAATAAAACAATCAATAAGACTTGCGATAATGGTGGCTATCTGCAGCTTGAATTTGACCGACCAAGGAAAAATACAGTGAAGCTTTTATTATTGTTTGACTGTGGCGGAACTATGATTCCTTTTATGGAGCTTTGTAATGAGCTGTTTCAGGCAGTTCACAAGGCGAATCATTTTAAAGATGTAAAAACCTATTATTTTCATAACTGTATTTATTCCAAGGTATACAAAACAGCGGAATGTGAGATTGGTGACTGGGTGGATTTGGATTATTTATTCAAGCATTATGATAAGGACTACAAGGTGATTATTGTGGGTGATGCCCAGATGGCACCGGAAGAGCTGTTTGACAAGAATGGGAACTACAGAGGTCCGAATGATGGTCATTCTGGTTATGAGTGGTGTGAGCTTTTAAACAGCAAATACAAAAAATGTGTGTGGTTGAATCCGAGATATCATAAAGATATGGCATCTTCCTTTCACTGGATGGAGTCGGAAGCAGCACTTTCAAAGCTGTTTCACATGTACACGTTGTCAGTTGACGGCTTGAAAGAGGCTATTACGTATCTGCTGAAAGCAAAATAAAGTTACTGTCACACGTTATCTAAGGCGGACACTCTGGCAAAGGTGTGAACAGTAACAAAATATAATCTATATTTGTTATATAAAGAGAAATCAGTAGTAACTGCATATACTATAGTGATACAATAAATATGGGGAAAGATATGAAAGATAAATTTGGACTTGTTTTATGTGGCGGCGGTGCAAAGGGAGCTTACCAGATGGGAGCTTTACAGGCACTTGAGGAAGAGGGATATTTAGATGATTTTTGTGGAGTGTCCGGTGTGTCAATTGGTGCACTGAATGAGCTGATTGTATGCTGCTGTGGCACTGCAACAGGTATCAAGGTCTGGGAGACCATCAATCCGTCTACTGTGTTTGACGTAGATTTATCCATGCTTGATGGAAGAGAAGGCGCTTTTTCCAGAGGAAAGATGAGAGAGTTACTCTATCAGTATGTGGATTTTGACAAAATCCGTACGTTGGCATATCCTTTGTATGTTACAGTGGCACCAGTGGATGGTTTATATGGTGAGGGGGCTGCTTACAGCGGCATGGTAAATCAGGCAGAGTATCATAAGCTGAACGAAAAGACAGATGCTGAGATAGTAACCTTAATGGAGGCAACGTCTGCGTTGCCAGTCATTTATGAGGATGTAAGCTATGGCGGTGTAAGGTATCGGGATGGTGGCTTGCTTGACAATATGCCAATCAAACCACTATATGACAGTGGATGCCGTAAGTTTTTGATTTTATCTTTATCTACAAATGCTAAGATAAATACAGAGCTTTATCCGGATGCTGAGTTTTATTTGTTAAAGCCATATAGGGATTTGGGTGGACTGTTATCCGGGACTCTTAATTTCACAGCGTCGGAGATTTCCATGAATTTAAAATTAGGATATAAGGATGGAAAACGTTTTATCAAGGCATTTTTAGAGGGAGATCAGCTTGTTGCAACCCATTATGATATGTATGCACAGATTGATTATGATGCCGTGATGGTTGATATAAAGCAGGAGACTTTGCAGGCTGGCATAGATGAAAAGCTTAATTATATGGCAGATATCATGAAGAAGTATGATGTATAAAGATAAAATATGTTTCAGGTGATTGCGAAACTGTTTTTTTGAATGCCTGCGTTGTATGTACAAATATTGATTAGAATATGGAGACAATTATGAGAACAGAAACAAATATAAATGAACAAGAGGCAGCAAAGCAGAGAGAGATTATGGAACGGTTAAAGGTACGTCTCGCAAAGAAGTCAGAAGAGCTTGGAAGGCCTTTAACTTATTGCAGTGTTTGCTTTGGATGTCAGATGAACGCGAAGGACAGTGAAAAACTGGAAGGTATTTTAGAGACCATTGGTTATGTCCGGACAGAAAGTGAGGAAGCAGATTTTCTGATTATGAATACCTGTACAGTCAGAGAAAATGCCAATCTTCGTGTTTATGGAAGACTTGGTCAGCTTAAGAAATTAAAGAAAAAGAATCCGGAGATGATGATTGCACTATGCGGCTGTATGATGCAGGAAAGTCTGGTGGTTGAAAAGATTAAACAAAGTTACCGCCATGTGGATATTATTTTTGGTACCCATAATGTCTTTAAGCTTGCAGAGCTGATTGAGAACAAATTAGACAGCAAGGGCATGGTTATTGATATTTGGGAAGGTACCACTGAGATTGTGGAAGACCTGCCAAGTGACCGGAAGTATGATTTTAAATGTGGTGTCAATATTATGTTTGGCTGCAATAATTTCTGCAGCTACTGTATTGTACCGTATGTAAGAGGCAGAGAGCGCTCCAGAAAACCGGAGGATATCATAGATGAGATTGAAAAATTAGTTTCCGATGGTGTTGTGGAAGTTATGCTTTTAGGACAAAATGTGAATTCTTATGGAAAGACGCTTGATGAGCCAATCAGTTTTGCTGAGCTTTTAAAGAGAGTGGAACAGATTGAGGGCTTAAAGCGGATTCGTTTTATGACTTCCCATCCAAAGGATTTGTCGGATGAGTTGCTTGAAGTCATGGCAAATTCTACCAAGATTTGCAAACATTTACATCTTCCAATGCAGTCAGGAAGTACAAAGATTCTTTCGGATATGAACCGTCGTTACACAAAAGAAGACTATCTGGCTTTAGTAGATAAGATTAAAACTGCTATTCCGGATATTTCTCTTACAACAGATATTATTGTAGGATTTCCAACAGAGACGGAAGAGGATTTCTTAGATACGTTAGATGTGGTAAGAAAGGTGCGGTTTGATTCGGCATTTACATTTATTTATTCTAAGCGTACCGGAACTCCTGCGGCAACAATGGAATTTGCTTCTACAGAGGAAGAGATTAAAGAGCGTTTTAACCGTTTGTTGCATGAAGTACAGGAGATTGCAAAGGAAACCTGCAGTAAAGACGAAGGGAAAACGATGGAAGTGCTGGTTGAGGGCTTAGATGAACAGGATGAAAGCCTTCTTACCGGAAGACTTTCCAACAATTTGCTGGTGCATTTTCCGGGAGATGTGTCCCTGATTGGAACCTTCCAGAATGTGAAGCTTTCAGAAGCAAAAGGATTTTATTATATTGGAGAGCTGGTGTAAGAATGGAGCGGATTGATAAACAGTTTGATTTTATCAGGGAGATTGATAAAGAAAAAGAGATTACCAGGCATACCTTTCTTGCGGATTCCAGCCGAAGGGAGAATGATGCGGAACATGCATGGCACATGGCAATTATGACAATTCTGCTTCAGGAATATGCCAACGAGGAGATTGACGTATTAAAGACCATAACCATGCTGTTAATTCATGATATTGTGGAGATTGATGCCGGAGATACCTATGCCTATGATGAAAAGGGGAAGGAAAACCAGGCAGAGAGGGAGGAGAAGGCAGCAAAGCGTATTTTTAATATGCTGCCCGAAGACCAGGCTGAAAAAATGATAGCGCTCTGGCATGAATTTGAAGCGCAGGAGACAGCGGAGGCAAAGTTTGCAAGATGCATGGATAATATCCAGCCGATGATGTTAAATGATGCATCAAATGGTTTTGCATGGGAGGAGAATCAGGTGAAAATCTCCCAGATTTTAAAGCGGAATGAAAGAACTGCGGAAGGTTCTAGGGTGCTTTGGGATTATATGAAGCATATTTTACAGAAGAATATGGATGAAGGTCATATTGTAAAAGATAGGGAGCTGGATTGATATTCTTAAAAAAATTAACATTTTCCTATTTACGAATGCATTATTTTTCGATATAATGTTAAAAATAGCAAGAAGAAGAGAGTGTCTGCAAAGGGGCAGACGGATAGGAGTACAGATGAGTGCGGTTTGGAATCAAAAGCTGAATTATCCTGTAGTACTAGTAGGAACATTATGTTCCTTTATTTGTGTTTGGGTAATTTCTAACCCTCTTATTTCTGTTTCTTCTAATTTCCCAGAAGGGGAAGCATTTATATAATTGTTTTAATAAGCCGGTAGATTTTTTACTGGCTTTTCTTTTAGCTAATTTTTATAAAAAGCTGTGTTTATGCAGCAGAATGAGAGGTAGTTATGAGTAAGAGAGAAGACATCAAAAAGGTACTGATTATTGGTTCCGGTCCGATTATCATTGGACAGGCATGCGAGTTTGACTATTCCGGTACACAGGCATGTAAGGCACTTAGACAGCTTGGTTATCAGATTATACTGGTGAACTCCAATCCGGCAACCATTATGACAGATCCGGATATTGCAGATGTAACCTATATTGAGCCGTTAAATGTAACCAGATTAGAGCAGATTATTGCAAAGGAGAGACCGGATGCAATTCTTCCAAACTTAGGTGGACAGTCAGGACTTAATCTTTGCTCTGAGCTTGCAAGTGCAGGTATTTTGGATAAATACAATGTTAAAGTAATCGGTGTTCAGGTAGATGCCATCGAGCGTGGCGAGGACCGTATCGAGTTTAAGAAGACCATGGATAAGCTTGGTATTGAGATGGCAAGAAGTGAGGTTGCTTATTCTGTAGAAGAGGCGCTGGCCATTGCAGATAAGCTTGGTTATCCGGTTGTTCTTCGTCCAGCCTATACGATGGGTGGTGCCGGAGGCGGTCTGGTATATAACGTAGAAGAATTAAAGACAGTATGTGCAAGAGGTCTTCAGGCTTCTTTGGTTGGACAGGTTTTGGTAGAGGAGTCCATTCTTGGATGGGAAGAGTTAGAGCTTGAAGTAGTTCGTGATGCAAAGGGTAACATGATTACCGTATGTTTCATTGAGAATATTGATCCGTTAGGTGTTCCCACCGGTGATTCCTTCTGTTCTGCACCAATGCTTACCATTTCAGAGGAATGTCAGAAACGTCTGCAGGAACAGGCTTATAAGATTGTAAATGAAGTAGAGGTTATTGGTGGTACCAATGTACAGTTCGCCCATGACCCGGTATCTGACCGAATTATCGTAATTGAGATTAACCCAAGAACTTCCCGTTCTTCTGCATTGGCGTCTAAGGCTACCGGTTTCCCGATTGCTTTGGTATCAGCAATGCTGGCGTCCGGTCTTACATTGGATGAGATTCCTTGTGGTGTGTATGGTACATTGGATAAATATGTTCCAGGTGGCGATTATGTAGTAATCAAGTTTGCAAGATGGGCATTTGAGAAGTTCAAGGATTCTGAAGATAAGCTTGGTACCCAGATGCGTGCGGTAGGCGAGGTTATGAGTATCGGTAAGAACTATAAGGAAGCATTCCAAAAGGCAATCCGAAGCCTGGAGATTGGCAGATATGGTTTGGGATTTGCAAAGGATTTCCATGAGAAGAGCAAGGACGAGCTGCTGAAAATGCTGATCACACCTACCAGTGAGAGACAGTTTATTATGTATGAAGCACTTCGTAAGGGTGCAACGGTAGATGAGTTATTCGAACTTACCAAGATTAAGCACTATTTTATTGAGCAGATGAAAGAGTTGGTTGAGGAAGAGGAGATGCTTCTTGGCATGAAGGGTTCTGTACCTTCAAAAGAGGTTTTGGATAAGGCAAAGAAGGATGGTTTTGCAGACCGCTATCTCAGTCAGTTATTAGAAGTTTCTGAGGAGGAGATTCGCAAGGCAAGAATCGGTTATGGTATTACCGAGAGCTGGGAACCGGTACACGTAAGTGGTACAAAGGACAGTGCATATTATTATTCAACTTATAATGCACCGGATCACACTACCGTATCTGACAAGAAGAAGATTATGATTCTTGGTGGTGGTCCAAACCGTATCGGTCAGGGTATTGAGTTTGACTATTGCTGTGTTCATGCTGCATTTGCATTAAAAGAGCTTGGTTTTGAGACGATAATTGTTAACTGTAATCCAGAGACGGTATCAACCGATTATGATACTTCTGATAAGTTATACTTTGAGCCTCTTACCCTTGAGGATGTATTAAGCATTTATGAGAAGGAGAAGCCGGTCGGTGTGATTGCGCAGTTTGGTGGACAGACACCACTTAACCTGGCAGCAGACTTAAAGAAGAATGGTGTTAATATTTTAGGTACTTCTCCAGAGATTATTGATATGGCGGAAGACAGAGACCTGTTCCGCGGTATGATGGAAAAGCTTGGTATTCCTATGCCGGAGGCAGGAATGGCAGTGGATGTGGAAGAAGCACTTGCTATTGCAGAGAAGATTGGATATCCGGTTATGGTACGTCCTTCTTACGTACTTGGCGGACGTGGTATGGAAGTTGTAAATGAGCCGGAAGCCTTAAAGCAGTATATGGCAGCTGCTGTCGGTGTAACTCCGGACAGACCAATTCTGATTGACCGGTTTTTACGTCATGCGACAGAGTGTGAAGCGGATGCCATTGCAGATGGCAAGCATGCTTACGTTCCGGCTGTTATGGAGCACATTGAGCTTGCGGGTGTACATTCCGGAGACTCTGCATGTATTCTGCCATCTAAGAATATTCCTGAGGAATTGGTGGCAACCATTAAAGAGTACACAAGAAAGATTGCGGAGGAGATGGGTGTCTGCGGTCTTATGAATATGCAGTATGCTATTGAGGATGGCAAAGTATATGTATTAGAGGCAAATCCTAGAGCTTCCAGAACCGTACCACTTGTATCAAAGGTATGTAATGTTCAGATGGTAAAACTTGCAACCCAGATTATGACGAGAGAGCTTACAGGTATGGATTCTCCAATTGTGGGCATGAAGGAAGTGAAGCCGGTATACTATGGTGTGAAAGAGGCCGTATTCCCATTTAATATGTTCCAGGAGGTTGACCCGGTATTAGGACCTGAGATGCGTTCTACCGGTGAGGTGTTAGGACTTTCAACCAATGTTGGAGAGGCATTCTTCAAGGCTCAGGAAGCAACCCAGACAAGATTACCAAAGGAAGGAACGGTATTAATCAGTGTAAGCCGTAAGGACAAACCGGAGGTAGTAGAGGTTGCGAAGAAGTTTGAGGCTTGTGGATTCCACATTGTTGCAACAGGCAGCACATACGAATTACTGATTGCCAATGGTATTAAAGCTGACCGTGTGAATAAGATGCAGGAAGGCAGACCAAACATCGTAGACGAGGTAATGAATGGCAATATCCAGCTGATTATCAACACCCCGGCTGCGGATGAAGAAAAGATATTTGATGACAGTTATATCCGTAAAACTGCTATTAAAGCAAAAGTTCCATATTTTACAACAATGGCAGCTGCAAAGGCTACCGCAGAGGGTATCAGCACCGTTGTAAAAGAGGGTGAGATTGGTGTTATGTCTTTACAGGAGATTCATAAAGCGATTCAGTAGGGATTAGATAAACATATAAAGAATTGAGAAGAAGGAAATCGGGCAGTTTATGTCTGGATTTCCTTCTTTTATCAAGATTGAGGTTGCCATTAAATAAAATACAAGTTATAATTCTTCTTGGTATGATTACATGAAATAGGAGGAAAAGAAGGAATGCAAAGTTATCTTCCTTTTGAAATAAAATACAGTCCGATTCAAAAAATAGCATTGATATCATTCGAAAAATGCCCCGATGCAATTTATCATGAACTGCAATTGCAATATGTGAATGGAGAACCATATGGAACAGGCTACAGGGTTATTGCATATCGTAATGATGATTATGTAGATATATATGATGATAAAACGCTAAATTTTATTAGAGATGAAAAGTTTAACGTAATGGGGAAGGGACTCAATAAGCATGTGCAGACAGAAATCAATAACACATCATTTTCCAGAGAAGATAATAAGCAGACGTTAGCTTTTGAATTTACGGATGTTGAGAACCGTCAGATAAAAGTTTATATTGAAGAAAAAAGTAATAAACAAACCTTTCCGATGAATACGTTAGCACCGATTGGTATGAGTGCTGTGAGACCAAATTGTCTTCCGGTTTTTTTTATGTATAATTTTGATTTTATCCGTCAAAATCAGACGGTAATCGCATGTGATATTTCTGGAAAAGAGATTCTACTAGATAAGTTTCCGATTCCTATGTTTGGGCAACCAAGATTGTATACAAGGTATAGTAACGATTGCGAATTGATTGAATTTGCGAATACGGATTGTAATGTCTTAAAAGAAGTTGAGCTGGATGAAAAAAAAGTATATCGGAATGAACATGTTGAATATGTTTTTGAGGAAGAAAATGCACTTCAAAGTGTAATCGTTCATTTTGCAAGGAACGATGTACAGATACATTTTACCCCAAGTCTTGATTTGAACAAGGATGGATCAGGGGAATTTACGATTCAACCAAGCGAAGAGATGGGATATTTAAAAGGTATATTTGAAATACGGACAGGAAAAGAAACGAGGGTTTTAATGGAACCGAAATATGGCTGGATTTCAAATCCAAGTAACTTTTTCACAAAGATGATACTTGGTAAAAGGTCCATATTTCATAAATGGAGCAAACAATACAAATATGAATCTGTTATCGATTGGGAGACGAAAACGATAACAGCCAGTTGGAAAAATAGCAATATAGAAGAAAACAGCTAAAGACGATGTAAGATAATAATAGAAAGCGAGCGTAACAACATGACACCAATGATGGAAATGTACTGCAAAACAAAAGAAGAATACAAAGATTGTATTCTGTTTTACCGGTTAGGTGATTTTTATGAGATGTTCTTTGATGACGCCATCACCTGTTCCCGAGAATTGGAGATTACCTTAACAGGCAAAGATTGCGGTATGGAGGAACGGGCTCCTATGTGCGGAATTCCGTACCACGCATACGAAAATTACATGAACCGTCTGGTGGAAAAGGGATATAAAGTTGCTATTTGCGAGCAGGTAGAAGATCCGAAACAGGCGAAGGGACTTGTGAAACGTGAAGTTATCCAAATTGTAACTCCGGGAACAAATATGAGCACTTCCAGCCTGAATGAAACA
>JAQXLK010000185.1 GCA_029012085.1 Clostridiales bacterium
GGAAGTGGTGGCTCGAAACTTAATGAAACTGCGCGCAGCTATAAAACACTTGCTCTTGAAACCGATACAATAGACGGATTCACTTTCGTGTGGTTTACCGACGGTAAAGGGTGGACAAGCGCAAGACACAATCTTGAAGAAACATTTGATGTTATGGAACACATTTATAATATTAACGATATGGAAAACGGGATAATTCAAGAGGTTTTTAAATAATGGCAGAGAAGAAAATAAAAAAATGGGAGCCGGAAGATTTTGAACTTGAAATGACTACACACTGGTCATTCCCAAAGCGTGGTGATTGGGCAACTCACGATGCGAAATGGCGTGGAAATTGGTCACCTTATATACCCAGAAATATAATATTAAGATATTCACAAGAGGGTGACTTAGTTCTTGATCAGTTTGCCGGAGGAGGCACTACCCTTGTTGAAGCGAAACTTTTAAACCGTGATATAATAGGCGTGGATATAAATGACATTGCTCTTGAACGGTGCAAAGAAAAGACAACTTTTGAATATGAACCGGCAAAAGGAAAGGTGTATATTAAAAAGGGCGATGCAAGGAATCTTGATTTTGTACCGGATGAAAGCATCGACTTAATATGTACACATCCGCCGTATGCAGATATTATTAAATATAGCGATGGAATTGATGGTGATTTGTCACAATTAAAAGTCAAGGATTTTCTTGTAGAGATGGAAAAGGTTGCGGCAGAAAGTTATCGAGTGCTAAAAAAAGATAAGTTTTGTGCCATTCTTATGGGTGATACAAGACAAAAGGGCTGTATGATACCTATGTCATCTGATGTAATGCGGATTTTTGAAGATGCAGGATTCAAGCTGAAGGAGCTTATAATAAAGGAACAACACAATTGCAAAGCAACAGGATATTGGAAAACAAATAGTGTAAAATACAATTTTTTACTTATAGCAAATGAATATTTGTTTGTATTTAGAAGGTGAGGATTTCTATGGAAGATTTAAAGGATTACAGAAAAAAAGAAATACCAATATTGCTTTTAGGCAATATATTAGTATTACTATATATGTTAGAAGTGTTTGATACATCTATGATAAGCATAGAAAATGAAAACTGGCTTGGTACGATAATTTTAAGCATCTTGAATTCTACAGTATAAATTGCAATATAAAATGTCCACAAATATTAAGTGACAATTTTATCAATTTAAAAATATTTTACCTCTTATTTCCCTTTGTAGTTACTCCATATCATGCCATGAAACACTTGTCAAGCCTGGGTGCAAGCCCATTCATTTTAGACTTGACAAGTGTTTGATGGCATGATAAAATATTGCACAAAGGGAAATAAGACTCTTTAAATTTTTCATATTCTATTTTGCCCTATTTTTTTAAGCAGCATATTTGTAGATAGTCCATTCAGAATTCTTCTTGGATAATTATTTATCCAATGCTCTATCATTTTTATTCGCTCATGAGTGAATTTGCCTATGTCTGCCCCTTTGGGAATAAACCTTCTTATCAGCTTATTGGCATTTTCGTTTGTACCTCTCTCCCATGAGCTGTATGGATGTGCATAGTAAACCTTTGTGCGTTTTTTCTTTGTAAGTGCCGATTTCTCTATACCCTCAAAATCAAGATTTTCACACCCATTATCACAGGTTATTGTTTTAAATGTTTCTCTAAATTTTTTGCTCCCTGTCTTTCGTTCTATTTTATTAAGTTCATTAACTACGCACTCCTGTGATTTGCTTTTTATTTTTCGGATAATTTCCTGTCTTGTCATTCTCTCTGTTAAAACCAGTAAAACCTCTTTTGTCTTTTGTTTCCCTACCACGGTATCCATTTCCCAATGCCCATATGTATCTCGTTTTTCTATTGATGCATCTCGTTCGCTAATGCTTCTTCCTTTGGTGTTGTTTGCAGCTGTCCGTATATGGTTATATTTTCTTTTTTTACCATTTTTCTTTACAGGTAAATGTTTATTTGTTAAGTGCGGAAAAAGTCCATTATCTATATAGTTATATATCGTTTTGTATGAGATGGTTGTTTTGAATTCACCTGACTGCTTAACCTTTTTCGCAGCTGCATACGGCGACATCTTTTCGTTAATAATCAAATGCTCTATGTATTCAACTAACTTATAATCGTTGCCTATTTTCAGCATAGGACCTTTAGCCGTTGCCGCATAATCGTGCTTTTGTTGACCAATATCAGCACTGTATGCTGTCTTTGTCGTTAAATCGCTATTTAATAACTTTGTTCTTCCTTTAGCCAATTCTCTGCGTACTGTTCTTCCGGAACAACCTATATACAAAGCTATTTCCTCCGATTTCATGCCCGTTTTGCTTAATGCCTCAATTTTTATTCTTTTTTCGTAATTTAGGTGTTTACCTTTTGTATTTTTTGTGGTATAATTTAAGTGACTCATTTTGAAACCTCCAATTATGTTTTGTTTGGTCACTTAACATTATATCAGAGATTTCTCTATGAGTCATCTTTTTTTGGTCATTTTATTTTACAACTTATCAATTTTTTTATTTTTAAGAAAAATGACTCGGGAAAACCACAGGTTTTCCCGAGTCTACTACCTACCTGCATCATTTGCAAGCATTTATCATTTTTTCAAGCTTCTGTGGCGTATCTCCGTGAATCCTATACACCCGTTTCATCGGCGACAATATATCCTTCTGCGTCCTGACTATTCCGTAATCCGTTGTAAATGTAGTTGTATAACCGAGGTTGTCCCTCAATATTCTGTCCATCTTCTCTGTATACTGTCCCGATGGATATGCGATACTTTCCGTTCCATGCCCCAGAATATTATATATCCTTTCGCTGCAATCCTTGACATCCTCCATAAATTCATTCACCTTCATCGCGTCAGCAATATAATCTTTGCGCATCCAGCCATAATTATGTACTATTGTTGTGTGATTTCCTATCTCAACGAGTCCGGAATCGTCAAGCTCTTTTATCTGCCACGATTTCAGATAACCCGCCTTATCTATCTCAGAAGCAATTATATACACAACAGCCTTCGCATTATATTCCTTCAGCAGCGGAAAAATCACCTCATAAAAATCCTCGTAACCGTCATCAAACGTCAGAACCATATTTTTCCCGGGCTGAGCGTACCACATCTCGCACGGCTTCATAAACGTATAGCCAAGTGAAGTAAAATACTCTAAATCCGCTCTCAACTCCCCATCACTGATTCGGTATTCAGAAAGCACCAGTGGATTATCTGTAACACTGTGATAACATACCGCTGCTATGTCGAGCTCCTGTGCCTGTGCCGATACGGTAGTTGCCGCCGCAAACGCAACTGTCAAAGCCATTATTTTTTTCATGTTAATCTCCTTTAATAAGCCGTTACATATCCATCACTGTAATTCACCTGCGCCCTGCATATTCCGTCAGGCAAAGCCGCCGCAATATGATTCGCATACGCACTGTCTACAAACAGAGCCAGTCCTCCGGCATCCTCATCCATCTGTCCTACTCCCGTAAAACCTCCGGTCTGAGGAGCATAATAATATATCCTGCTTGTATCATCCTTCTGTACTATATACAGAATATCATTTATATAATCATAATTCATGGACGTGATATTGTTCAGTGCCAGTCCGTCTGTTCCGACAGCATATACAGTATTTCCGTACTTCAATCTTGCAATGGAAACCTGCTCAAGAGGGTATTCCAAATCAATCACATGAACGGAGCCAAACTCATCCAGGTAGTATATATTTCGGCTGCCCACCACAAACTGTCTTATTCCCGAAAGCATATTTTCATGCGCAAAATTTGTTATTTGCAGCTCATAATCATCCATCGTATTTACCTTTATCATATGCAGATCGGAACGCGTCCGAGCGTCACAGTAAAACAAATAATAGTCAAGCATGGTATTCTTCATAATAAGGTTATACACCTTATTATCGGTCAGATACCTGAAATTTCCTCCGTCCGTATCACACGAGAATAATCTTCCCTCACGCTCTCCCGGTGTGTCGGCTTCGATCCCGTAAATCTTATTTTTAAGCACGAAAGCCGAAGCACAATATATATCTACAGCCGCTCCGCTCTCATCCCT
>JAQXLK010000186.1 GCA_029012085.1 Clostridiales bacterium
GTTTTATCGCACCTAACATACTTTTGTATATTAATATTCTAAATCACTTTTTAAGTGGAAGAATTAATTTAGCAGCTTTCTCGCTTGAAAAATTTGGGGTGAGTTTATGGGGAGGGAATATTGATTATAATGTCGATACAGGATTACCATATTTCCTTGTAGATTCTGGTATGATGTTGCTACTTCAAGATTGGGGTATAATCCTAATGATTGCAGTAATGGTATTGTTTGTATTTTTGATGTGGATATTGATAAATAACAGACAGTATCAGTATATAATTTCTGCAATAGTTATTGCACTGTGGGCATTTAACGAGGATATGTTATTGTCTGTTGGAACAAATTATTTGTTTTATTTAATTGGATATGAAATATATATCCAAACAAGACATATAAGGAATCAGTAAAATATATTGTTTATTCATCAAAGAAAAACAAGATGTAATATTCTAAAATAAGACAATTGTTTATGCTACCAGTATTCTGCTCATTGTTTTTATATTTTGTGATAGGTTATGAAATGTGTGATAAGGTATAGAACTAAAAAATAGGGAAAGATAGAACGGATGAAAAAATTGTGACGGAAGGAACGGGAAATATGCTGAAATTTTATCAAGTTACTTTGGAAACAACAAAAGAAAATATTGCTGGATCTAAAGCCGTGAGTGACATATCTGAAATTGCATGCGGTGTTGGGTTTGAAAAGAAAAAGATAATCATATTCGGTGGTTGTAGTTTAGGGAACAAGATTAAGCGACAAATAAAATTGGCGCAGGAGTGGGAGAATGTTTATGATAGTATTGATGCTAATTCTGTCCTTCTTTTACAACATCCATTTGGAATGCATCATATGAATAGAAGCAGGAGCCTGCGAAGATTGAAAAAAGAAAAAAAAATACACGTAATTTCTATGGTGCATGATGTAGAGTCATTACGAAAAATATTTGACAATAATTGTTATAAGAGAGAATTTTCTTTGATGATTGAATTAGCTGATATTTTAATTGTTCATAACAAACGTATGGCTGAATATTTTACGAAAATAGGTGTTCCTTCAAATAAAATTGTAATCTTAGGAATCTTTGATTATTTACAACAAGAAAAATTGCAACACACCCCCAGTTTTGCTAAACAAATAAATATTGCGGGAAATCTAGATGTAAAAAAAAGCCCTTACATAGCGGAGCTTGGAAAACTTGAGAATGTTGAAATCAAACTATATGGTCCTAATTTTGACAACAAAATAAATAATTATACTAACGTCAAATATGAAGGGTGTTTTTTGCCACATGAAATACCACAAAAACTCATTTCAGGATTTGGTGTGGTGTGGGATGGAACTAGTATAGAATCATGTCAAGGACCAACTGGTGAATATTTGAAATATAATAATCCTTATAAACTTTCTTTATATTTGTCGGCTGGATTACCTGTTGTGATATGGAGTGAAGCAGCTGAGGCTGAGTTTGTCTTGAAGCACCATGCTGGAATAGCTGTCAGATCCTTATGTGAACTTACTGATATTTTTAGTTATATGACAGAGGCGGAGTATAATGAACTGGCTAGAGGGGCAAGAAGAGTGGCGGACAAACTAAGAACAGGACAATATACACTAAACGCGTTAAACACGGCTATTAATATTATAGAAACAGAAGAGGGAAAAGAGTAAAATATGTACGGATATTTAATAGTAGCCTTGGTATATATGAAGCAGAGTATGAAGTGTCAGGGAATTCCAATTGGTGGTTACACGAAGCGTGTTGAGAACCTGCTAGAGGAAATAAAGGTCCGGCTGAATACGGATTATTTTGAGAATAGATAGAGATAGAGGCACATATGAAACAGAAATCTTTAAAACTCAACGTGGTTATGAATATGATTTTAACCATGTCAGCCTTTATTTTCCCACTGATCACTTTCCCGTATGTTTCAAGAATCCTTTTGCCGGAAGGAACCGGAAAGGTTTCCTTTGTGACATCGGTTGTGACATATTTCAGTATGTTTGCACAGCTTGGAATTCCCACATATGGAATCCGGGCATGCGCCAGAGTTCGGGATGATAAAGAAAAATTATCAAAAGCAGTACAGGAACTTTTCTTCCTTAATCTGATGACCAGTTTGGTGTCCTATCTGGTGTTAGGCATCTGTGTTTTTGCTGTTCCGAGGTTTCGAAGTGAGAAAGCGCTGTTTTTGGTAATTAGTTTTACGATTCTATTTAATGCCATTGGAATGGAGTGGTTGTATAAGGGGCTGGAGCAGTATACTTATATTACTGTGCGGTCACTTGTTTTTAAGCTGATTGGTGTAATCGCCATGTTTGGTCTGGTTCATGAAAAGGAGGATTATGTTATTTATGGTGCCATTACCATATTTGCGGCATCAGCCTCCGGCATTTTGAACTTTGTAAATGCGCATAAATACGTCAGTTTTAAGCCGGTGGGAAATTATCATATAGGACAGCATTTGAAACCGATTTTGATTTTCTTTTTCATGTCATGTGCCACCATCATTTACACGAATCTGGATACGGTAATGATTGGATTTATGAAAACAGATGTTGATGTGGGATATTATAATGCTGCGGTAAAAATAAAGTCGGTATTGCTGGGGGTGGTCACTTCGCTTGGGGCAGTGCTTTTACCGCGGGCATCTTATTATATCGAACATGGTATGGAAGAGAAGTTTCTCTCCATATCCGGCAAAGCAATCAATTTTGTTTTTTTACTTGCGGTTCCGCTTTCGGTCTATTTCATGTTGTTTGCCAGAGAAGGAGTTTATTTCCTGTCCGGAACTGCATACGCGGGTGCGGTGTTACCTATGCAGATTATCATGCCAACTCTGTTTTTGATCGGCTTGACGAATATTATGGGTATACAAATGCTGGTTCCGTTAGGGAAGGAAAAGATTGTTTTATATTCTGAAATTGCAGGTGCAGTTGTGGATTTGGTCATCAATATTCTTTTGATTCCGCGTATGGCATCTGCCGGGGCTGCCATAGGAACACTGGTGGCAGAGATTTTGGTATGGATTGTGCAGTTTGCTGCTTTAAAGAAGACTGTGCAGGAAGCATATCGGAGGGTACGCTATGGCAGTATTCTGCTGGCACTGGCTGCCGGAGTGGCGGCATGCCTCTGGGTGAAATTTATGCAATGGGGAACGTTTGTCACACTTGTGGTGTCTGCTGTATTGTTTTTTGGAATGTATTTGTTGGTTCTGACATTGTGGAAAGAACCATTTATTCGGGACATTGAAGGACAGGTATTGGGAAAA
>JAQXLK010000187.1 GCA_029012085.1 Clostridiales bacterium
ATAACCGGAATATCATCCGGCACAGTAACATTATCTGTTATGGAAACCTCTTTTTGAATGTGAAGTTCTTCACAGGTTGTTTCCTCCGTACGATTCTTAATCTGTGAAAGAACATTTTCAAATGTTCCGTAGTGCTTCTTACCGTCCTGATCTACCCAGTATGCTTCAAAAGTTGAATATTCCTTCCATTTTGCATACAGTGTAATATCGGAATTCACAGTATCCTTTGTAAAATTCCATGCATTGGTGCATTCTTTTTCCTGATACCAGCCCTGGAACTCTGCCACACCTTCAATATCTTCAATCACCGGTTCATCTGTAATTTTGTCACCCCAGTTAATGGTCTGCTTAGATGGATTCGATGTTAATGTCTTATCTTCCAAATTGGCTGTTGCATCAAATGTAACATCATAAGTTTCAACTGCTCCATCTATCTGTACCTTACCATTTTCCCCATTTTCGATATCGTCACCGGTACAATCGTTCATAGTGTTATTGTTGGTAACCGGAACTTCCTTCTCCGGATTCTCTGAATCCTTAAAATCAGTATAGCTTACAGTACCGTTATTAATAAACGGCACAGAAACGATACCGCCATCAAAGGTTTTATTATTTATAATCTTTCCATCTCCATTAAATGTACCACTATTTCGAATGGTACCGTTATTGGTTAAGGTTACCCCTTGGGATAATGTTACTTCCACATCCGGTACAACAAACAAGGTATATCCTGATGGAATCTCCACACTTTCTTCAATCAGCATATTTTCTTCAATATAAATACGCTTCTTGCTATTATCTGTGGCTGCAAGTACATCTTCTAATGTACCATAGGTCGTGCCGCCATCTGCATTGTAATAATATACACTAGGTGCAATATCTAAGGTTGCAACATTACTTTCTTTTGAATTGTAGTTATTGTTTCCATTAAATACAGCTTTTACATAATAATGTCCTTTGCTCTTTGGTGCACCACCTACTGTTGCTGCACCATTCGTAGCCTGTGTTGTTTTACTCTTTAATTCTTTGTCCGTAAAGTAAGTGTATGTGATGTCTGCTCCTATAACATTTTCATCAGCAACACCGGTTACCGTTGCAGCATCTACACCTTGCTGACTACCTGTCTCTTGTAAATATACTTTGTTTGACAGTTTCACTTCCTTAGGATCAGCTTTTGTAATCTCTACAATTCGAGAACCGGATACTGTCAGGAAGCCATCTTTTTCTATCTTATAATATACCTTATATTTTCCTACATCCTTCAATGAGAAATCGGTCTGATTTATATTCTCCTCTGCTACCGTACTATTAAGATCTGTAGCTTTTGCATACTTAATTGTAACGCCTTCCTCTGCCTCCGGATATGACACACGAACCGAAATATTATGCTCTTGTGCATCATAAACACCGGTATATCCATTTGCCTGATAAGTAAATGCCTCTTTCCATATTGCTTTCAGTGTAAGGCTAGCATTTCCTTCGTATACATCTCCAGGCTGATAATCTGCATTACCATCTGAACCTGCATCCCATCCGGCAAAAATCTTTTTCGCATCACTATTAGATGGTGCCACACTGGATAAGGTTAACGCTTCATCCTTTATCTTGTACTGTGTAGAAGGTGCTCCTTTTCCGCCATTTGTAGTATCTGCATCATAAGTTACTGTATATCCCACTTTTACCGCAAAAGAATGTTTTACTGTTGCAGAGGTTTTGTTAGATGTTGTACTGGTTGCCGTCATGGAAATGGTATAGGAACCCGCACTTAAAGACGACAAAGGATACTTATTAGTTTGTCCTGCTTCAAAGCTCAAATTTGTTACAGTATTGTTTGTGTTATTCGTCAAATTATAATTTACGGTAAATTCTTCGCCATCCAAAGAATATGACTGATCAATGACTTCCACATATTCATCAATTCCTGTAATATATTGATTCTTTGACAGTGTAAAAGCATTAAACGGAGCCTTTCCTTCCGTCTGCGTAGAACCGCCGGTCTGTCTGGTAACCTGTTGTAACAGCATATCTGACGCTCCATCCGTATCTGTTACCGTTAAACGAACCGTCCAAATATCCCCAACAGTCACGTTACTTGGTGCTTCAGTGACCCAGTCTCCATTTTGAGTTACATTTCGATATTCAATCTTTGTAGTCGCAATACCATCTTCTTCGCTTCCGTTCGCACCCACTCCGGTTGTTTTATCCGGATCATAGGATTTATTCTCTATACTAATGTAATATGGTTTCGTTTCTTCCGTTGAAGCTGTATCTTCCTTCACCTTTGCACTGAATAATGCTTTTGGCGCCTGATGAATCCTAATCTTAGCTTTAGGGGTTTCTATATCTCCGCCATAATATACTTCATAATAACCCGGTAATGTAAATGGTGCTGTTGCCAAATCCGCATACTTGCTGACACTATTCTTAGTATCTTCAAAAGAATCAGAACTATAACCAACACTCCAAGCACCATCATTTAAGGTAGCATTTTCTGCACTAAAATGAAAATCATCCGTATCAAGATAAGTATATACGCCTCCTTCGGTTGATTGCTTTTCTACTTTGTCTGCAATAATTTGTGCAATTGCATCAATTTGCTTATTATATGATTCTTTGTCATAATATGTCTTACCGCTTGCAATCATATCGGAAGAATTCATATTAACCAATCCACTACCGGAACTGATTCCTTTTACAAATGCCTCTGAAGCAGTTACATTCTTACTTCCACACCAACCGATATAGGTTACATTTTCCTGCTCCAAGCGGTTGATAATCTCAGCAGTTGTATAATCCGCAGAAAAATCATCAATTGCATCTTCGTTTAAGTTGACAAGGAAACTCTGTTTATCTGAACTCCAATTTGGTTCACGAACTACTTCTGTTAATGAACGGACGTAGTCAGCATCCATTTTGAGGTTTGAAAGTGTAGCAAGTGTTTGTCTTTCACAATTATGACTTCCATAAGACGCAAGTGGACCGTAGCCTCCACGATACACTTCCTTATTATTAACTGTGTCTTGGTCATACCCTGCATCAATCTTATATTCTGTTGATCCATCCCCCCAGCTTACAAGATTGGTAGTATTAGAGTTGTCAAAAGTAACGGATGGGAAACCATTGCTATCACCCGCATACCACATTTTAATATATTCCGGCATAACCTCTATTTTAAATTTACGGTATGTATGAGCACTTGAATAAGAAGTCGTTGCTGTTGATAATAATCTTACTCCGGCGATATTTCCAAGTTGTCTAACACTTTTTGATGTATTATGCAAATTATATGCATTAACACCAGTAAGCTTATATAATTTAATGTTTTCTCCTACTGAACCGGTATACTGTAAAAAGATAAGATATCCATTAATTACCTGATTCGTTTCAGCTGTATCACTAGAATTAGAGTAGGTAGTGCCTGTAATTGATGTATTCACTAAAAAACCTAATCCATCCAATGCATCGTGGGCTTCTTTCTCCTGAATTGTAAATTCAATCGTTTTCTTGGTCGCCTGTTCATTTGGCAAATAATTAAAATCCGTATATCCCATCTGACCATAACCATAAAAATTCATTGTAGCTCCATCACCATTCACATCCACAATATGGCTCTTTACTATCTTGCTACCAGTATTCGTAGATACTGTTATTGAATTATTCGCACCTATTGTATCATAAGGATTGTTATTATTATTTGATGGGACAGTATCCATATATATATGATTGCTTGCGTTCGATGACAAACCTCTTGAATGATCATACGTCCACCAGTTAAAACTACTCTGAGACTGTACTGCATTGGCATCCACCTGAACAAAAGAAATATTATCTGATTGTATTCCTTTCTTCAATAATGCAGCTTTCAAGTCATCATTAAACGAGCCATATGTTTGTTTTGTATTACCAACAGCCAAAGCAACTTCTAGCTTTGGGCTCTTGTCAACATGCAGCTTTACTTCATTTTCTGTTGTACTTGTCGTATCTGTACTGCCAGCCGCCTGCACCTGTATACCACCACTTCCCGGCACAAGACTTAACATCATCACAACTGCTAACAGCCATGACATTAGTCGTTTTCCTGTCTTTTTTCCTTTCTCCATACTCTTATCCTCCTTCGTTCATTTAAATTCAATCGAATGTTTCCTAAACACCCTGACCCAAAGACTCCTTTCCATTATTGCTTTTTCTTCGGCAAATATTACAACCGAAATCACATATCAAGATTTTAACACCCCAAGTACACCAAAAGTACACCAAAAAACATCAAATGTTCAGATTTTTTTAATTTTTTTTGCATTTTTTACAAAAAACTTCAAATAACAATTAACTCAATTCAAGCAACTCTTTCTTTGACGTTTAATAGTCATTACAAAACCCTCTAGTATTTATTTTCAATAAAATAACTATCATATTTATATATTTTCCCGTCGACTTTTACATATTCTCATTGTATATTATATATACGAAACAGTTATTCACACATCAAAAACAATTAGCCGGCTACATTTTGATGTACAAAACAAAGGAGGTTCCTATGAAAGATACAACAGTACAACTTCAAATCATGGCTTCTGCCAGTGGAGCAGTTCCATTTACATGGCCAACAGCTACAGAACCCGAAGTGATAATCAAATTAAAGAAAACACCCGGAACATACGCCCGCTTCCTTTCCATGAACGGGAAATGGAAGCAGGCACTGCTTGACTTTCTCACCGGCAGCAAAACGCTTCCACTTACATACGACCCGTTTTTCAAGCGAATTTTCCATCCGGATATCCATCCCAATCGCCTGTCCGCCATGCTCAGCTCCATTTTGGGCATGAAGGTAAAGGTTCTGAAGGTACTGCCTAATGAAGAAATCATGATTGAGGGCGGTGCCATGCTGATTATGGATATCATTGTGGAACTGGAAGACCACACGATTGTCAACATTGAAGTCCAGAAAATTCCATACGGCTTTCCGGCAGAAAGAATGTCCTGCTACTCTTCTGATCTGATTTTGCGACAGTACAGCCGGGTAAAAGGAGAACTGGGAAAAGAGTTTTCCTACAAAGATATCAAAAAGGTCTATACCATTATATTTTTTGAAAAAAGCATCGATGTCTTCAAAGATGAGACATTAAACGGTGAATTTTTTCATCACGGCAAGACAACCTTTAATACCGGTTTAAAGCTGGAACTTTTGCAGGAATATTACCTGATTGCCCTTGACGTTTTCAAGGATAAAAGTTATGCTAGAGACATAAATGAAAGAAACGGTTGGATATCCCTGCTGGCTTATGAAAGCGTGGAAGAAGCAGAACGTCTCATGCAGGTTTATCCATGGCTAACTACGATATATGCGGATATCGCAGCATATCAGTCAGACCCACAGGAGGTGTTCAGTATGTATTCAGAAGCATTACAGATTATGGATCAGAATTCCATGCAGCTTATGGTGGATGAGATGAGCCAGCAGATTGAGGAAAGCAAGAAAATCATCAGTGAAAACAAGAAAACCATCAGCGAGCAAGACAAAACTATCAGTGAACAAAACAAAACCATCACTGAAAACAAGAAAACCATCACTGAAAAAGATAACGAAATCGCAGAATTACGAAAAGAAATCGAACGATTGAAACAAGGTAAATAGACCCACAACACTTTTATTTTTCACGCCATCAAAAAACCAGCCACACAAAACATTACTTGTATGGCTGGTTTTATTTAACTCAACACGCTACGTGATTCTTTCCATTTCTCTTTACCTGATATAGCTTTATACCTTCTGATCCAAATATCCCAGCACAAACTCTGACCAGCTGTAATTTGCCATATACTCTCCGGCATAAGCATTCAGTGCAGCAGGATTGCCCTCCAAAAAATGATAATAATCACAATCCAGTTTTGTGATATCCACAGCCGTCTGGTTATGCTTGCGAATAATACAGTCTTCAACCCCTGCATCCTTTAATGTTTTTATCAGGGTAGACAAAATTGTCTGATACTGTTTTTGCAAGGAAATCGTGTATGGGCGGTTTTCAAATAATAACGCAATCAGTTCTTTTGTACTGCATGAAGTTCCACATTTATGTATCAGATAAGCAAATAGTTCCTTTGATTTGCTTCTGGAAAATTTCAATGGTTCTTCATTCACATATACTTCAAAGTTACCAAATGTCTGCACCTTTAAAACAGGAGAAGTGCTTTGCTGCTTCTTTTCTTCCACAGGATGCCTTAACTCCTCGAACTCCTTTGCAATCTTTTCCGCCGTTATCGGTTTCATAATATAACCACTGGCATGCAATCCGAATGCATCCTTCGTATATTCATCATATCCGGTGGCAAAGATAATATTCAGTTTCGGATTCTGCACTTTAAGATTCTTGGCAAACTCGATTCCATTCATGCCCCGCATCTTAATATCAAGAAATGCCACATCACAGGAATTCTCATTCAAAAATTCCTGTGCATCCTCTGCACTTCGGAATCCATGCACTTCTGCCTCCGGAACCACCTTATGAATCTCATCCACCACGCCTTCTAATGCTATTTTTTCATCATCCACTGCTATAATTACCATTTTATTCTCCCTTTGGCAATTTAATCACTGCCTTTGTACCTTTCCCAATTATACTATCAATCGTTAAAGTTGCCTGACACATGGTCCACAACCGTTTTCTTACATTTTCAATTCCTATATGCGTCCGGTCATCCGAAACCTTCTGTTCGGTATCATAACCAACTCCGTCATCTTCCACCGATATTTCATAAAAATCAACATATTCCTTTGTTGTTATTGTGACCGTTCCACCCTCCTTCGCCTGTCCCACACCATATTTAACAGCATTCTCAACTAAAGGCTGCATTGCAAGAGACGGTATCATAAAATCTTTTGTCTGAATATCGTATACAACACATAGCTCCTCTTCAAACCTCATTTTTTCTAAGGAAAGATATACCTCTGTATGTCTCAATTCCGTTTCAAAAGGAACCAGCGTCTTCCGCTTTAAGGAATCCAAATTACCACGAAGATATTCCGAAAAATTATTGATTGCCTGTTGCGCCTTTTGTGGATTCTTTCCACACAAATGATAAATGGTATTCAACGAGTTATAGAGAAAATGAGGCTGAATCTGGCTCATCATAATGGATATCCGGCTTTCTGCCAGTTCCTTTTCCTGTTTCGCCAATTCTCTTTCCTGTTCTGCCAGTTCTTTTTCCTGCTCTTCCAACCGTTTTTCCTGTTCCATATATCCTTCAAGGGTTATAATTCCATTTAATACCACGTAAAGAAGAAATGCTGCCAACGTAAACAACAGACCAGAAGAATTCCCCTTTACGTAATACGCAATTACATCTAGCAAAGCACCTAACCCACAGATAAGGAACATTCTAAGCTTGCGTTTTCCTTCCTTTGAAGTATGGAAAATTTCCCGAACAATACACACGATGAGAATAATTGCAAAGAGGACAATCAAAATGTGGGTAACACTCAGCATCTGCCGCAAATCCATTATACCAAACAACTGTAACAAAGTCTGAATGATACAGGAAACTGCCGCAAGAAAACATAATATATGAAAGGGTTTCTGATTTTTTTCATCAAATCGAAACTGTACAGACTTCACAAGAGGCACAATTCCAATCATTAGCATAACAAAGGAAAGATACAGCAAAAAAGTCGGCTTGCTGCTAAATACCATTGGTGAAAATCTGGTATCCGTCAGTCTCCACATTCCAATGAAAACAGCTGCAATCCCCAGCACAGCCAGCCTGTCATCGTATTTTTTCCAAATGAAGTGATAGATTGCCAGACAACAGAAAACAACGCCAACCAGGACAGCTAATATTCCTAATACAAGCTGTGGCAAGTCCTTTTTCAACCGGTCAAGAAATATAGATAACCTTGTCCCTATTAAAAAATCAATTTTCCAATCAATAAAATTTTTATATACAGGTTTTACTACCACACGGATATTCTTCCCC
>JAQXLK010000188.1 GCA_029012085.1 Clostridiales bacterium
ACCATAGTTTCCGATAATCTGGAAATTTCTTTTTGTATCAATTCTCTCTTCTTACAAAAATGCTCATATCTCTTTTCATCAATTAAACCAATCTCATAACCAATATCCGTAAGACGCAAATCCGCATTATCCTGTCTCAAAAGCAGACGATATTCTGCACGAGAAGTCATCATTCGATAAGGTTCTCTCGTTTCCTTTGTTACAAGATCATCAATCAGAACACCAATATATGCCTGAGACCTGTCTAATACAACCGGCTCCTTATTCTGCAGCTTTCTTGCCGCATTAATTCCTGCCATTAATCCCTGTGCAGCTGCTTCTTCATAACCGGAGCTTCCATTCATCTGTCCTGCACTGAATAATCCCTCTACCTCTTTAAATTCCAACGAAGGCTTTAATAATAATGCACTGATACAATCATACTCAATTGCATAAGCATTTCTTACAATCTTCGCATTTTCCAATCCCGGCACACTTCTATACATTGCATACTGCACATCCTCCGGCAGTGAAGAACTCATGCCACCAATATACATCTCATTGGTAAATTCACCTTCCGGTTCCACAAATACCTGATGACGATCTTTATCAGCAAACTTCATAACTTTATCTTCAATAGAAGGACAATATCTAGGACCCGTTCCCTCAATTGCTCCAGAAAATAATGGAGAGCGATCAATATTATTTCTTATGATATTATGTGTCTCCTCATTGGTATAAGTAAGCCAGCAGCTAATCTGCTCTCTCTTAATATCTTCTTCTGTATTCGTAAAAGAAAATGGAACAATAGTTTCATCTCCTTTTTGTTCTTCCATTTTTGAAAAATCAATACTTCTCTTATCAATTCTAGCAGGAGTTCCTGTCTTAAACCGGCGAAGAGGTATTCCTGCATTTAACATGGAATCCGATAAATAAATGGCAGCAGATAAACCATTCGGACCGGTATGATTTACTACATCACCATAGATACATCTGGCATTCAAATAAACTCCGGTACAAAGAATCACACATTTTGCATAATAGGTAGCTCCTGACTTAGTACGAATTCCCTTTATCTTTTGCTTATTCTTTCCCTGAAAGATATTAACCTGCTCTTCATCTATATCATAATAAGTTTTACCATCCACTGTTACCTTTGTTTCATTCTGCCAGGCATCGCTTTCCTCAAATAGTAACTCAGCCACCTCTGTCTGCCGTAAGGTCAAATGCTCTGTATTCTCCATGGTCATTCGCATATTTCTTGTATATTCTGCTTTATCTGCCTGGGCACGCAAAGAATGCACTGCAGGACCCTTTGAACGATTTAACATCTTAGACTGAATATATGTCTTATCGATATTCTTTCCCATCTCTCCACCAAGAGCATCTATCTCTTTTACCAAATGCCCTTTTGAAGAACCTCCTATATTTGGATTACATGGCATCATTGCCACACTGTCCATACTCACAGTAAATATAATGGTTTCCTGTCCCATTCTTGCAAGTGCCAAAGCTGCCTCACAACCAGCATGACCGGCACCAACTACGATTGCATCATAAGTTTCTTCTATCGTGTTCATTATTTTTCCTTTCTATTTACCCATACAGAATTCTCTAAATATCGTATCCACCAAATCATCTTCCACAGATTCACCTATAATATATCCAAGACGTTCATAAGCTGCCATCAAATCAATAGAATAAAAATCCTCTGGCATACTATCTGCTATGCTTGCCCTTACCATTTGAATAGAAGATAAAGCCTCTTCTAAAGCCTCTTTATGCCTCATATTTGTAATATACACTTCGTCATTATAAGATAATTTTCCATGAAAGAACATATCATTTAACAATTTGTAAAAATCTTCAAAACCTGTTTTTTCCTTTGCACTGATATCTATTACTGGCTTATCAAGATGTGATAAAATATCCTCTTTAGTTACCACATTTTTTAAATCCGACTTATTCTGTAAAATAATAACCTGCTTATCTTTAATTTGTTCCATAATCTGACTGTCGTTCTTATCCAATGGAACAGAAGAATCTACAACATATAAAATCAAATCTGCATCCTGCATTGCTTCTAAGGACTTATCAACACCAATCTTTTCTACCACATCTTCGGTATCCCGAATTCCAGCAGTATCCACAATATTAAGTGAAATACCATTGATAGATATAAACTCCTCTAATGTATCTCTTGTGGTTCCTGCAATATCCGTTACAATGGCACGTTCTTTTCCCATTAATACATTCAATACAGAAGATTTACCTGCATTTGGTTTACCAAGTATAACTGTATGAATTCCTTCCTTCATCATCTGCCCATCTTCTGCTGTAGCAATCAAATGACAAATTTCCTGCTCTTTTCTTTCTAATAATTCATCCAATGTATCTCCAAATCCATCTAAACTATAATGCTCCGGGTCATCTAATGCAGATTCAATATAAGCAATATTATGAATGAGTTCTTTTCTAATATCTTCTATTTTATCACGAAGGCTGCCCTTTAATTGGGACAATGCACTTTTTGCTGCCAAATCACTTTTTGCAGAAATTAAATCCATTACAGATTCTGCCTGGGATAAATCAATTCTTCCATTTAAAAATGCACGTTTTGTAAATTCTCCTGGTTCTGCCAGCCTTGCACCGTTTTTCATCAATAAATGAATAATCTGTTTCATGACATGCATTCCGCCATGGCAGTCAATCTCTACCACATCTTCCTTTGTATAAGTAGATGGTGCTTTCATTACTAAAACAATTACTTCATCTATAATATCATAATCACAACAGACTTCACTGTTATCATCATTCACTTTTCCACACAGATTCTCTTTTTCTTTAATCTTATCCACAATATTACCATAGGCAGCGGTATAGGATTCTAAATTCTGAATTTCTTTTCCTTTTTTCTTTGGAACAAAGATAGAATCTGTTATTTCAATTGCCTTTTCTCCACTTACACGAATAATACCAATTCCACCCTGATTCATTCCTGTGGCAATAGCTGCTATAGTATCTGAAAGCTTAATCATATATTTACTCCTCTTGCTCTTTATAAACATATTTATTTTATCACAAAACAGAGAAATCATCACAAAAATTTTTATTATACCCTATAAAAATGAGGCTGCATATAAGCAGCCTCATTTTATATTATTATTACTATTTTTTCAAATATACAACAACCTTACGATATGGCTCTTCACCTTCACTTCTTGTTGCCACATACTTATCATTCTGTAATGCAGAATGAATAATTCTTCTTTCATAAGGATTCATTGGCTCTAATGTAATGCTCTTACGATTTCTCTTAACCTTGTAAGCAATATTCTTAGCAAGATTCTCTAATGTATCTTTTCTTCTTGCACGGTAATTCTCTGTATCAAGTTTTACACGAATATAAGACTCACTCTCTTTATTTACAAAAAGGCTTACTAAATACTGTAAAGAATCTAATGTCTGTCCTCTCTTACCAATTAAGATACCCATCTCTGGTCCTTCTAAATCGATATTCATGTTACTATTTTCTTCATCATAATCAATCGTAACCTTTGTCTCAATTTTCATTGCAGCAAATAAAGTATTCAGATACTCATTTGTCTTTTTTACAATTTCTGCATCCTTACCTGCTCCAGAAGATTTTTTCTGAACTTCTTCTTTCTTTTCAGATACTTCGCTTTCCATTACTGTAGTCTTATTAGAAACTTCCTTTTCACTCTTTTTTCTTGCTTTGATTACTGCCGGTTTTGCACCAATTCCTAAAAATACGTTAGACCCTTTTTCAACAACTTCATATTCCAGTTCATTGCTTGTAACCCCAAGCGCAACTGTTGCAGCCGTAACTGCTTCATCCACTGTTTTTGCTTTAAACTCTTTGTAATCCATAATTACTTCTCCTCCTTTTTATTTTGGTCAGCATTGTAATTCATCATAATATTTGCTTTTGCACCAATGCTTCCTTCTTTATATTTTTTATTTGCATTATTCTGTGCCGCTTTTTGGGCAGCTTCCGAAGGAACATAACTCTTTAATGACTTTGCAGAATTTTTTCTCATAGCTTCCTGCTTTTCTAACTCCTCCTGCATTGCTGCTGACTGATCCATCATTTTCTCATAAAATGATTTTTTGTCACCCTTCTTTTCCTTCTTAATCCGAGCCTTTTCCATCTGCTTCTCTAAAATCGCATCCATATCAGAATGATCATAATACCAGTTGATAATTAACTGGGTAACCACTGTAATTAATGCACTGATTGACCAGTAAATACCAATAGCTGCAGGTAAAGAAACACAAATAAACATTGACATAAGTGGCATCATAATAGACATATTCTTCATCATTGCAGTTGCCATATCCGGTCCCTGACTTTGCTGCTGCTGCTTACTCATACTTACTCTCATAGAAAGCCATTGGAAAAATGCAGATGACACTGGAATTAAGAATGCCCAGCTTAAATGCCAGCCTGGTGCCTCTGAAATATTTATTCCTAATATAAAGGAATGAATCTGGTCAATCTTATCTACATTACTTACAACTGCCTGATCCGTTACCCCTAACGTATCTAACAATGTATTTAAATGAGATACCCCAAAGTTTGATAACACATCAATAATATTATCTGCACCAACTTCTACTGCTTCTTTTAACTTTGAAAGTCCCATAGAAGCACTTTTTATACCATTATCAGTTATAAACTGTTCTAAAAACTGCTGTACATTATTTCCTTTTGCAGCTAACACACTTTCTGCAATTGGGTTATACATATCCTTAACCTGAGATACATACGCAGGTACGTTTTGAATAACTCTGTATAATGCATAAATGATTGGCAGCTGAATAAAAGAAGTAAGACAACCACCCGTCATAGAAGTTCCATACTTATCATACAGCTCTTTTGTCTCCTGCTGCATCATCATCATGGATTTTTCATCTTTTTTTCCATTATACTTTTTCTGAATCTTTTGTAATTCCGGCTGAATTACCATATTAATCTTAGCAGATTTCTGCTGTTTGAAACTAAGTGGAAATAAAATTAATTTTACAACAATTGTAAAAAGAATAATACAAAGTCCCAAATTAGCAATTCCATCCGAACCTGCCAATAAATTGTAAATCAAATCTAAAAGTTTTCCAAGTAACCAGGCAAATGGTCCTAAAATACCACCCTGAGCTGTTAAAAACATCAAAATAAAAGTCCTCCTTAATATTTTTTTCGTGGAACCGGATCATAACCACCTTTTGAGAAAGGATTACAACGTAAAATTCTCCAAATTGCAAGTAAACTACCCTTTAAAGCACCATGTACCTCAATTGCCTCCAAAGCATACGCAGAACAGGTTGGATAATACTTACAGGTTGGTGCCGCCTTTAATGGAGACAAAGCTACCCTATAAAATTGTATCATTTTTATGAGAATTTTTTTCATTATACTATATACTATTATTTAATTCTGTGCGTTATCTTCCGAACTGGATTTGATAATATGATGCAGTTTAGCCAGATGAAGAAATGCACTTTCTATATTCCAATAGTTACGACCTTTAGAATTAACCCTTGCTACCACTACAATATCCTTGCCTTTTATAAGCTCGTCCTTATGCAGCCGGTAAGCCTCTCTAATCAATCTGGTGGTACGATGGCGTACAACACTGTTTCCCACCTTCTTACTAACAGATATCCCAAGTCTGTTAACCTCCAGATTATTGTCCACTATATACATAACGAGATATTTATTTGCGTAGGATTTACCTCGTTTATATACATTTCCAAATTCTAAACTGTTCTTTAAAGAAATAAAATTTTTCATTATTATGATCCTTTGAAATGAGCAAAATAGCTTATATCAGAAAAAGGTCACAAACCTGTGACCTAAGCTGATAAACGCTTTCTTCCTTTCGCACGTCTTGCTGCCAATACTTTTCTACCGTTTGCTGTGCTCATTCTCTTTCTAAAACCATGAACCTTAGATCTCTGTCTCTTCTTAGGCTGAAATGTCATCTTCATTGTCCAATACACCTCCTTTTATAAATGAGTTTTTCAAAAACACCTCTCCCATTATATTGAAAAACCCCTTATAAGTCAAGCAATTCTTTTATTTTTTCCAAAATTGTTTTACAGTCACCATAACCACTTTACATAATGTTATCCACAAAATGTGATTAACTTGTGGATAACTACCTTTTTTTCATGTGATTATGTGTTAGTTTTACACATTATTCCCTTATTTTTTCGGTTTTAAGACTGTTTAAAGAAGTTATCCACATAATAAACTGCTTTGTTTTTCTTGAAAAAAAAGAGGTTTTATAGTATTATTAATTAGTATGCGTGTGTCCAAAAATGCTTTTATTTACTTATAGAAAGGATATATATATTATGAAAGAAACACTAGCGAAACAATGGGACAATATTTTAAACTTATTAGAAATTGAATATGATGTATCCCATATGATGATCAATACCTGGATACGTGCCCTTTCTATTAAAGAAGTGACAGATGATACCATTATTCTTTCCATGGATAAAAAACTTGGCAAGCGTGGTATTGAATTTATAGAAAAGAAAATGTACGACATTTATCTTCAATCTGCAATTGAAGCAACTTTAAATAAACCATTTGAAATTGTCTTTTGCGTAGAAGGTGAAGAATTTTCCAAATTAAATGAAGAAGATGATTCTTTAGATGGACATGTTAAAGTTTCCTTAGAACGAAGCAACCTTAATCCAAAATACACCTTTGATACCTTCGTAATTGGTGATAATAACCGACATGCCCATGCTGCATGTGTAGCTGTGGCGGAAGAACCCTCTTCTGCTTACAATCCATTATTTTTATATGGTGGTGCAGGACTTGGAAAGACACATCTAATGCAGGCAATTGCTCATCACATTATTACACATAATCCGGATCTTAAAGTTTTATATGTTACCAGTGAAACCTTTACAAATGAAGTAATTGATTCCATCCGGAATAATAAGGCGGAAGAACTTCGAGACAAATACCGCCAGTTAGATGTTTTATTAATTGATGATATTCAGTTTGTAATAGGAAAAGACTCAACACAGACAGAATTCTTTAATACCTTTAATGATTTATATAATTCGAATAAGCAGATTATTATTTCTTCCGATAAACCTCCAAAGGAAATCGATACCTTAGAGGAACGTATGAGAACTCGTTTAGAATGGGGTGTTCCTGTTGATATTCATGCACCGGATTATGAAACCCGTATGGCCATCTTAAAAAGAAAAGCCGAGACTTCTCATATTACAATTTCCAACGATATTATGGATTATATTGCAGCAAATGTTGTATCCAATATCCGTGAATTAGAAGGTGCACTTAATAAAATCAGTGTTTACACAAGATTAGATAACCACAAAGGTGAACTTACAGTGGAAGAAGCTGCAGATATTTTAAAAGACCTTGTATCAAAAGAAAACCAGCAGGAAATTACGCCTGACTATATTGCACGAATTGTATCTGACCACATGAACGTACCTTATAACGATATTATTTCTTCTAAGAGAAGCCAGGAAATTGCCACCGCAAGACAAATTGTTATGTACCTTTGCCGAAAGCATATTGACCACTATTCCTTAAAAGCAATTGGCGATGCTTTAGGTGGTAAAGACCACTCTACTATTATCAATGGCGTTAAAAAAATAACTGCTCTTATTAAGAATGATTCTAACATGGCAGTTACAATTGATACAATAGAGAAAAAAATAGGATTTAAATAATGTGGACAACTTGTTATAAAAACAAGAGTTATATGTGTATAAGTGTTTATATATGTTTATAACTTCATATTTATTCTGAACTCTCTATTGCATGATAAAAAAACACACAACTTTTAAACATATATTCAGAATCATTATGAAGGAATTACAAACATCATTTTTTCTTGATAATAAAGGGTTTATGGATGATTTACACAAATCCACACCCCCTACTAATATTACTACTGAATTAATATAATAATATATGGAATGGGAAATCCACCCATTTTCATCGAAAGGAGTTTTACACAATGAAAATCAGTTGCTCAAAACAGTCTTTAATGAATGGTATCAATATTGTTTCAAAAGCAGTATCTGCAAAAAGTACAATGCCAAATCTTCAGTGTATTTTAATCGAATCTTCTTTAAGTGAAATTCGTTTAATTGCAAACGATATTGAATTGGGAATTGAGACAATTATTGATGGTAACATTATAGAAGCAGGAAGAATTGCATTAGATGCAAAACGTTTCAGCGATATGATCAGAAAGCTTCCGGATAGTGAAATTTTAATTGAAACAAATGCAAACTGTGAAACTGTAATTCGTTGTGAAAAGATAAAATTCGATATATCAGGAACATCAGGAGATGATTTTAACTATCTTCCGGAAGTAGAGAAAAACAAATCTTTTACACTTTCCCAATTTTCATTAAGAGAAGTTATTCATCAGACTATTTTTAGTATATCTAACCAGGAAAATACAAAAATAATGACTGGTGAGTTATTTGAAATCAATGGAGATGAATTAAAGGTTGTTTCCTTAGATGGACATCGTATATCCATTCGTAAGGTTCAATTAAAAGAGAGCTATGATGGAATTAAAGTAATTGTTCCGGGAAAAACATTAAATGAAATCAGTAAAATCATAAATGGCGGAGTCGATGATGAGATTCGTATTTATGTAACAGATAAACATATTTTATTTGAATTTGAGCAGACAAAGATTGTATCCCGTCTTTTAGAAGGTGAATTTTATAAAATAGACCAGATGTTATCAAATGACTATGAAACAAAGTTTACGATTAACAAAAAGGAATTTTTAGATTGTATTGACCGTTCCTCTTTGTTTATCAGTGAATCTGACAAAAAGCCGATTATTTTAAATATTGAGAATTCTGAAATTCATTTAAATATCATCTCAGCTACTGGTTCTTCTATGAATGAGACCATTGAGATTAAGAAGGAAGGTAAGGATTTAAGAATTGGCTTTAATCCAAAATTCCTGATGGATGCATTACGTGTTATTGATGATGAGGAAGTAAATATTTATATGGTAAATGCAAAATCACCATGTTTCATCCGTAATGAAGATAACAGCTATATTTATTTAATTCTTCCGGTAAGTATTGTAGCATAACTGTATTTCATTGATATGAGAAGGGAATAAAAAGTATGGAAGAATTGAAATTAAGAGAAAAAGATGAATTTATTAATTTAAGTCAGTTATTAAAAGCAATGAATCTGGTAGAGTCCGGAGCAATGGCAAAGGAAATTATTGATGAGGGCCTTGTGAAGGTAGATGGGGAAGTGGAATTCCGTTATCGCCGTAAACTCTATGATGGAATGATTGTGGAATTTGAAAACCAGCAGATTAAAGTAATAAAGTAAAAGGAATCTGATATGCAGATCAATTCACTGGAATTAAGTCATTATCGAAATTATGAGAGCCTGAATATTGGATTTGATCCGGGAATTACCATTTTGTATGGAGATAATGCCCAGGGAAAAACCAATATTTTAGAAGCAGTATATATATCAGGAACCACAAAATCCCATAGGGCTGCAAAGGATAAAGATATCATACAATTTGGTCAGAATGAGGCACATATACGTCTTAATTTAACAAAACATGATGTAAAGCATCGTATTGATATGCATCTTCGTAAAAATAAAAGCAAAGGTGTAGCAGTAGATGGTCAAAGTATTAAAAGAAGTGGGGAATTATTTGGGATTATTCATATGATTTTCTTTTCGCCGGAGGATTTATCCATTGTAAAAAATGGTCCGGCAGAGCGAAGAAGATTTATGAATTTAGAACTTTGCCAGTTGAATAAGCTTTATTATTATAATTATGTGAATTACAATAAAGCATTGAATCAGAGAAATACACTGCTTAAGCAGATTCATTTTAATCCAAAGCTAATAGATACTTTAGATATGTGGGATGATTATCTGATGGAATATGGCAGATGTCTGATTGAAGAAAGAGAAACATTTATTGAAGAATTGAATGATATTGTAAAAGATATCCATTCTCATTTAACGGGAAGTAAAGAAAATATTCAAATCGTCTATGAAAAAAATGTTTCTATAACAGATTATGAAATCATGATGAAAAGTAAAAGGGAGATGGATTTAAAATATCAGTCTACCCAGGTGGGTCCCCACCGGGATGATATCTGCTTTTTTATCAATGATATAGATGTTCGTAAGTATGGTTCTCAGGGACAACAGCGGACAGCAGCACTTTCTTTGAAATTAGCAGAGATAGAGCTTGTTAAAAAATTAATACATGATACTCCAATTCTTTTGTTAGATGATGTAATGAGTGAGTTAGACAGTAATCGAAAGCATTATCTTTTAGATAGCATTAAAGATATACAGACAATCGTAACCTGTACCGGATATGATGATTTTATTAAATCAAGACTTATGATTAATAAGATTTATAAAGTAACGGAGGGAACTGTAGAAGAAATGCAGATTTAGTAAGATATGTATATATTTATTATATATAGATAGTTGTAATATTTTAGGATTTATTTTTAGGAGGAGCAAAATGGGTAAAAAGGATGAGCAGGAATATGGCGCGGACCAGATTCAAATTTTAGAGGGTTTGGAAGCGGTTCGTAAGAGACCTGGTATGTATATTGGTACAACCTCGGAAAAAGGTTTACATCACCTGGTATATGAGATTGTAGATAATGCTGTAGATGAAGCCTTAGCCGGATATTGTAATGAAATTCATGTTACAATTAACAAAGACAATTCTATCACTGTTTTGGATAATGGACGAGGTATTCCTACAGGTATTCAGGAAAAAGCCGGAATTCCGGCGGTAGATGTAGTATTTACAATTCTTCACGCTGGTGGTAAGTTTGGCGGCGGAGGATATAAGGTTTCCGGTGGTTTACATGGTGTAGGTGCTTCCGTTGTAAATGCTCTTTCTGAATGGTTAGAGGTAGAAATATACAGAGATGGCAAGATTCATCATCAAAGATATGAACAAGGTAAAATTATTAAGCCTTTAGAGATAACAGGAAATACAAGAAAACGTGGTACAAAGGTAACATTTATGCCGGATGCTACTATTTTTGAGACATTAGAATTTGACTTTGATACACTTCGTACCCGCCTTCGTGAGATGGCATTTCTTACAAAAGGTCTTAAAATTGTATTAAGTGATAAGCGTGCCGGTAAGGAAAAGGAAAGAGAATTCTTCTACGAAGGTGGTATTGTAGAGTTCGTTAACTATATTAATCGTCATAAGGATCCACTTTATGATAAAGTTATTTATTGTGAAGGAGAAAAAGATGGTGTATTAGTAGAAGTTGCGCTGCAGCACAATAATTCTTATGCGGAGTCGGTATATACCTTTGTTAATAATATTGGAACAACGGAAGGTGGTACTCATTTAACAGGTTTCCGTTCTGCTATTACCAAAGTATTTAATGATTATGCCCGTAACAATAAAATGCTGAAAGATAATGAGGACAATTTAACCGGTGATGATCTTCGTGAAGGACTTGCTGCTATTGTAAGTATAAAGGTTACAGATCCTCAGTTTGAAAGTCAGACAAAAATCAAGCTTGGTAACTCGGAAGCAAGAACAGCTGTTGAAAGTGTTGTAACGGAACAGCTTACATACTTTTTAGAGTTAAATCCGGGAGTTGCAAAACCAATTGTAAATAAAGCAATACAGGCACAGCGTGCAAGAATTGCAGCTCGTAAAGCCCGTGATGTTGCCCGTAAGTCAACCTTAGACAGTTCTATGGCACTTCCAGGAAAGCTTGCAGACTGTACAGATAAGAATCCGGAAAATTGTGAAATTTATCTTGTAGAGGGTGATTCTGCCGGTGGTTCTGCCAAGACTGCACGTTCCCGTGCAACACAGGCGATTCTTCCACTTCGTGGTAAGATTTTGAATGTAGAAAAAGCAAGAATAGACCGTATCCTTGGTAATGAAGAGATTAAAGCAATGATTACCGCATTTGGCACGGGTATCCATGAGAATTTTGACATTAGCAAGCTTCGCTATCATAAGATTATTATTATGACCGATGCCGACGTGGATGGTGCTCATATTGCAACATTAATGTTAACCTTTTTCTATCGGTTTATGCCGGAACTGATTCGTCAGGGACATGTTTATCTGGCACAGCCGCCTCTATATAAAATAGAGAAAAATAAAAAGATATGGTATGCTTATAGTGATAAAGAATTAGACAATATTTTGAAAGAAATAGGCCGTGATCAGAATAATAAGATACAGCGTTACAAAGGTCTTGGGGAGATGGATGCAGAGCAGTTATGGGATACAACCATGGATCCGGAACATCGAATTTTACTTCGTGTAGGAATCGAAGATGATAATGAATCAGAAGTAGATTTAACCTTCAATACATTAATGGGTGATAAGGTTGAGCCGAGACGAGAATTTATTGAAGCAAACGCAAAATACGTTAAAAATCTGGATATTTAGTGAATAAGGAGAAAATATGGAAGACAATATTTTTGATAAGATTAATGAAGTCGATCTGAAAAAGACGATGGAAAATTACTATATTGATTATGCCATGAGTGTTATAACTTCCCGTGCATTACCAGATGTAAGAGATGGTTTAAAGCCTGTTCAGCGTAGAATTCTTTATTCTATGATTGAGTTGAATAACGGTCCGGATAAGCCACATCGTAAGTGTGCCCGTATCGTCGGTGATACCATGGGTAAATATCATCCACATGGAGATAGTTCGATTTATGATGCGATGGTTAAGCTGGTACAGGAATGGAATACCAGATATCCATTGGTAGATGGTCATGGTAATTTTGGTTCTGTAGATGGTGACGGAGCTGCTGCTATGCGATACACAGAGGCAAGACTTTCTAAGATTTCCATGGAGATGCTTGCAGATATCAATAAAGATACTGTTGATTTTGTACCAAACTTTGATGAGACAGAGAAAGAACCGGTAGTTATGCCATCCCGTTATCCAAATCTTTTGGTAAATGGAACCGGTGGTATCGCAGTAGGTATGGCAACCAACATTCCGCCTCATAATCTTCGTGAAGTAATTAATGCAGTTGTAAAGATTATTGATAATTATATAACAGAAGACCGTGAGACAGATATCGAAGAGATTATGGAAATTATCAAAGGACCAGATTTTCCTACAGGTGCTACGATTCTTGGGCGTCAGGGAATTGAGGATGCTTATAGAACCGGACGTGGTAAGATTAAGATTCGTTCTGTAACGGATATTGAACCAATGCCAAATGGCAAACAGCGTATTGTTGTAACAGAACTTCCTTATATGGTAAATAAAGCCAGATTGATTCAGAATATTGCAGCTTTGGTAAAGGATAAAAAGATAGAAGGTATTACGGAATTACGTGATGAATCTTCAAGAGAAGGTATGCGTATTGCCATTGAATTAAAGAGAGATACCAATGCAAATGTTGTTTTAAATCAGCTTTATAAGCATACCCAGCTTCAGGATAGCTTTGGTGTGATTCTTCTTGCACTTGTAAATGGTGAACCAAAGGTAATGAATCTTTTAGAGATGTTAAAGCATTATCTTGATCATCAAAAGGATGTTGTGACAAGACGTACCAAGTTTGAACTGAATAAGGCTGAAGAGCGTGCCCATATTTTACAGGGATTATTGATTGCCCTTGATAATATCGACCGGGTTATTGAGATTATAAGAAGTTCTAAGAATGTTGCGCAAGCAAAAGAAAATTTAATGAAAGAATTTAATCTTTCAGAAGTACAGGCTCAGGCAATTGTAGATATGAGACTTCGTGCTCTTACCGGTTTGGAAAGAGAAAAGCTTGAGAATGAATATAGAGAATTAATGGAAAAAATTGCAGAATTAAAAGCAATTCTTGCAGATGAACATAAGTTATTAGGTGTTATTAAGGAAGAAATTTTAATTATTGCAACCAAGTATGGTGATGAAAGAAGAACATCCATTGGTTTAGATGAAGATGATCCTACAATAGAGGATTTGATTAAGAAAGAAAATACTGTTATAACCATGACAAAACTTGGTTATATCAAGCGTATGACAGTAGATAACTTTAAGGCACAACATCGTGGTGGAAAAGGAATTAAAGGTATTCAAACGATAGATGATGATTTTATTGAGCATCTGTTTATGACAACAACTCATCATTATCTGATGTTCTTTACAAATAGTGGTAAAGTATACAGATTAAAGGCATATGAAATTCCGGAATCATCCAGAACTTCAAGGGGTACCGGTATTGTGAATCTGTTGCAGTTAAATCCTGGTGAGAGAATTACAGCCGCTATTGCATTAAAGGAATATGAAGATGATAAATATCTGTTTATGGCAACCAAGAATGGTATTGTGAAGAAAACAGCCCTTAAGGAATATGCAAATGTACGTAAAACCGGACTTGCTGCTATTACACTTAAGGATGGAGATGAGCTGATTCAGGTTAAGATTACAGATAATACAAAGAATATCTTTATGGTTACAAAGCAAGGTATGTGCATTTGCTTTAATGAGACAGATGTAAGAAGTACCGGTAGAACTTCACAGGGTGTAATCGGTATGAATTTATCAGACGGTGATGAAGTGATTGGAATGCAGATGGATTCTCAGGGAACAGATTTATTAATCGTTTCTGAAAAAGGAATGGGTAAACGTACTTCTCTGGAAGAATTTACACCTCAACGTCGCGGTGGAAAAGGTGTGAAATGTTATAAGATTAATGCAAAGACCGGTAATGTAGTCGGTATGAAGGCTGTGAAAGATGACAATGAAATCATGATTATCTCAACAGACGGAATTGTAATCCGTATGGAATGTACAGAAATCTCACAGCTTGGTAGAATTACATCCGGTGTAAAATTAATCCGTATGGATGAGGCAAATGATATAACAGTTGCTTCTATTGCTAAAGTACGTGATAAATCTCCTGAAGACAGCATTGCTGAATTTGAAGCAGAGCAAGCAAAGGAAGAAAAAAATAATAACTAATAAAAAAGTATAATGTAACAAATATTTTTATAAAAATACTGTATAAAAATATAAAAAATGTAAAAAAAATGGTATAAATAAAAAGGTACTGTAAAATATGCACAATAAAATATTTTCTTAAAATAAGAAAAATAGTTATTGACTACAAAAGTGATGTTTGGTATTATACCAACATAGGGCAAATGATTGTGCACAATAAAATATATTGTGCAATCCTAACACACAATTTAACAATCATAATTAATTAGGAGGAAAAAAGATTATGAGAAAGAAAATTTTAGCAACTGTTCTTGCTTCAGCAATGGTAGCAGGATGTTTAACAGGATGCGGAAACAAAGAAGATGTAGCAGATGCAACAACTCAGGATACTAGTGCAGCAGAGGATACTGAAGAAACTAGTGAAGCTGCTGAAGTAGCAGATGAACCTTGGAGTGGTACCCTTACAGTTTGGAGCCCACAGGAAGATCAGGATACAGGCTGGTTATCAGAGCAGTGTGATGCATTTAATGCAGCACATCCAGATTGGGATATCACATTTGAGTATGGTGTTTGTGCAGAAGGTGATGCAAAGTCAACTGTTACTCAGGACGTTGAAGGTTCAGCAGACGTATATATGTTAGCAAATGATAACATTCCTGACTTAGTAGCAGCTAATGCATTAGCTGAGCTTGGTGGATCTTATCTTGATTATGTTACATCTACTAATAGTGAGTCTATCGCATCATCTGTAACATACAATGACGCAGTAGTAGCATTTCCTTTTACATCTAATACATGGTTCATGTATTATGATAAGAGTGTTTTCTCTGAGGATGATATTAAGAGTTTAGATACAATGTTAGAGAAAGGAAAGGTTTCTTTCCCATTATCTAATTCTTGGTATATTGCATCATTCTATGCAGCAAACGGATGTACATTATTTGGTGATGGTACAGACGAAGCAGCAGGAATTGACTTTGGTGGAGATAAAGGTGCAGCAGTTACTAACTACTTAATCGATTTATCAACTAATGCAAACTTCATCAACGATCAGGATGGAGCTGGTTTAGCAGGTCTTCGTGATGGTTCTGTAAATGCTGTATTCTCTGGTACATGGGATGCAGAAGCAGTTAAGGAAGCTCTTGGTGATAACTTTGGTGTTGCAGCGCTTCCTACAGTTAACATTGATGGTACAGAAGGTCAGATGAAGTCATTCATGGGTTCTAAGGCAATCGGTGTTAATCCAAATGCTGAGAATCAGCAGGTAGCTATGGCTTTAGCAGCATATCTTGCAGGTGAGGAAGCTCAGACAGCTCACTATGAGATGAGAAACATTCTTCCTACAAACCTTAACGTTTCAGTTGATGGAGATGAAATCGCAACAGCTGTAGCAGACGTTATGGCAAATACTTCTATCGTACAGCCATTGTTATCTAAGATGGGTAACTACTGGTCACCAGCTGAGAACATGGGTAAGAACATTATCTCTGGTGAGGTAACAAAGGATAATGCAGCAGAGAAGACAGAAGAGATGAACACAACAATGAACACAGATCTTGCAGAATAATAGGGTTCTTCTGTGAAATAAATATAAAATATTTATAGGATAATATAAGTGGAAAGACTCCAGGATGCCGGGAGGCACTCAGGATGTCTTTCCATTTCATATGAATAATTTTTATGAAATGAGATTTTTATTGTTATAGAAGTTTCGTAAATAAAACTCCTTTTTGTAAAAGCAGTTTTAGTAAAAAAGAGCAGAGGAGGCCCATATAGTGAGTAAAACAGCGGGTACAAAAAAGAAAAAAGGAAAAGAATTTGAATCACCGTATACTGTTACAGGTGCTATAACAGAAGGCGATATAATAACTAAACTTTCTATGTTAATTATGGGTTTAGGTAATATTGCACATAAACAGATTGGAAAAGGAATTATGTTCCTTGCGGTAGAAGCTGCATATATATGGTTCATGGTTTCTAACGGATTTTATAATTTATCTATGTTTCCATCCCTTGGCTGGCGTGAGCAGGAAAAGGTTTGGAATGAAGCAAAAAGTATTTATGAATATCAGGCAGGAGATCAGTCAAATCTGATTTTGCTTTATGGTGTAATTACCTTATTTATTACATTTTTATTTGTTATTGTTTGGAGAGAAGCTGTAAAGAGTTCTTACAAATCAGAAGTGCTTGCAAAAGAAGGTAAGCATCTGAATAGCTTTAAAGAAGATTTCGCTAGTTTGTTTGACCAAAATTTACATAAATTCTTACTTGCAGCTCCAATAATAGGAATTTTGGCATTTACAATTATGCCTTTGATTTATAACATTTCAATGGCATTTACCAATTATAGTAAATTAAATGAACATTTGGTTTTATTTGATTGGGTTGGACTTGATAATTTCAAGAAAATTTTAAACTTTGGTGATAGTATTGGTAAGCAGTTCTATTCCGTATTAGGATGGACTCTTATCTGGGCAATTTTTGCAACGGTTTTGAACTATATTCTTGGTATGATTTTAGCAATTGTCATTAACCGGAAGGATACAAAGGGTAAAGCATTTTGGAGATTTTGTTTTGTACTTTCCATTGCCGTACCACAGTTCGTATCGTTATTGATTATGAGAAATATGTTTTCACAGACAGGTATTGTGAATACATTATTGATAAAATATGGTTTAATTGATACAGCATTACCATTCTTTACAAATGCGACATGGGCAAGAGTAATGGTTATCGTAATCAATCTTTGGGTAGGTGTACCGTATACTTTACTTCAGGTAACCGGTATTTTACAGAATATTCCGGGTGAATTATATGAAGCAGCTAAGATTGATGGAGCAAATGCAGTTCAGATTTTCTTCAAGATTACACTGCCATATATGTTATTTATTATGACACCATACTTAATTACTCAGTTTACAGGAAATATCAACAACTTTAACGTTATCTTCCTGTTATCAGGAGGTAATCCGACACCTGTTGATGCAACTGCAGGAAAGACGGATCTTTTGGTTACATGGTTGTATAAGTTAACTGTAGATAAGAACTACTACAATTTAGGTGCCGTTATCGGTATTATGACCTTTATTGTATTAGCAATTGTTGCGTTAGTAACTTACCGCAACACCGCATCCTACAAAGATGAGGAGGGATTCATGTAATGAGTAAAATGAATAATAATGTATCAGAAGGAAAAGTTCGTAAGAAAGTTACCAATACCATTGTACATGTAATTTTAGCAATATTGGCATTTATCTGGGTACTTCCAATTTTTTGGGTAGTTTTAACCAGTTTCCGTGGAGAAAAAGGTTCTTATGTGACAACCTTCTTCCCAAAAACCTATACGATTGATAATTATGTGAAATTATTTACAGATACCAGTATTTTGAACTTTCCTCAAATGTTCCTTAATACACTTATAATAGCTATATTTACATGTATTATTTCAACTACATTTGTTCTATCTGTAGCATATTGTATGTCACGTATGCGTTTTAAGATGAGAAAGCCTTTTATGAATATAGCAATGATTTTAGGATTGTTTCCTTCTTTCATGTCTATGATTGCTGTATATTATATTTTAAAAGCAATTAATTTAGCAGAAGGTTCCATGATTCGTATTGCACTTATTATAGTTTTCTCAGCTGGTGCCGGAGTAAATTTTTATGTAGCAAAGGGATTCTTTGATACAATTCCAAAGGCATTAGACGAAGCAGCTATTATTGATGGTGCTACGAGATGGCAGATTTTTACAAAGATTACAGTACCACTTAGTAAGCCAATTATTGTATATACAATTTTGACTTCCTTTATGTCACCATGGTTAGATTTCATCTTCGGAAAAGTTATCTGCCGTGCAGATGCACAGTACTATACTGTATCCATAGGTCTTTGGAAAATGCTTGAAAAAGAGTATATTGACAGTTGGTTTACAAGTTTTGCAGCCGGTGCGGTTGTAGTTTCTATTCCGATTGCAATCTTATTCCTTTTAACACAGAAGTTCTATGTTGAGGGTATGAGTGGTTCCGTTAAGGGTTGATGAGCTTATAATATTTTTAAGAATTATTAGTATGTTAAAAGCGATAACAGATTGGAGTATACATATCCAATCTGTTATCACTTTTTTACTTTATAGGTTATTGACAGTGAAAGTACAGTTTGATATTATACTCACGGTATTTTATAATCTATAGGAGGCAAAGATTATGAAAAAAAAATTATTAGCAATTGTTCTTTCAGCAGTAATGGTAGCAGGATGTTTAACAGGATGCAGTAATGGTGCTAAAAGTGAAAATCAAAAAAATAAAGATAAATCTGAATCAGTTAATGGAGAATACGCAGAGAATACAGTAGAAAATTTGATTGCAACAACAGATGGAAAAGTTACACTGAATGTTTGGGCTTCGGAGGAAGATCAAAATTTAACAGAAAATTTAATTGAGAGTTTTAAAGCAGAGTATCCGGAAATAACATTTGATATTAAATTAAGTGCTGAATCAGAGGCAGATGCAAGGGGAGATGTTTTAGTAGATGTTGAGGCTGGTCCTGATGTATATACTTTTGCAGATGACCAAATAAATGAATTAGTTCAGGCAGGAGCACTAAAAGAAATTGATACTACTTATACATATGATGTAAAAAATTCTAATGTAGCAGGTTCAATTGACGCAGCTACTGTGGATGATAAATTATATGCATATCCTATGACAGCAGATAATGGTTATTTTTTATTATATGATTCATCTGGATTTTCAGAAAAAGATGTTCAGTCTATGGATACTATGATTAAGAAGGCAAAAGCAGCTAATAAAAAAATTGCTATGGATGTATCAAACGGATGGTATATATATTCATTTTTTCAGGGTGCAGGTTTAGAATTAAGTTTGAACGATGATGGGATTAGTAATTCCTGTACATGGAATGATAAAGATGGTATAGATGTTGCAGAAGCTATTATTGATTTGTTTGATTCAGGTGTGTTTGTTGATTTAAGTGATGAGGATCAGGTCATCCAGATTCCTGAAGGTAATATATGTGCAGTAATTAATGGTACATGGAGGGCTGAGACTGCTCAAGATGCCTGGGGAAAGAATTATGCTGCAACTAAATTGCCAACTTTTACAGTAGCAGGTGAACAGAAGCAAATGTCTTCCTATTCAGGTTATAAGTTAATTGGTGTGAATCCATATTCTAAGTATATTGGTTGGTCAATGCTTTTAGCAGAGTTTTTAACAAACTATGATTCACAGGTAATAAGATATGAAAAAAGAGGATTTGGACCTGCTAATATTGAAGCAGCCAATTCAGATATAGTACTGGCTGATCCAACAATTTCAGCACTTGCAGCACAGGCTGAGTTTGCAACTCCACAACGTGTGGGTAGTAATTATTGGGCATCAGCTGAAAAATTAGGTAAAATACTTGCTGATGGTGCAAGTAGTGAAAATCTTCAGGAAATACTTAATACAGCAGTGGAAGAAATTACTGCACCTGTTGAATAATGTAAGGTTATTTTTACAGGTTATTTATTTAGTGTTTTTTGATTTAATATATTATTTATAACAGATGTCTATACAATTTGTATGGGCATCTGTTTCCATATTGCCAATTCAGAAAATATGAATTATAATCCTTACCAAATGGTTAAAGTTATATATATAGGAGGTTATAGATGAGAACGATTCATACAGATGAAATTATAAGTAATGTTAAAGAAATGTGTATCCAGGCAAACCTGCATTTATCAGAGGATATGGCAACAGCTATTCAGAGAGCAAAAGATGAGGAAACAGGAATACTTGGAAAACAGATACTTGGACAACTTTGTGAAAATATGGATATTGCTGCAGAAGAAGAAATTCCAATTTGTCAGGATACGGGAATGGCAGTCTTTTTTGTAAAGATTGGACAAGATTTACATATTGAAGGAATGAGCCTGACAGATGCAATTAATGAGGGCGTAAGACAAGGATATAAAGAAGGATATCTTCGAAAATCAGTTGTAAGTGATCCTCTTTTACGCGTAAATACGGGTGATAATACTCCTGCAATTATACATTATGATATTGTACCAGGAGATAAGTTGGAAATTTTGATTGCACCAAAAGGTTTTGGTTCTGAAAATATGAGCCGGGTATTTATGTTAAAACCGGCTGATGGTGCAGAAGGAGTTAAAAATGCAGTATTGCAGGCTGTAATGGATGCAGGTCCAAATGCATGTCCACCGGTAGTTGTAGGTGTTGGAATTGGCGGTGATTTTGAAAAAGCTGCTATTATGGCAAAAAAAGCACTTACTCGTAATGTCAATGATGGTTCTTCCCTTCCTCATATTAAAGAAATGGAGGAAGAACTGCTTACAAGGATTAACCAGTCTGGTATCGGACCTGGTGGTCTTGGTGGAAAAACCACAGCGATTGCTGTAAATATTGAAACATATGCAACACATATTGCAGGACTTCCGGTAGCAGTAAATATGTGTTGCCATGTAAACCGCCATGTAAAGAGAATTTTGTAGTACTATTGTTATATCTTATAAATGAGAAGAAAATAACAGGAAAGGTAGTCAATTATGGAAAAACATATAAAAGCACCATTAAGAAAAGAAGAACTGGTGAAATTAAAGGCAGGGGATTATGTGTATATCACAGGTACCATTTACTCTGCAAGAGATGCAGCGCATAAAAGAATGTATGAAACAATGCAGGAGGAAAAAGAGATTCCAATAAATCTTAAAGATAATGTAATCTATTATCTTGGACCAACCCCGGCAAAGGAGGGACAGGTTATTGGTTCAGCAGGTCCTACTACTTCAAGCCGTATGGATAAATACACTCCGCTTCTCTTAGATAACGGATTAAATGGAATGATTGGAAAGGGTAAGCGTTCAAAAAAAGTAATAGATGCCATTGTTAAGAATAAGGCAGTATATTTTGCAGCTGTTGGTGGTGCCGGTGCATTGCTTTCAAAATGTATTAAAAAATCAGAAGTAATTGCCTATGATGACCTCGGTACAGAAGCAATTCGAAAAATGGAAGTAGAAAATTTTCCGGTGATTGTTGTTATTGACAGTGAAGGAAATAATCTATATGAGACAGCAGTGGAGAATTTTAAGAAAACATTGTAGAAACCAAAAAGTATATTTTGAAAAAATTGCAAAATATAATATAACAAAATTGATTAACAAAAGGTTGCATAGTATTATACGTGAAAGTGATGAATCTTTTTGTTAATAGTGCCATATTTAATGATTTTTCTAAAGTTTTACATATTTCATATTGAAAATGTGAAGAAAATGTGTTTTATTATATCATATGGTTTGGAGAATAATTTTGATAGGTATAAAATTGTTTTTCAGATAGTAGAATGAATTAAAGGAGAAAAAGAATGAAATTAATGAAGACAAAAATCACAATGTTATTTATTACATTACTTATGTGTGTAATGCTCGTACCTGCAGTAAAGGCAGAGGCAGCTGCTGCAAAGCCAGAAACACCAAGCGGACTTGGATTGTATTCCCAAAAAGAAGAATTATTTGGTTTAAGTTGGGATTATGATGCAAACTTAAATTATTATAGTGATGTATATCCAGGATATTTTGGATGGGAAGTTCAAGTAACTACATTAAAAAATAAGCAGATTACTACAATTGATAGCGATTACTATCCAAATGATTTTAAAACAAATGGTAGTAAGATTGTAGCATTAATATCGAATACAAAGATGAAAACACAAGGATTTAAATTTAAAGTAAGATCTTATGTATATGATGAAAATGCACAGAAAGTATATAGTGATTTTTCAAAAGAAAAAATAATTATTCCAAGACCAACAATTACAAGTAAAGCATTAAAAGGTGGTAAAGTAAAAGTTACATGGAAAAAAGTTTCCGGTGCAAAGAATTATACAATTTATTTATCCTCTAATGAAGGACAGAGCTATAAAAAAATAGGAACATCAAAAAAGACCAGTTATACAATTCAAAAAAAATTATCAAAATATAAGAACTATTATGTTTATATTCAAGCAAATAGTGTAAAGTATAAAGGAAAGAAGTATAATTCTACAAAACCTGCTGATAAAACTTCAAATTCATCAGGATTTTATATATATGAAACTTATAGATACTAATTATTATTTAGTATTAAGTAAACATACAGAACAGGGTTGTCGCTTGTTGTGGCAACCCTGTTTTTACTCTATAGGAAAGAAAGATGAGAATATGAAAAAATCGATGTGCAACATTTTGTTATTATTTTTATTATTAATTCCAGTAATAAAAGCAGACGCAATGGATTATATACTGAATGAAGGAAAAGAAATAGAAGCTCCTTATGCAGGAACAGAAGAAGATTCTTATAATTATTTTAAGTTTGTGCCAGCAAAAAGTGGATATGCAGAAATAAAAGTGAAAACATCGAATGGTGCGCCACTCACAATTGATATTTGTGATGCAGAAAAGCAAATAGAAGCAGAGAATGTTGTAATTAACAATAAAAAATCTGTTTTGCATAAAGTAAAAAAAGGAGTAACATATTATATTCGAACAAAAGGAATAGAGGGTCAGACTCATATTATTTCATATAAAAGTAATAATATTGAAACACTCAAATATGCAAAAAAGTATAGTTATTCATTTACAAATGCATCTTTGTGCAGTTATGAAAATGCCCTATTATTAAAGTTTAAAGCAAAAGAAAGCGGTAATATGAATTTAATGTGCAATGCCGAAGATAATTTGGATATACAGTATCTAAATAGTAAAAAAAAGTTGATTTCAAATATTTCTTTGATAAAAGGACATTCTCTTACAGGTATTGGTGTACATAAAGGTAGTACATATTATATAAAGATATGGAAACCGGATTATAATAAACAAGGTACCATTACAATTAGTAATATGAAATATCAGATTGAAAAAACGCCCTTTTTAAAAAATGCTACACGTGGGCAGGCAAAAACAATTCAGGCTTCTGGAAATAAAACAAAAGCGGTAAAGCAATTATTAGAAGCAGGAAAGAAAAATACATCATGGTATAAAATTAAATTAAAAAAGAAAAAAAAGATAACACTTATATTTGAGTCTCATCTGCTTCAGAACAATGGTGATGGTATACAGCTTTATATCTGTAACGCAAAAGGAAAAGAGTTACATAAAGAAGCAATTGTAATAACAGAAGAAGCAAAAGCTTCCTATAAAAAGAAATATAAAATGGAATATCCTAGAAAAAAGATAACAACTGGAACACTTCCAGCTGGTATATATTATGTAAAAATAATTAGTAATAACAAAAATATATCAGGTTCTTATCAGTTAAGTTGGAAGTAGTGCGATGAATTTATCAGTAATAGTTAAAGAAAAAATAATAATAAATGTTGATAATTTGTTGAAACAATGTTATTAGTGTGAGGATAACTTATAAAAAAATGTGTATAACTAAAAAAGCCCAAAATATAAGGAAAAAAGGAAAAAAACATATTGACAAAAGCGATTAGGTTTGATAATATAATCAAGCGTCACAACGAAAGCGCGAGATAATCTTTCGTTGAAGATGTAACTTTACATTATAAATGTAGAGATTAACAGATTAATATTCATATTAATTTAGGCATGGAGAAATACTCAAGTGGCTGAAGAGGCGCCCCTGCTAAGGGTGTAGGTCGTTCGCGCGGCGCGAGGGTTCAAATCCCTCTTTCTCCGTTCAAAAATGTCTAAATAAAAAAATTAAAAAAAGTGCTTGACA
>JAQXLK010000189.1 GCA_029012085.1 Clostridiales bacterium
CAGTGAAGCCAGAGTCGCATTTTCCGCAACACTTCTAACCGGAACGATACCATCATCACGTCTGCTTTCCGAGAGCATAATCAGCTTTTGCCGGATACTGTCCTGTGGATTCTTAATCTGAACTTCTTTTCCATCAATAAGAACCTGTCCTTCCTGGTGGGGATCCAGCCCAAATACCGCACGCATTGTTTCTGTACGTCCTGCACCTACCAATCCGGCAAATCCTACAATTTCTCCTTTTCGCGCATAGAAGTTGATATCTTCAAACAAACCTTCCTGTTTAAAATTCTTTACTTCCAACGCTTTCTCCCCAATGGGAACCTCTTCTTTCGGATAAACATTCGAAAGCTGTCTGCCTACCATTTTGGATATAACCTTGTCAAGATCCAGGTCTTCCGCACGATCCGTTGAAACCACCGTTCCATCTCGAAGCACTGTAATATCATCAGCAATCTGAAATACTTCTTCCATTTTGTGAGAAATATAAATGATAGAAACGCCCTTTGCTTTCAGTTCCGCAATCTTATCAAATAACTGTTTTACTTCTTTTTCGCTGATTGAAGATGTCGGCTCATCCATAATTACAATTTCGGCATTGTTTGTAATTGCCTTAATAATCTCCAGCATCTGAATATCTGATACTGTCAACTCCTTCAGCTTCTGTTCCGGTCTGTATGGCAGATGTTCTTCTTGTAGAAATTGTGCAGCGTCTTTGTTTACCTTTTTCCAATTTACTTTTCCGAACTTGTTAACTGGAAGACGTCCCAAAAACAGATTTTCTGCCACAGATAATTCGGGAACGTAGTTAAGTTCCTGTGCAATCATGGAAATCCCCAAATCCCTTGCCTGAATAGGGTTCTTAATACTTACCGGCTTTTCATCAATGTAGATCTGTCCTTTGTCAGCCTGGTAAAGACCCATAATAATCTTCATTAAAGTAGATTTTCCCGCACCATTTTCACCGCAAAGGGCATGTACCGTACCCTTCCGAACTGAAAACTCTATGTTACTCAGAGCCTTTACTCCCGGAAATGATTTTTCAATACCGGACACTCTCATTTTTATCTCTTCCATAACCAGCCTCCTCCCTTTCTTTTTCTTTTACTTAAGTCTATCATTCCTCCATACTTTTGTCAATATTTTTATCTAAGTTTGTTTTATTTTCACTATTAACCATCTTCATTTTTGTTGTTTCTGTATATTTAACATTTGTTTTACATTTTATTTTTGACATATATTTAACACACTTATGGAAGATATTTTATTTATGTTTCTTTTCATTAAGAGTGTGCTATTTTTATACTCTTCTAAAATAGTTTGACGATTCACAAAAAATCAACTATTGTATATATAGAAAAAAACAAAGGAGGACGTTATTTTGTTTGACGAAATGAACAAGAGTAAATACTTCGGTGATATTTACCGGATCATTTATCACGAAAAACAAAGTTCCCGTCAGTATATTGCTACTAAATTAGGGCTAAGTCTCCCTACCGTAACCAGCGTTTTGAGTACATTGAAAGAGAGCGGATTGATTTATAATGCAGGATCTTTTCATTCTACCGGCGGAAGAAAAGCGAACAAATTGAGCTGCATTCCAAATGCTCGATATTCTGTTGGCATTGATATTACGAAAAACCACCTGTCCATTGCCATTATCAATCTTAATATCGAGTTGATTGTCCAGAAACGAATTCGTTATCGTTTCATTGATTCAGACGAATATTATAATTATATTTCCAACGAACTGGAAAACCTGCTGAATGAATATTCCATTCCCAGGGATAAACTGCTTGGCGTTGGTATATCCATGCCTGTCATTTTTAATTCTGATAACAAAAGCATATTTTATGCTACGGTTATACAGACTTTTCCCGGAATATATGACAGAATCAGGAAGTATTTTCCATACCCCTGCCTCTTATTTAATGATGCAAATTCCGCAGGTCTGGCAGAAAGCTGGAATTCCGAATCTAATCAGGCCATGCTATATCTCTCACTCAGTAATAGCGTAGGTGGTTCTACTATAAACAGCAAAGGAATCTCCGTTGGCAATAACCACCGGGCCTCCGAATTCGGTCATATGTGCATTATCCCCAACGGCAAACAATGTTACTGCGGTCAGCACGGATGCCTTGATGCATACTGCTCCGCACTGATTTTATCTGATTTCTGCGATGGAAATCTAAAAGCTTTTTTTGATGAATTACCCACTAATGTCGGTTATCAACGTGTATTTGATGATTATCTGAATTACCTTGCCCTTGCTGTAAATAATTTGCGTGTCTGCTATGATCATGATATTGTCATCGGAGGATATGTTGGCGCGTACATGACGGATTATATTGATACGTTACGTGAAAAGGTCATAAAACTAAATCCTTTTGAGACAAACGGAGATTTTATTCATGTATGTCATTACAAAACAGAAGCTTCCGCAGTAGGCGCTGCAATTTATTTTATCGACCATTTTGTAAAAAGCCTGTAAAAAGAAAAAGCCCTGATAGTTAGACGTCTAAATGTTACGTCTTATTATCAGGGTATTTTTATCTCTTTATTTTTAATAATGCATATCAGATTTGGATTTACATATGCTTAATAAATGCCTTATATCCTTTATAAGCTTCGTAAATATCTGCCTTACTGGTAATCTCCCACGGCGCATGCATGCAAAGCACCGCAACACCGCTGTCGATGACTTCCATACCATAGTTTGCCATAATGTATGCGATAGTTCCGCCACCGCCCACATCTACCTTGCCAAGCTCGGCGAACTGATATGCGACTCCGTCCGTTTTCATAGCCCTGCGAATCTTTGCAAGGTATTCTGCATTGGCATCGTTAGAACCGCTCTTGCCTCTGCTTCCGGTAAATTTATTGAAAACCAGTCCCTGTGCAAAAAATGCTGAACTTCTCTTTTCAAATGCCTCTGCAAACATCGGATCATAAGCAGCACTTACATCGGAAGACAGCATTTTAGAATACTGAAGTGCTCTGCGGACTTTGATGTCTTTTGTTTCTCCCATAAGATCCATAATCTCTGCCACCATATTTTCAAAAAATCGGGAATGCATTCCGGTAGCACCCACGCTTCCGATTTCTTCCTTATCTACCAGGATGCAGCAGGCCGTTTTCTCCACTTCTTCCACATCAAGCATTGCAAAAAGAGAGGTAAATGCGCACACTCTGTCGTCCTGTCCGTAAGCCATGATCATACTTCTGTCCAGACCGCAGTCTCTTGCTCTTCCTGCCGGAACGATCTCCAGCTCAGCGGACACAAAATCTTCTTCAGAAATACCGTAATAATCTTCCAGAAGCTTCAGGATATTCTTCTTCACAGCTTCTTTTTCTTCCTTATCCATGCCCTCTGCCTGTGCAAGCGGACAGCTTCCGATCAAAAGATCCAGCTTTTCACCCTCAATTACAGCACTGGCCTTCTTCTCCATCTGCTGTGCAGCCAAGTGAACCAGCAGATCCGTAATCGCAAATACCGGATCATCATCCTTCTCACCGATACTTACATTCACTACCTCGCCATCAGTTTTGGCAACCACACCGTGAAGTGCCAGAGGAATGGTTACCCACTGATACTTTTTAATTCCTCCATAGTAATGGGTATCCAGGTATGCAAAATCTTCACTCTCATACAGCGGATTCTGCTTCACGTCAATACGCGGAGAATCAATATGGGCGCCGAGAATATTCATTCCCTCTTCCAGAGGTTTCTTTCCGATATGGAACAGAGAAACACTCTTATCCATACACACCGCATAGATTTTATCTCCGGCTTTTACCGGTGTCTGATTCTGAATCAGCTCCCGGATATCTTTATAT
>JAQXLK010000190.1 GCA_029012085.1 Clostridiales bacterium
AGGTTGATTACAGTGTATACATGAATTTTTTGATGTCAGATGAGTTCGACAAATTCTCTCTGATAGATAAGACTGAATATAAAATCCCATATTACAATATTAATGGAGATCGTGATTACCAGACAAATTATAAGCTGGCACAGAATTATTTCGATGAAATAGATGCTCCGTATAAAAAAATATATCTTATGGAAAACACAACACATGGATTGTTAGAATCAAAATCTGAAGAATTCTCAGAGATTTTGCATGAGATAGCTATAGAACAGGAAAATTGAATTTTAGATGAAACATAGGGAAGGAGTTGCTGATTATGAAAATAGTCACATATGGCAATAAAGACAATGAAGCAATATTGTTGCTGCATCCGATGTTCACAAGTGCAGCATTCTTTGACTTTGCACTGGATCAATTAAAGGGATATTATCTGATTGTTCCAACGTATAGCGGGCATTATGAAGAGACCACCTATCTATCAATGGAAGAGGAAGAACATACCATTGATGAATTCCTGAAAGAGAATGGGATTAGTAGATTGAAAGCCCTTATAGGTTTTTCCTTAGGTGGAAATATAGGATTTCACTATTTTTGCAAAAATCAGGAGAAGGTAGAACAGGTAATCATAGACAGTGCTCCCATCTTCAAATTCCCCAGTGTTGTTAAATATTTTTTCTTCCGTAAATATAAGAAGTGTTTATTAAATATTAAGGCTCACCCGGAGAATACAGTTGAAGAATTGGATAAATGTTTTCATGGGATGGGAGAAGCACAGCAGTATGTAGCTCCAAGTGTAACTATAGAGAGTCTGCGTAACTTAATTGAAAGCTGTTATAATCTTGAAACGCCCAAATTAAGCATTTTGTCCCAGAAAAAAATCACATTCGTGTATGGAACAAAAGATATTGCCAGACTTTGTCTGCCGAGAATCAGGAAATATAAAAACAGCAGATTCGTGGAGATTGATTTGATGGGACATTGCGGATATTTTCGAGAAGATGCGGAGGAATATGTGAAAAATTTAATTGAATAGTATCGCTGATATATGGATCAGCCCAAATAGCAGTGTTTTTGTATGTCATTTTTAGGTGTTCCACGAAACGGTCAACGGAAGTATACTGTTTTACACAATGAAAAAATAACAGGAGAAAGTGCTAATGATTTATTATGATGAATATGGAAACAGAGATAACCCTACAATTTTGATGTTACATGGTGCGGGTGCTTTGGATACATTCAGCCAGCAGTATTGTTTTTCTGATAAATATCACCTTGTAGTACCGCATCTTCCGGGGGCTGGAAAGGCAGCAGACGTAGTTTTTGAACCTGAAAAGACAAAACAGGAACTTTTTGAGCTGATTGAAAATCTTCATAAAGATAAGATTGGTGTGATTGGACATTCCCTCGGCGGACAGATTGCAGTCATGCTTGTTAGTGAGCATCCTGAATGGTTCTCTTTTGCTGCTTTCTTAAGCACATGGGTTAATCCAAGGCCTGAAACGATCAAAATGTATTGCAGCTTATCCGGAGTATCTGCAAAAATGCTCCATTGGGGATGGCTTGTGCGTTTTCAGGGAAAATATTGGAATTATACAGAGGAGCAGGCAAAGTATATGGCTGCGTATTCCAAACAGATCACTCCGCAGGTATACCGCTCTTTTTTTGCCAACACGTTGGATTTAGCAAAGCTTCCATTTTATAGAACAGTCTACGTTCCAATGCTGGCGATTTGTGGAGATAAAGAGGTGAAAGATATGAAGATATCATTGAATTTGCTTTCTGAGAATCCATGCTGCAAGACAATGATACTTCAAAAAGCAAATCATGATTTTCCAATGAGAAATTCAGAAGACTTAAACAAAATATTGGATGGATTTTTCTCAAAATATGCATAAAACTGGAGGATGCAACCTGTAGTTTACATTTAGAACTTCGATGATGGTGGTCTTTCAGACATCAAATAGGTAATATTATCAAGAACAAGTTGTTCAGAATGGAGGACGCACTATGACATTAGGTGATAAATTATCAAGACTTCGAAAAGAAAACAATTACACGCAGGAGCAGCTTGCTGATGTTCTCGGAGTATCCAGACAGGCAATCAGCAAATGGGAAAGCAACATTACATATCCCGAAACCGACAAATTGGTACGGATGAGTAAACTTTTTCATTGTACGACGGATTATCTGCTTTTGGACGAAGATGAAATGGATACAGATGAGGAACAAAATATATCTGAATATCATGCTGCGCCGACTAATCAGATATTCATTGAGTCTCCCCTCACAAAAAATCTGGTTTCGTGTTTTAAGGTAACAGCTTCTCCGGTACTCTCACCAACGAAAAAACAACCAAAATATCTGTTGCTTGGCGTTGATAAGGTTACGGTTCTTGGAGAACATACAACTCAGCTTGGATGGTATGAAAATGAAGAAGATATTCAGAGAGAAATATCTGAAATCACATCTGCCATTCGTGATGGAAGAAGTAGCTATACTTTAAAATACAATGTTGAGGTGGATACAAAGAACATTGATGTTGTAATGAAAAAAGCATTGGAAAATGATAAGCATATAAAGCTCCCTAAAATACTGATAGGTGTGTTAGCACTGATTGCTGTTATAATTGTTTTTTATTTTGGTGGGGATATTATAGAAACAATCTTTAGCATAGGGAGAACATTGGGAAATGCTATTGGGAATTTGCTATGGAAATAAGGAGAGAAAGGATTATAAAGATATAATATGAGTACACCAATTGCAATTTGCTTAATAGTAGCAGCAGTATCTGCTTTATCAATTATCTGGCGCCGAAAAAGATAAACTGAAAATATCAATACGGTAGTCAGTTGGGCAAAAGTTATGCCGGAATTTGTGGAGGATAATAAAATGGCACAGATAATATGGGATGGTAATAAAAACTGGGAAAACGTTTGGGACGGTAATCAGCCGTGGGACAGAGAGATTGCGAAAAAAAGCATTCCAGAAAAGGCACAAGTAGATGAATTCATATTTGATTTGTGGTTTATGCCGCTGTCATTTATTATCGGATTCTTTGTTGCGATGCCTTTGCATGAATTTCTTCATGCTATATGCTACCCAAAGGGAGAAAAAGTCTACATAGGCGTATCCGTAAAACAGTTGAGGGCATATGCTGCATCCTCTGCCGCTCTTAGCAGAGGACGATATATCATGATGTCATTGGCACCTATGATTCCGGGGATACTTTCTCTTGCTGTTTTCTTGGCCTGCCCGATCACGATGAAGTGGTTGATGACAATATGCGTAGTTACTTCGTTTATGGGATTAATCTCTCCATCACCTGATTATATGGATGTTATAATCTTATTGCGAAAAGTACCGAAGGGGGCAATGATTCAGGCAACAGAAAATGGCTTGGTTTGGTATCTTTAATACAACAGATTCCAATTCTTTCTAAGACAGGAAAGTCCTGTCAAATCGCTATGATGAGCCTCCAAATAAATAGCAAGGAGGACTCAAAAATGAGTTTAGGAGAAAAAATCAGAGAAATAAGGAGAAAAAGTAAATGGTTTTATTTTTAGAAAAAACTATAAATAGCATTATGCAGATTATCTTGTTCTCGCTAATACCTTTTATCTGGTGGCTAATAACTGCAAGAAAGGATATTTCTTTCTTGCAATGGATTGGTTTGAAACCTGTTTCCGACGGGAAGAAAAGTAAGATAGCAATATGGACGATCGGTATATCGGCAGCATTTATTCTTGTATCGGTTGTAATGCTATATCTGATAAGAAATGTTGAAACAGCCACATCAGTATTTCGGGGGGTGGGTATGAAAGCGATTCCCGCAATTATTGTATATGCAGTGTTCAACACATCATTGCCCGAAGAAATACTGTTTCGTGGTTTTTTGTTGAAGAGGTTCTCCAATTGGTTCGGATTTGTAATGGGAAATGTCATACAAAGTATATTATTCGGATTGTTGCACGGGGTTATGTTTTTTTCGCTGGTAGGTACAGTTCAAACTATTCTAATCATTTTATTTACAGGCGGAATTGCGTGGTGTATGGGGGTTATTAACGAGAAAAAAGCAAACGGGTCTATCATACCAAGCTGGTGCATCCACGCAATATCAAATGTTTTCTCCGGCATTTTCTCGGCATTTATGCTGTTTTGAATCTGTAAACCAATAGGCATTGAAAAGAAAAATTCGTTATGATAGGAGACCTTACTATGACATTAGGCGATAAATTATCAAAGCTACGAAAAGAAAACAATTACACGCAAGAGCAGCTTGCCGATATTCTCGGAGTATCCAGGCAGGCAATCAGCAAATGGGAAAGCAACATTACATATCCCGAAACCGACAAACTGATACGGATGAGCGAGTTATTCAACTGCTCGTTGGATTATCTGCTCAAAGACAAAGAGGAAACAGACAGCAAAAATCAGCCCAATGAGCAAAGCCTGTTTTTCCGGAAGCGTCTGCGTGAGAGAAAAAGTGAAAAAACAGTATGGGGTATGCCCCTGTGGCATATTGGCAGGAATGCAAGGGGCTTTGTTGCAGTGGGTTTCAATGCCCGTGGAGTGATTGCGGTAGGACTTAAAGCAACAGGCGTTGTTTCCCTCGGTATGCTGTCCATTGGTGTATTATCGCTGGGTATGCTCTCTCTCGGATTGATTTCACTCGGTATGATTGCTCTCGGGCTTTTGGCCGCCGGCTGTTTTTCTATCGGTGTATTTGCGACCGGAGCGATCAGCTTAGGAATCATTTCCCTCGGCGCAATTGCAATCGGCGATTTTTCTGTGGGGGCACTATCCATTGGAAAATATTTTGCCCTTGGTGATAATGCAAGGGCGATGATCGCCATCGGCGACAGTCAGGCTGTCGGTAGCGTATTTCAAAAAAGCAGTGAGCTGATTTCACAAAACGTCACCGTGAGGACGCTCACTGAACAAGACATTGTAACAGTCAAGAGTTTACTTGATACGATTGTTCCGGCTTACCTCTCTTGGGCAAAGGAAATCATCAAGCTGTTTTTATAATGCTTGTCTCTGCCCGAAATAAGTAGAACAATCGAAATTTCACGGAGGAAAGTATGAACAAGAAGAAAATATTAGCATTTGAACCTTGGTTCTTTATTTTTTTCGGTTTGTTCCATCTACATAGGATATGGGGATTGATTGACAGAAATTCTTATGCTGAATTTTGGACAGGCGTGTTACATAATAAAGGATTGTTTTACTTTGCTCTGATGGGAATATTAGCAATCCTGTGCGTTTTGGGAATTATTACTTTTTGCCAAAACCGGCATAGCAATTACTGGTGGAGATGGATTTATGTCTTTGGCGGTTTCTATGTGTTGTTCGATTTGTTCGCTATTGCTGTAGGGTTGGACTTTTGGAATAAACTTATATTGTGGATGTTTGATGTAAAATCACCGTACTGGAATATAATATGGTCTTTCTTCATTTTGCTTGGTGGATTTGTATTTGCATTGGGAATATGCTTATTGAGACAAAGAAAAAGATAAGAACTCAAGCTGTTTTTATAAGGTTTTTAGTCCTGTCAAATACTTTTGACACCGTGTTTTCAGCGAAGTAAAACAGGTTTGATAGACAGAAAGAGAAAAAGTGATTATTCTCGGAGCAGGTCAAGAGAACAATCACTTACGAAGGAGGAAAATTTATGGAGCTGAACGCACAAATAAAAAAATACCGAACGGAGCTTAATCTGTCCCAGGAGGAATTGGCTGAAAAGGTATATGTAACAAGACAGACGATTTCAAATTGGGAGAACGGAAAGAGCTACCCCGATATTCACAGCTTGTTGCTTCTAAGTTCATTGTTCAATGTATCTCTCGACCAACTAATTAAAGGAGATATAGAGACAATGAAAGAAATTATCAACGAGCAGGAAGTTAAGCAGTTTAATTATTACGGAAACATTTTCAGTATTCATTTTTTGATTTTGATTATCACAGCGGCACCGCTATTCTTTTGGTTAGAACGATATGCGTTCATACCTTTCGGGGTGTTGTTTGCAATTACAATGTTTTGGGCGTTGAAAGTTGAAAAAATCAAAAAAGAAAATGATATTCAGACTTACAAGGAGATAGTTGCATTTACAGAGGGAAAGAAACTGGATGAACTCCACAAAGCAGTGGAGGTGGGAAAGCGTCCATACCAAAATGTATTAAAAGTCATAATCAGTGCTGTTGTTACGACGGCGGTTTGCTTTTTAATCGGGTTTATGATGCACATATTCTTGAATTGAGCAGCATTCACAAGAAAATTGTTTAGTAAACGATTCGTAGAATTCCATATAAATAAGGATTTTCAGAAGTAAACGAAACATCGGTTGTTTTTTAAAAAACATACAGATATACTTGCAATCGGAGGTGATAAGCATGGATACGAAGAAATTCGCTTGTTTTGTAGCTGAAAGAAGAAAAGAACTAAATATGACACAGAAAGAGTTAGCTGCAAAAATCCACGTAACAGACAAAGCGGTTAGCAGGTGGGAAAGGGGCTTAGGCTTTCCTGATATAAATACAATAGAAGATTTGGCTAATGCTTTAAATGTATCCATAGTCGAACTAATGAAATCAGAAAGACCCACGGAAAATGTTTCAGTTAATGAAGTATCAGTAGTTAGCGATATTATGCAGATTGCAAAAGCAGACAGTGAAGAAAGACATAAGATTATTTCTTACACGTTTGCTATTACAACAATTTTGTTAACAATTTTGGATATCCTTTTAAGTATTGATTGGAACGCACAAGATTTATCTCTTTCAGCAAGAGTACCCTTTTTTGCAATTATTCCCGGAGTAATAATGATTTTATATGCATTTATTTGCAAAATCAGAGGAAAGAAAACATATGGTATAGGGGCAATAGGTATTAGCCTTTTACTAATTCCGATTATTGTTATTGGTGTAGCCTTTCTTGTTTGTGCATTGATTACAGGTTAATTGTTTGCTGAACAGCATAGGTCAACTACTGGTGGAATAGCATAAAATCAAGCTGGGAAAAGTATTCCAGATGTATCAATAGTGTTGGAATTGTGTGATGAATTGGAAATAAGCGTCAATGAACTTTTGTGTGGGAGACACTTGGATATGGAAGAAGAAAAAATTGAAAACACTAATAATATTTTGAAAGTACCATTGGTAAAGAAAAAAATACAAAACCTTCAAATCGCATCTGAAGTGTTAATTTTTGCAGGAATAATAATTTCTATAACATTTACAAGTATCCTTGCGGATTCTGATATTGAAAAAATTTTTACTCTTATGGTTGGGGCGTTTGTTTGGGGATATGGTATTTGGATGCGAATCAAATTGAGAAAAACTTTAAAAGAAATCGAATAATAAATCGTTATCTGTGTTTTTAGTATTCTTAAGACTGGATTTTTGCCAGATGATTTTTTAATTACATCTATGCTACGCTAAGTAGCATAGATGTAAACAGTTGTTTCTTGTGAAATTCCTGCGAAATCGCTATGATGAGCCTGCAAATAAAAAAGCAAGGAGGACTCAAAAATGAGTTTAGGAGAAAAAATCAGAGAGCAAAGAAAACAGGCAGGTCTTTCACAGGAGCAGCTTGCCGAAAAGTTAAATGTGTCCAGACAGGCA
>JAQXLK010000191.1 GCA_029012085.1 Clostridiales bacterium
CTGGGGTTTATGTAGCCGGTGATGTATCCGGTATTGAAGAGGCCAGTTCCGCTATGATTGAAGGACGAATGGCAGGAATCGCAGCTTCCGAATATTTAGGTTATATAGAAAAGGATGAAATGGATAAGGAATTATCCACACTGGATGAGGCATTAGATGGTCTCCGTCAGGGAATGTTTGCACCAAAGAACAGAGGAAAGATGATAACGGAGACGGAGGAAGGAATTCCGGTATCTACGAATCTGTTAAAACACGGATATGTGGCAGATGATGAAATTGAGAGATATCCGGGTGTGACACATAAGAAGGGAATTCATCCTGTAATTGAGTGTACCCAGAATATTCCATGTAATCCTTGTCAGGATGCATGTCCAAAGAAATGTATCAGCATAGGAGAGAATATTACATCTCTTCCTACCGTAGTAGAACAGTCAGATTGTATTAACTGTGGTATGTGCGTTGCGTCCTGTTCCGGACAGGCAATCTTCCTTGTGGATGAGGATTGTGGCGATGGAACAGCAACTGTTACACTTCCTTATGAATTTTTACCACTTCCGAAGAACGGTGCGAAGGGAGCAGCCCTTGGAAGAAATGGTGAAAAGGTTTGTGATGCGGAAGTTGTAGAGGTTAAGAGTCTTAAGGCATTTGATAAGACGAACCTTCTGACGATGCGTGTGCCAAAGGAATATGCAATGAAAGCAAGATTCTTTAAAGAAGAGAATTAGGAGGAAAGAGATATGAATGCAGTAAATGACAGATCTAGAGATATAGGAGAATTTGTTCCGGCTGCAGATGATGATATGATTATTTGCAGATGCGAGGAGATTACCAAAGGAGAAATCCGAAAAGCAGTTCATGATGGTATGTGGACATTAACAGAGATTCGAAGATATCTGCGTACCGGTATGGGTCTTTGCCAGGGACAGACATGTGCCAAGCTGGTAAAAGGAATTGTTGCAAGAGAATTAGGCATATCACCGGCGGAGCTTGAGCCTGCTACCAGCCGTGTTCCGATGCGTCCAATAGAAATGCGTGTATTTGCAAATGAAGCAAAGGAGGGTGATGATCATGAGTAACTGTGCAGAGGTAGTAATTATTGGTGGTGGTATCATTGGATGTGCCACTGCATATTATCTGGCAAAAATGGGTACGGATGTAATTGTTTTGGAAGGAAGTGACCATATTGGAAATGGCGGTTCTTCCAGAAATGGTGGTGGTGTCCGCCAGTCAGGACGGGATGTGAGAGAGCTTCCCCTTGTCATGTATGGTATTAAGAACTTGTGGCCAACACTTTCTGAGGAATTAGAGGTAGACTGTGAATACCATCAGGATGGTAACCTTCGTCTCGGAAAAACAGAAAAGCATAAAGAAATTCTTACAAGATTAGCAGATGCGGCAAGAGGTGTAGGATTAGACGTACGTATGATTGATGGGGATGAGGTTCGACGTATTAATCCGTATCTTTCCGATGAGGTAACCTGCGCTTCCTGGTGTCCGACAGACGGACATGCAAATCCCCTCACTACAACCCTTGGTTATTATAAAATGGCAAGAAGACTGGGTGTTCGGTTTATCTCAGGTGAGATGGTAAGAGAGCTTAGAACGGTAAAAGGAAAAATCAGACAGGTCATTACTGACAACAACATTTACGAAGGAGAAAGTGTATTAGTGGCAGCTGGTCTTGACAGCAGACCGATTTTAACCAGTGTCGGCATTGACGTTCCGATGACAAATTCTCTTTTAGAGGCCCTTGTTACAGAGGCAGAGCCTCATATGTTTGACCAGATGTTAGGAACAGCAGAGGCTGATTTTTATGGACATCAAACGAAGCATGGTTCCTTCGTATTTGGTGGTTCTTCAGGATTAGAGCGGTATAATAAAGACAATGGTACGCCGGTTACCAATAGTAAAACAGCCCCATGTATCTGCCGGGGAATTATGAAATATTTTCCTGATTTAGCAAATGCAAAAATCGTCAGAACCTGGGCAGGCTGGATGGATGCTTCAGCAGATGGCGTTCCTGCGCTTGGAAGAGTGGATGAAATTCCAGGACTTTTTGTAGCATGTGCATTTAATGGTCATGGATTTGGTATTGCTCCTGCTGCAGGTGAGCAGCTGGCAAAGCTCATTGTTACCGGAAAAACAGATATTGATTTGTATGATTTGCGGTATGACCGTTTTAAGGCAAAAATATAAATACTTTAGATAGCTAGGTGATTGCAAAACTAGGGTTTTGAATGCCTGCGTTGTACAAAATAAACAACTCACGTTTTGAAAGAAGGAGTTTCGCAATCAACTATTTTAGATAATTATCAAAAGGAGGTTATCATGAATAATTTCAATTTTTGTGTACCAACGGATATTCGATTTGGAAAAGACCAGATAGAGTGTTTACCAGAGGAACTTGCAAAATACGGAAAAAAGGTTTTGCTGGTATATGGTGGCGGCAGCATAAAAAAGACTGGGCTGTATGATAAGGTATATACACTGTTAAAAGATTTTGAAATCTTTGAATTATCCGGAATAGAACCGAATCCAAAACTTTCTTCGGTAGAAGCAGGAACAGAAATCTGTAAAAAGGAAGGAATCGATGTTATCCTTGCCGTGGGTGGAGGAAGCTGCATCGATGCTTCGAAGCACATTGCTTGTTCTGCTTATTATGATGGAAAGCCGTGGGATTTAGTTATGGACAGAAGTAAGGTAAAAAAGGCACTTCCAATAGCGGTTGTTCTTACTATTTGTGCAACCGGTTCGGAAATGAATTCAGGTGCTGTCATAAGTAACGAAGAGACCCATGAAAAATTAGAAATAAATTCACCGCTGTTATATCCGGCAGTGTCAATTTGTGACCCGACTTATTTGTACACACTACCGGCAAAGCAGACGGCAGCGGGAACGGCGGATATTATTTCCCATGTATTCGAGCAGTATTTCCAGCCAAACGATGGTGCATTTATTACAGACCGCTTGTCAGAAGGTGTGTTAAAAACATGCTTTGAATATGGACCGGTTGCAATGAAGGAGCCGGAAAACTATGAAGCTCGGTCGAATTTGATGTGGGCAAGTACGGTTGGACTAAATCATCTTCTTACCGTGGGAAAAGGAGGTGCATGGTCCGTACATCCAATCGAACATGAGCTTAGCGCATTTTACGATATTACCCATGGAGAGGGTCTGGCAATCTTAACACCAGCCTGGATGCGATATGTGCTTTGCGATGATACCGTAGACCGTTTTGCAATGTATGCAAAAAATGTCTGGAATATTACAGAGACAGATAAGTATAAAGCTGCAAATGCAGGTATTGATGCAACAGAAGAATTTTTCAAGAAAATGGGATTACCGACAAAACTATCCCAGGTAGGAATTCCTTCTGAGAAGTTTGAGGAAATGGCGAAAGAGGCTGTTCGGACAAGTGGAGTTTCAAATAGGTCGTATTATCCATTACAAGTAGAAGATATTGTAAAGATTTTTGAAATGTGTAATGAATAAGTAGAAAAGGGAAAAGAGTGTACGTGATAGGAAAGCAATCTTAAGGTGCCTTAAGGTTGCTTTTTCCTATATAGAAAATTTTTTATTAAATTCAAGGGGTTGAAAAAATGATAAATTATGATAAAATAGAACATATGTTCTATAAGAAAGGCAATTACCTGCAATCATTTGAAAAAGCGAGGTGGGAAGAGAAGTATGACCGTTATTGAGGATTTATCATTAGAAGAGAAGCTTACAATCTTATCGGATGCAGCAAAATACGATGTGGCGTGTACATCTAGTGGTGTGGATCGAAAGGGGACAGGAAGCGGCATGGGGAATACAGCAGCTTGTGGAATCTGTCATAGCTTTGCTGCAGATGGCAGATGTATTTCCTTATTAAAGATATTATATACCAATGAGTGTATTTATGACTGTAAGTATTGTGTGAATCGTAAATCTAATGATACGCTTCGGACATCTTTCACTCCTGAGGAGATTTGTGATTTGACGTTACAATTTTACCGTCGGAATTATATTGAAGGGTTATTTTTGAGTTCAGGAATACGGAAGAATCCAACCCAGACCATGGAGGAGATTTATATTGCATTAAGGCTGTTAAGGGAGGTGTATCATTTTAATGGATATATTCATGTAAAAGCAATCCCTGGAGCGGATCCGGGAATTATTGAATTGGTAGGATATCTGGCTGACCGTATGAGTACAAACTTAGAATTGCCTACAGCAGCCGGACTTCGTGAACTGGCTCCTAATAAGACAAGGAAGATGATATTAGAGCCTTTAAGACAGATACAGCAAGGAATCGGAGACAGACAGCATGGTGGTATTTGGTTGATTGGAGAAGATAAACAGAAAAAAAGACGGCTGGAGCAAAAAGAAAAAGAACTGGCTGGAGTTGTACAGAATGCGAACGAGAGAGATGACAGTATAAAATCGGGGGATGAGGAAAAAGACGGATGGCAGATTTCAAAGATAGAGCAACCGGATTTTTCAGCAAAGAAGGAGTTTCTTTTAAGTAATAAGGATATGGTGAATGAGAAATCAAATCTTCCGGTAGTAAATAAGAAACCTTTTGTACCAGCAGGGCAGAGCACTCAGATGATTGTAGGGGCAACACCGGAAAGTGATTATCAGATTCTTAATGTTGCACAGGCACTTTATCAGCGGTTTGATTTGAAGAGAGTGTTCTATTCTGCATATGTAGCATTGAATGAGGATGATAAACTGCCAGAAGTTGGTACGAAGCCACCACTGCTTCGGGAACATCGGCTATATCAGGCAGATTGGTTGTTACGGTTTTATGGTTTTGAAGCTGGAGAACTCTTATCGGAAGAAAGACCGAACTTTAATGTATATTTGGACCCAAAATGTGAATGGGCGATTCGTCATTTGGAATATTTTCCGGTGGAGATTCAGACCGCTTCGTATCAGATGCTGTTGCGAATTCCGGGAATTGGAGTCAAATCAGCACGAAGAATTGTTGGGGCTAGAAAGTCTGCAAAGCTCGACTTTGATGGATTAAAGCGGATTGGTGTCGTGTTGAAACGGGCACATTACTTTATTACATGTAATGGAAAGATGATGTATCGGACAAAGATGGATGAAGATTATATAACAAGAAAAATATTAGAATTAGACAGGCAGAAGAATTGGCAGATTGAATGTGATGTAACATTCCGCCAAATATCTTTGTTTGATGATAATATGCCTCTTGGAGGGCAGAGAGAGTCTTTCAATTAAATATGGTAAAGAAAGAGAAGGGAAAAAGAATGGAGAATAAGATAATATATTTATGCGAAGATACACCAGACGGAGTATTTACTGCTATTTATGATGTGTGGGCTACCGGACTTAATAGAAGTTGTTTTTCCATACAGGTAGAGAGGCAGCATTCCATGCAGTTTTTTGCAGAATATCGGTATATTCAGACGGATATAGAAAAAGCCATTAAGGTGATTCGTTCTGTAAAAAAGAAGATTGGAGTGGAGGCCGCTGACTGGATTTATCATGCGGCATTGTCGTATATGGAGGATAAGATTGATTGTATTTATGATTTTTTAAAAGTTGCATTTTGTTATGGAAGGAAAGTTATGGAGATGCATGGTGAAGATGTGGTTTGCAGAATGTTTGAATTAAAACGTAGTGTTGGTAATGAAGCGCATCGTTTCCGTGAATTCATAAGATTTCATGATTCAGAAGAAGGAATTTTACTTGGAAGAATAAACCCAAAGAATCAAGTACTTCCATTATTAGCTGAGCATTTTGCTGATCGTTTTCCAGAAGAGAATTTTGTTATACTAGATGAAAATTACAAGATGGGATTATTTCATCCTAAAAAGAAGCAGTGGTATATTGCACCGTTGGAATTAGACGTTTTACGAAGAATATGGGAAAAGAGACAATCTGCAGAATATGAACATCTTTGGAAAACATTTTTTCAAACAATTGCAATTCAGGAACGGGATAATTACCGATGCCAGCGTAATATGTGTGCCATTCGTTATCGAGATTATATGGTGGAGTTTCAGTTGTAGTACTGTATAAAAGATAATTGTGCATTGTTACCAATTGAGAATGTGCAAATTATATATTTTACGCTTAAAATTGGTTAAAGAAAAGTTGTAAAATAAAATTAAAATAACAAAAAAACTTGATTTGAAGAAAAGTGCATAATGATGTATGTGAAAAATAAACAAAAGTGTCAATAAACTCGAAAAAAAAGGTTGGAAATTGTTGAAAATAACTAAAATAGGGGGTATAATATGTGCATAAAGACAGAATAAGAAGTTCTATGTAAGGGAGGGAAAGCATATGGCACTATTTGGTAAGAAAGAAATTAAGTATTATATTGTATTCGACCCCTATACGGAGGAGGCTGTGGCTTCATGTACAACCACGGAAGTAAAACAAATTTTGCAGGTACAACCAAAGGCACAATTTGTGGAATGTTCTCAGTTTGATATATTTAAGTATAAGGAACATGGATTGCTGCCGGATGATATTGAAGAAAGAAAGAAGTTAGACGCAAAGGCAATAAGATAAGTATGTAAGAGCTGTGTGTGAGTGACAAGAGTTAACATGGTTATTTATTCAGATTTGCCATTGAGCGGTATTGTGGTTTCCGATTGCTGGTAAAAGCAGACATTTATCGACTAAGGCTTCTTTCTATGATATAATGGGTCATTATATCGTAGAAAGGGGCTTTTTTTGGTGGGCGGTATATCAGAAAATAAACCGGAAAAAAACATATGTGTGGGTGTGTTGGCACACGTAGATGCAGGCAAAACCACACTATCGGAGAGCTTGTTGTTTCATAGTGGAATGATTAAAAAGATGGGACGAGTGGATAATCAAAGTGCCTTTTTAGATACTGAGGAATTAGAACGGGCAAGGGGAATTACCATTTTTTCTAAGCAGGCTGTTATTAAAATAAATGAAACAGTCATCACATTGTTGGATACACCGGGACATGTGGACTTTTCGGCTGAAATGGAACGTTCTCTTTGGGTAATGGATTATGCAATATTATTGATTAGTGGGGCTGATGGAATTCAGGGACATACATTGACGTTGTGGAGATTACTGGAACGATATAACATTCCAGTTTTTTTGTTTATAAACAAGATGGATCAACCGGGAACAAACCGGGAGAGACTAATGTCAGAACTTTTGAAAAACTTTGGCAGTGGATGTATCGATTTTACAGATGTTGATAAAGAGGAGTTTAAGGAACAGATTGCTGTGTGTGACGAACAGCTTTTGGAAGAATATTTGGAAGGCGGAGAGATTACCACGGAAAAGATATCTTCTTTGATTAAACAACGAAAGGTATTTCCATGTTTTTTTGGTTCTGCGTTGAGAGATGAGGGAGTGGATGAGTTTTTAAAGGGGATTTTGTCCTACACAAAAGTTGAAGAAAAAATGTTGGAGTCACAAAATGACGCTTTTGGTGCAAAGGTATTTAAAATTGCAAGAGATAATCAGGGAAACCGGCTTACATATATGAAAATTACAAGTGGTACATTGAAAACAAAAGATGTGGTAGTAAAGTATGACGGGAAGAAGACCGAGTGGGAAGAAAAGATTAACCAGATTCGTATTTATTCCGGAGAACATTTTGAAGTGGTACAGACTGCTGCGGCGGGGGTTGTTTGCGCAGTGACAGGTCTTACCCGTACGAAACCAGGTGATGGATTGGGGTGCGAGAAACAGGCAGATATACCGTTGTTAGAACCAGTGGTTACGTATTCGATGGAAATACCGGAGAATACAGATGCAGCGGTGTTGCTTCCAAAGCTTCGTGAATTAGAGGAAGAAGAGCCGGAGCTACATATTGTTTGGCAGGAGGAGACAAAGTCTATTCAAGTTTCGTTAATGGGTGAGGTGCAGATTGAAATACTGACAAAACTAATTTTGGAGCGCTTTGGTGTTCTGGTAAAATTTGGAACAGGAGATATTGTATACAAAGAAACAATCAGCAATAAAATTGAGGGTGTGGGACACTTTGAACCTCTTCGTCACTATGCAGAGGTTCATTTGGTTTTGGAGCCTGGTGAACCGGGCAGTGGTATGCAATATGTATTGGATTGTAGTGAAGATATATTAGAGAAGAACTGGCAGAGACTCATTTTAACCCACCTAGAAGAAAAAGAACATATAGGGGTGCTTACTGGTTCAGCACTTACGGATGTGCGGATTACACTTGTTTCTGGACGAGCCCATACGAAGCATACAGAGGGTGGAGATTTTAGACAGGCAACATATCGGGCTGTGAGACAGGGATTGATGCAGGCTCAGAGTGTATTACTTGAACCATATTATGATTTTCGGTTAGAAGTTCCGCTGGAAATGGTGGGAAGAGCTATGACTGATGTTGAAAATAGGTCAGGAACCGTGAACCCTCCGGAGATAGAAGGTGAAAAGGCAATTCTTGTCGGAAATGCGCCTGTTAGTACGATGCAGGACTATCAGATTATTTTGAATTCGTATACAAAGGGAAAGGGAAGTCTTTTTTGTACGTTTAAGGGTTATGATGTTTGTCATAATGCGGAGGAGGTATTGCAGGTTAGGGACTATAATCCTGAGGAAGATATGGACAATCCATCCTCGTCTGTATTTTGTTCTCATGGTGCAGGCTTTATTGTGCCGTGGAACAGGGTAACAGAATATATGCATATGGAAAGTTGTCTGGGAAGTCGGAAAGGATTGGATTCAGAGGAAGCGGTATATGCAGAAGCATTAAATGAGATAAGCCGGCGAAAGGCTGGTCTTGTGGATTATTCTATAGATGAAGAGCAGATTAATGCGATTATTAAACGTACTTCTCACGCTAATGAAAATACAAAAAAACATTGGAAGCGGAAAGAAAAAAATGAAACAGCTGTCATTTACAAAGGACAGTCAAAGCCACGATACCATGAAAAATATATGATTGTGGATGGATACAACATTGTGCATGCATGGGATGAATTAAAATGTTTGGTGGAGGATAATTTAGAGGGGGCACGGATAAAACTGTTGGATATTCTGTCTAACTATCAGGCATTTACAAAGCTTGAAGTTATTGTGGTGTTTGATGCTTATAAGGTAAAAGGAAATCTTGGGGAAATGTCAGATTATCATAATATTCATGTTGTATATACGAAAGAAGCAGAAACGGCAGACAGTTATATTGAGAAATTAACGCATAGAATATCAAAAGATTATCAGGTGACAGTTGCTACTTCAGACGGACTGGTACAGTTAATCACAAGAGGTAATAATTGTATTGTGATGTCTGCAAGAGAATTGAAGGCGGAGATTGAGAGGACAAATGAGAATATTCGGGAATATTTGTCACACTAGAGAGAAAATCTCCACCTCGTTTTTCTTGCTTTATCCACGTAAGGCTTGATAAAGTCTGGCAATTGGAAGTCCAACTACATTGTTATAATCACCATGAATTTCTTTGATGTGGACTGCAAAAGGTCCCTGTATACCATATGCACCGGCTTTGTCTAAAGGATCTTTCGTTGCGATATAATCTTTTAGTTCGTAGTCAGAGATGGGGTATAGTGTGACATCTGTTTTTTCGTGGAGAAGCTGTGTCTGTTTTTCACCGTTGGATTTTACTATGATGGCAATTCCGGTGTACACTTGGTGGGTTCGGTCAGAAAGCATTTTTAACATATCAAAGGCTTCCTGTTCATCGGCAGGTTTACCTAGAACTTCTTTGTCATAATATACAATGGTGTCTGCACCGATTACAATAAAATCTTTTCCTTTATAATCGGATTTAATCTGCTGGTATACATCATTAGCTTTTAAAAATGCAAGCTCCTCCACTA
>JAQXLK010000192.1 GCA_029012085.1 Clostridiales bacterium
ATCTGCTTCTCCTGGATTGGACTTACACCATTCTTTGGATAAAATACAATAATCTTTGTACCAGGAACATCTGCAAAACCAGCCAGCGCTGCCTTACCGGTATCGCCGGATGTAGCTGTAAGAATGACAATATCATTCTTAATATTATTCTTCTTTGCAGAAGTTACTAAAAGATATGGCAGAATAGAAAGTGCCATGTCCTTAAATGCAATTGTAGAACCATGGAATAACTCAAGATAGTTTGCCCCTGCTTTCTTAACAAGCGGAGCAATCACATCCGTGTCAAACTTCTTGTCATATGCACTATTAATACAATACTTCAACTCTTCCTCTGTAAAATCTGTCAGCATACGGCTCATTACTTCATATGCTACTTCTCTATAATTCATCTTTGCCAAATCATTCAAATCTACATCCAATGCCGGAATGGAATCTGGAACAAATAATCCTCCATTCTCTGCGAGCCCCTTTAATATTGCCTGTGAAGCAGTTGCTGTCTCGTTACTATTTCTTGTACTTTTGTAAGTTACTGCCATGATTTTATCCTCTTTTCATTTTTTTTTATATTTATTTAATTTTTTAAACTGCGTCTATATTATTACCATATATAGACAAAAACTTCAAGTTATTCCGCAAGAAATACTTCCATACTTCTTCGTCCCCATTTAAGTGCTTCCTTATGGGTATAGAAAAACATATCAATTCTCTTCCCTTTAATGGCACCACCACGGTCTTCTGCGACATAAACCTGTCCATTAATAACAAGCTTTGTACCAAATGGAATGACATCCGTATCAACAGCAAGCGTCCGGTTCGTGGTTGGTACCGTACCACTGGCTGTACGATTACCTCCCGAATATACGCCACAACATATCTTACAGGTACAATATGCGGTAATCACATAGGTTCCAAGACTTTTTCCATGGGTAGAAGCATATACTGGTTCTCCTTTTCTTCCACCTTTACTGGCCGTGTCACCACTCCCTGTATCACCACTGCCTCCTGTGTTAAAGGTATACCCTTCACGCATTGCTTTTTCCTTCGCCTTTCTTGCTTCCTCTGCAGCCTTTGCAGCAAGCTTTGCTTTTCGCTCAGCTTCCTCCCTTTCTGCTTTCACCTTTTCGTATGCAATCTTATCTGCCGTTTTCTCACTCATTGCCGTTAAATTCTTCACAGCACGAATCTCTTCTAAACGTTCCCCATCATAGTTACGGTCCATCATATCCATCTGAGCTAACAACAGCTGGTCCATATAGCCATACTTCATTGTCTCGTAACTTACCTTCCTTGCACCCTTCATGGAATAGCCATAATAGTTTAAATTATATGCTGCCACAGATACACTAGAAAGCCTCCCCGGCAAATCATAAGATTTTACCACAACCCGGTATCCAAACACAATAAGGAATCCCGTAAAAATCAGAAGCACCAAAACTCCTGCCAATGTTTTGAATTGTATCTTCTTTTTCATGATTAATCGCCTTTTCTTAGAAATATTACACCAAACACACCAGTGTAAATCAATAAAGATAATCTACATCCGGAAATAGACGGACATACATATTTAAATTATATGTGTATCACAAAAAAAGGTCAAGTATTTTGTTATTTTCGCACATATGCTACTATAAAACAAACAGAACGTTTTGGAGGAAAACATGGAAAATACACCCGGTGTAACAAAAGCTCGCAAAAAGAACGGTACCCTTTATTACCGTTCATCCATTACAGTAAAGGGCAGGCACTTAAGTCTTGGAAGCTATGCCACAGAAGAAATGGCAGGAAATGCTTACAACGAAGCCTGCCTTATTCTGCGTGAAAACGCATGGCAATTAGAAGATTATAACGACTCCTTTTCCCTGGATTTTTCAAAATTTGTCATTCTGCTTAACTATCGTAATAGTGGCATTTATTTTAAAACACCTATTTACCTTCAAGCCCGCTATTTTTATTACTATCTCTCACCAAACAAAAGACTCATCTTTGACCGGGACGATCTATTCTTCTATGCCAATCATAAAATACAGGTTCGTGGTGGCTATTATTTCATATGTGATTACGGCAGCCAGTACAGCATACTCTCCCGCTACGGCATCAAGAGCTATGCCAAAAAAGGAATAGATTATATATTCGTAAACCAGAATGAATGTGATTTCCGCTATGAGAATATTAAAGTAATCAATGAATACATGGGGGTCTCCGAAAAAACAGATGGAACCCACACTTATTATGAATGTATCATCCACATTAATGGCAACACCTTAGTGGGCCGCTACTCCGACAAAATTACAGCAGCCATCGCCTACAACAAGGCAGTAGATACCCTTGCCACCCATGGACTTGAAAAACACTACATTAAGAATTACATTACTTCATATAATAGAGAACAATATCAAAAAGTATATAACGCAGTCGATATCTCTCCTAAAATCCGTAATTTTTAGTATTTTCCTTACGTTTTACACCTTCGCCAGTTTACAGCTCTGGAAGCGAAAGCGAGCCCGGTTGGAAACAATTTTTTCGAATCCAGCAGCTTTGAGGAATAAAAACTTTTCGCAATAAATTTACAAGATTTATAGCCATTTACAGCTCTTTTGCGGTAAAATTAATAAAAACTTTTCGCAAAGGAGCTGATTCTTGATGACCAAGCAAGAAAAACGAGAAATGAAGA
>JAQXLK010000193.1 GCA_029012085.1 Clostridiales bacterium
AGGAGAAGGAAGTGAATTCTGTTTCTGAGGCAATTGCAGGTGCATTAGATATTATTGCAGAGAATATTTCGGATGAAGCAGAATACAGAACATATATCCGGGATGTCACTACAAAAGAAGGTAAGATTGTAACGACTGCAAAAGATGCAGAGGCAAAGTCTGTTTATGAGATGTATTATGATTTTGAAGAGCCGATTGCGAAAGCAGCAGGATATCGTGTACTTGCTATTAATCGTGGTGAAAAAGAGAAGTTCATTACGGTTAAGATTGTGGCACCGGAAGAACGTATTTTGGGTTACTTAGAGAAGAAGATTATCGTTAAGGATAATGAGAATACAACCTCATTGCTGAAAGCGGCGATTGAAGATAGTTATAAGCGTTTGATTGCAGGTGCGATAGAGCGTGAGATTCGAAGTGATTTAACTGAAAAGGCAGAGGATGGTGCTATTGCGGTATTTGGTAAGAATTTGACACAGCTCTTAATGCAGCCTCCGATTGCAGGGCAGGTTGTGCTTGGATGGGATCCTGCATTTCGTACAGGATGTAAGTTGGCAGTAGTAGATGCAACCGGTAAGGTATTAGATACTGTGGTGGTGTATCCGACAGAACCACAGAAAAAGATAGCGGAAGCAAAGCGGATTGTCCATAATTTGATTAAGAAGTATGGTGTTACTTTGATTTCGGTTGGAAATGGTACTGCTTCCCGTGAATCAGAGCAGGTTATTGTGGAACTTCTTAAGGAGATTCCGGAGAAGGTTCAATACATTATTGTAAATGAAGCTGGTGCATCGGTCTATTCGGCAAGTAAGCTTGCTACAGAGGAATTCCCGAATTTTGATGTAGGGCAGAGAAGTGCAGCTTCTATTGCAAGACGATTACAGGATCCGTTAGCAGAGCTTGTAAAGATTGACCCTAAGTCTATTGGTGTAGGACAGTATCAGCATGACATGAATCAGAAAAAGCTTGGAGAGGCATTAACTGGTGTGGTAGAAGATTGTGTGAATAAAGTGGGAGTGGATTTGAACACTGCGTCTGCATCACTTCTTGAATATGTATCTGGAATTACAAAAGTAATTGCAAAGAATATTGTTGCATATAGAGAGGAGAATGGACGGTTTACGGATCGAAAACAGCTTTTAAAGGTTGCAAAATTAGGACCAAAAGCATTTGAACAATGTGCCGGATTTATGAGGATTCAAGGAGGAAAGAATCCGCTGGATGCTACTAGTGTACATCCGGAAAGTTATGAAGCAGCAACAAAGCTGCTTGCAAAGTTAGGATATTCGTTGGAGGATATTACGAACCAGGGATTAATCGGACTTTCTATGCTTGCAAAGAATCGTAAGCAATTAGCTGCTGAGTTAGGAATAGGCGAAGTTACATTGGATGATATAATTAAGGAACTTGAAAAACCGGCCAGAGATCCTCGTGATGAGATGCCGAAACCAATATTACGGACAGATGTGTTAGAGATGGAAGATTTAACTGAGGGTATGGTGCTTAAGGGCACTGTACGAAATGTCATTGATTTTGGTGCATTCGTAGATATTGGTGTACATCAGGATGGGCTGGTACACATTTCACAGATTACAAATAAAAAGTTTATTAAACATCCATTAGAGGTGGTTAGTGTTGGCGATATTGTGGAAGTAAAAGTGTTAAGTGTGGATTTAGAACGTAAGCGTATTCAGTTATCGATGATTATATAATTATTTTTGCTTGACTTTATGGAGTGTGCTATGGAAGAAAAGAAAGTATCATTTTCAGTGCAAATGACTGTAAAAGAATTGTATAGATTTATCATGTACCATGCATATCACAAGTTTTCTGGTATATTTGGTATTTTATTGGCTGTTTTTGCAGCAATCGCTTTGGGGACGTCTTATGAGCAACTGACGGAGCAGACAAGAGCGGTTCTGATTTTGGTGATAATCTGGTTTATTGTGTTAGACCCTGTGATTTTATATTCGCGGGCAAGGGGTCAGGTTAAGCGGAATAAAGCATATAAGCAGCCCCTTGATTATATAGCAGATGTAAAGGGAATCACTATTTCCCAGGGAGAGCAGCAACAGATGGTAGAATGGGAAAAGTTCTTCAAGGTTGTAGAAACAAAACAGCAGTTTCTTGTGTATAGTACTCCTGTATATGCGTTTATCTTTCCAAAGTCGCAGATGGGGGAGGAAGATAGCAGGAATTTTCACGAGTTGGTTTTAGTGAGTACAAAGGATACCCGTGTCCAGCTTAAGGGAATGCTGAAGAAGTAGTGATTCAGATGGATAACGTATGTTTGGATGAATGGAGAGTATATATGATATATGATAGTTTCAAACCGGAAGATACATTTTTGGTTGCTGAAAAAATGGGTCAGAGTGTACAGCCAGGACAGGTGATTTGTCTAAATGGAGATTTAGGTGTAGGGAAAACATTGTTTTCGCAAGGATTTGCAAAAGGATTGGGAATTGAAGATGGTGTAAACAGTCCAACATTTACCATTGTACAGCAATATGATGAAGGAAGAATTCCTCTGTATCATTTTGATGTCTACCGAATTGAGGATTCGGAAGAGATGGAGGAAGTGGGGTTTCAGGATATGATATATGGCGATGGTGTCTGTCTGATTGAATGGGCAAATCTCATAACAGATATTTTGCCAGAACATTATATAGAGGTTAGTATAGAGAAGGATTTAGAAAAAGGATTTGATTATAGGCGTATTTTGGTACAGCATATCTGAAATGAGCAAAATGCAATTCGGTTGACTAGGGACAACGGATGGTTTGCATGAGATGAAAGATGTTTGAGAGATAGAAGGGATAACGTAATGAAGATTTTAGCATTAGATAGTTCAGGGCTTGTAGCATCAGTAGCAATTGTTGAGGATGATAATTTAATTGCAGAGTATACAGTGAATTACAAAAAGACACACTCTCAAACATTGCTGCCAATGTTAGATGAGATTATTCAAATGACAGAGACAGAATTGGAGAGTTTGGATGCGATTGCGGTAGCAGCGGGACCGGGTTCATTTACCGGACTCCGCATTGGTTCTGCAACAGTAAAAGGACTAGGTTTGGCACTTGATAAACCGGTTATAGGAATCCCGACGGTAGAGGGATTGGCAATGAACCTATATGGTGCGAAACCTTTAATATGTCCGTTAATGGATGCAAGAAGAAATCAAGTATATACTGGAATTTATCGTTTTTCACAGGAAAAACTGGAAGTTGTAAAAGAGCAGGTTGCGGTTGGGATTGAAGAGATTATAGAAGCACTCAATCTGATAGGGGAGGAAGTTGTTTTTCTTGGTGATGGCGTTCCGGTGTATAAGTCAATTATAGAGGAAAAAATAAGTGTATCATACTCTTTTGCACCGGCACATATGAATAAACAACGTGCTTCTGCAATTGCGGTTCGGGCGTTGGATTATTGGAAGGCAGGATTATATAGTACGGCAGCTGAATTTGAACCTGTATATTTGAGGTTGTCACAAGCGGAACGAGAACGATTGGCAAAGGAAAAAGAGAAAGAGTAGAGGAATTTGAAACGAGTATTGTTTGGTAAAATCATTACATTAGGAAAGATGAAAAGTGGTGTTGTGAATGGAAGGAAAAGAATCGTTTTGTGATATAGAACTTGTACCGCTCACGCTTGAACTTTGCGAGGAGGTTTATCATATTGCAGCGGTGAGCCTTCCAGAACATTGGTCATTGCAAGGTGTAAAAGATGTGCTTCGATATGACAATAATATTTTCATTGTAGCAAGATTGAAGAATTCTGCTACGGTTGTGGGATTTGCAGGTATTATGATGATTGTTGATGAAGCAGAATTGCTGAATATTGCGGTTTTGTCGGAATATAGAAAAAAAGGAATTGGTCAGATGTTGCTTAACTATATGTTTCAAGAGGCAGACAGGCACAATGCGGTAAGAATGCTTTTGGAAGTTAGAAGAAGTAACAAAACAGCAAGACAATTGTATGAAAGAAATGGATTTACGGCTTTTGCAGAGCGAAAAGGATATTATTCGAATCCAAAAGAAGATGCGATTATTATGGAAAAAAGGATACAAGTATAGACTGATTGTGAAGGAAGTTTATAAACAGCCTATATATTACCACTAGATTTTGCTGGACAAGTAAGCTAACATAGTGATATGTGGCTTTAGAAAAAATGATATCTTGAGCAAAATGGTTTTAGTGTGGAGGCAAGGTTGAAATATGGAAAAAACAAAGTGTAATCGTTGTGGTAGAATTTTAAGGATGGAAAAAACCATTGTTTGTGAGGATTTCATTCATATCAAAAAAGAATGGGGATATTTTTCAAAAAAGGATGGAATTACTTATGAATTTATAATTTGTGAGCAGTGTGCAGAAGCCATGCTGGGAGAATTTGTAATACCGGTTATGGAGTATGTGACAACGGAATTAATTTAGTCATGAAGGAAAGAGGGATGGAATGATAGATGTATGTTTACTTGGTACAGGAGGGATGATGCCATTACCACATAGGGCTTTAACATCGTTAATGCTGCGATATAACGGAATGAATGTATTAGTGGATTGCGGGGAAGGAACTCAGGTATCCATTAAGCAACAAGGTTGGAGTGTGAAACCCATTGATGTGATTTGCTTTACTCATTTTCATGCAGATCATATTAGTGGATTGCCAGGATTGCTTTTAACATTGGGAAATGCAGAACGAACAGAACCTATTACGATGATTGGCCCTAAACGTCTGGAGAAGATTGTGAATGCATTAAGAATGATTGCACCAGAACTTCCATTTCAAATCCGATTTATTGAACTAGAAGAGGAAGAGGAATCTTTTGTATTTAATGGTCTGAAAATAAATGCTTTCCGAGTGAATCATAATATAACCTGCTATGGATATAGTTTTGAATTGGACCGCGCTGGTAAATTTGACGTGGAAAAAGCAAAAGTTGAAAATGTTCCGATGCAATATTGGAGTCGGTTGCAAAGAGGAGAAGTGATTCAAACAGAAGAGACTGTATATACACCTGATATGGTGTTAGGTCATGCACGAAAAGGAATAAAACTAACGTATTGTACAGACTCCCGTCCAACGAAAGGAATTGTAAAGAATGCGGAAAATTCCGATTTGTTCATATGTGAGGGGATGTATGGGGAACCAGACAAGGAAATAAAAGCACGGGAATATAAGCATATGACATTTTATGAAGCGGCGCAGATGGCAGTAGATGCGAATGTAAAAGAGATGTGGCTTACACACTATTCACCATCATTGGTGCGTCCGCAGGAGTATGAGAATAAAGTGAGAGCAATTTTTCCTAACACTGTAATTTCAAAAGATCGCAGAACGACGACTTTGTTGTATGAAGAATAAATGGTGTTTTAGAAATATGATTTATAGATAAATGCAAAGGAGTGGGTTCTATGAAAAAGATGAATACTAAAAGTTTTACTATGGTTGTTCTGCTGTTGGTAATTGTAGGACTAGGGTATTACACGCATTTGAATAATCAAACGAATAAGCAAAATGAAAAGTCTTCTCCATCTGAAAAACAGCAGTTGTTAGAATATGATTTTGAAAAGGATTATCCAAAGACTGTACGGGAAACAGTGAAATTACATTGTAAATACTTAAAAAATGCATATAATGGAAAATTTGAAGAGGATGAACTTTATACGGTTAATTCTAATATAAGACAATTATTAGATGAAGAACTTTTGGCATATAATTCCGAAGATCAACAGTTGCAAGGGCTGAAGACGGATATTGCTTTATACAAAGATAAAAAACAGAAATTTACAGGTTATTCATTGGAAGAGGCCAGCCAGATTCAATATAACACAGAGAATGAAAGAGAGTATGCAAAGACAATGGTAACTCTTAACTTTTCGATTTCTTCGACTGCAGTTTCTGTAGAACAAGAATATTTACTTAGAAAAGATAAAGAAGGAAAGTGGAAAATATTAGGTTGGCAGACAGTAGAGCCTGCCACTGGCAAAACTGAAGGAGATGCAAAGTAATGGATAAAGATACATATATATTAGCAATTGAATCATCCTGTGATGAAACGGCAGCTGCTGTTATGAAAAACGGACGGCAGGTTTGCTCTAATGTGATATATTCTCAGATTGAACTACATAAGTTATATGGTGGAGTTGTTCCTGAAATAGCATCCAGGAAGCATATTGAGAAGATTAACCAGGTAATTGAACAGGCTCTTGTTGAGGCGGGTGTGACTTTGAAGGACATGGATGCAATAGCAGTAACCTATGGACCGGGTTTAGTAGGGGCATTGTTAGTAGGTGTGGCAGAAGCAAAGGCAATAGCATATGCGGCTAAGAAACCATTGGTTGGTGTTCATCATATAGAAGGTCATATTGCTGCTAATTATATTGAGCATTTAGATTTAGAACCGCCGTTTTTGTGTCTGGTGGTTTCGGGTGGACATACCCAATTAGTGAAGGTAGAAGATTATGACAGCTTTGAAATTATAGGAAAGACCAGAGATGATGCGGCGGGAGAAGCTTTTGATAAGGTTGCTCGCGCAATTGGACTTGGCTATCCAGGTGGACCTAAGATTGACAAACTGGCAAAAGAGGGGAATCCAGAGGCAATTACATTTCCACGGGCAAAAGTAGAAGGAAATCCATTTGATTTTAGTTTTAGTGGATTGAAATCAGCAGTTCTTAACTATTTGAATCAGTGTGAAATGAAACAAATAGAGGTGAATCGTGCTGATGTTGCAGCATCTTTTCAATGTGCAGTAATAGACGTTTTAACAAATCATGCCATTTCGGCAGCAAAAGAATTAAATATTGATAAATTGGCAGTTGCAGGAGGTGTTGCTTCTAATACATCATTAAGGGAGAGCTTGCAGTCTGCATGTAAAAAAGAAGGATTGCAGTTTTATTATCCGTCGCCTATCTATTGTACGGATAATGCAGCAATGATTGGTGTTGCCGGATACTATGCATACAAAAGTGGTGTTCGGCATGGACTTGATTTAAATGCAGTTCCTAATTTAAAGATAGGACAGCGTATGTAGGAGGAGATATGGAGCATATTACGGCTATTGTTCTTGCGGCAGGGAAGGGCAGCAGGATGCGTTCACAGACACCAAAACAATTTTTAGAAATAGGGAAGAAACCATTATTATATTATTCACTGAAGGCTTTTGAGGAAAGCAGTGTGAATGATGTTGTACTAGTGACGAATGAAGAATATAAAGAATATTGTTCGAAGGACATTATTAGTAAATATGATATAAAAAAAGTAAGAAAAATCGTATCTGGAGGAACGGAGAGGTATTGGTCGGTATGGAATGGATTGGAACAATGCAAAGGTACAGATTATGTTTTGATTCACGATGCTGCTCGTCCTTGTCTGACAGAAAAAATGATTGAGGAATCTGTTTCGGAAGTCAGAAAGTGTGGAGCTTGTACAGTCGGCGTTCCTGTAAAAGATACCATTAAAGTGGTTAATGTGAAAAATGAAGGGATTGATACACCTCCTCGAGAATACTTGTGGCAAGTGCAGACTCCCCAAAGTTTTTTATATAATGACATAGTTAAGGCATATGAAAAAATGAAGATTTCAGGGGATACTGATATTACAGATGATACAATGATAATTGAGCGCTATTTAGGAAAAAAAACTAAAATAATTATGGGGGATTACTGTAACATAAAAGTAACAACACCAGAGGATTTAATGGTTTCTGAAATTTTTTTAAAAAAAATGAAAAAAGTTGTTGACATAGAAGGAAGATGGTGTTAATATAGTCAATGTCGCTGACGAAAGGAAATAAGTCAGAAACACGGAGAGGTATCGAAGTGGTCATAACGAGGCGGTCTTGAAAACCGTTTGTCCGCAAGGGCGCGTGGGTTCGAATCCCACCCTCTCCGCTGTTCTAAAATTTATATTTGGAACACACTTGCAGCTTGGAGAAGTACCCAAGCGGCTGAAGGGGCTCCCCTGGAAAGGGAGTAGGTCGTTAATAGCGGCGCGAGGGTTCAAATCCCTCCTTCTCCGTTTAAGGAAATGAGCGCAAGGAAGAACAATGAAAACTGAATGAAGATTAAACAACAAAACAACCCTGAAAATTCTTAAGAGAATTTTTTGAAGAACGTTTTTAGCAGTGAGTACTAAAACTCAACCAACAAGTTGGTTTCGTTAAGTACTTGTTGCATACGA
>JAQXLK010000194.1 GCA_029012085.1 Clostridiales bacterium
TTTCCTGATTTCGGCAATTCTCCTTCTTCAAGTTCAATCCCTTTCAGATACTCATCTGACACACCAACAATGGTAAAATTATTCTCATATTTACCAGCCTGAACCGGCATGGAATACCAGATTTGTGGTTCTACCTTTTCCACATTTTCAATTTGCATAAAGGTATCAATCGTGCTATCACTTAACAATAGCTCATCCGTACCATAATCTGCATCTGATGTTACCATAATCTCTGTCAGACCACCTGCGGTTCCTATCTGCTCCAACATTGCTTCTTTCAATCCAATACCAAGAGAAAGCATAACTACAATCGATGAGGTTCCGATAATAACACCTAACACCGTCAGCACAGTCCGCATCTTACGTCGCCAAAGATTCATCAGACTCATTCCAAGGATATCAGAAATCTTCATTTTCTATATCATCCTCTCCATATTCGTCTTCAAACTCGTTCTCACTATCATCTTCATCCTCCTCGTCATCTTCAAGAAGCTCCGCATTTTTCTTTTTCTTTCTTCTGACAATAAGGATAATAACAACCACAATAACTGCAACAGCAAACACTGCAATTACAATCTTAAGCCAAAGAGGCATGCCTTCTTCTTCATCAAATTCTTCATCCTCCCCCAGGCCTTCAAACTCCGGATCATAATCTTCGCTCACTTTACAGCTTACCTGCTGTTCCAGCTTACCTGCTGCTCCTTCTGCATCCTCGTAAGTAATAACCACTTTAATCGTACCGACATCTGAATTATCCTTCACACCAACTACATTCAGAGTAGCATATGCAGAAGAGCCTGCCGCAATATTTCCAACATAGCTGTCCTCACAGGAAACTGCTTCATCCTCAACAGCAACCATTACATTATATACACCGGCATTTCCCTGATTGTTAACAGTAAACATCAGACTGCCTTCCGTATCAATTCCAATCACTTCCGGTGACATAGATACATCGGTTATGCCAAGTTTAACATCCTGATAAACCGGAACGGACAAATTATCACTGGAAGTAAAATTATTACCCTTTCCATCATCAAAATCTCCCTTAACCACCAATGTATAATTCTTTTGTGGAAGATCAGGAGCTGTCTTCATTTCAATTACCAAATCTCCTGTTTTCCCAGCTGGAATACTGTCAACAAAAACCGCATTAGAACCGGATGTAGGAAGGAAATTACCTGCCTCATTTCCAATCAGGAACTTACCATTGCACACTGCAACAGATTTTGATGTATTTTGCACATGTATTGTAAGTGTAAATGTCTCACCAGCCATGATTTTCTCTGGTTTTGTCTCATAACCGGAAACCAAAAGCTTTGGAGCCGTTGCCTCTCCGTCGTCTGTATCACTGCTGTCAGAACTGCTATTATAGGACGGTGTATAGCTGCTATCATCATCGTCATCTTCATCATCTGTATCTTTGGTAGTACTTCCACTGCTTGAGCTATTCTTATTCGAGTTTGTAGAACTATTGGTAGAAGTATTATTAGAAGTATTGGTACTGCCTGATACACTAAAATAAATATTAATAGTCTTAATTACATAATAGTCTGTCCAACTTCCATCACTTGCCAGCTTACTGTACTCTCCAATAAAACGTACACTCTGATACCCTTCCTGCAAATCAGAACGGGCATTCATAGAAAACTGAACATCCATACTTTGCTGCATTGCCTCGTCAGCAGCAGTGATTACCTTATAAGCATCACCACTCGTTTCAAAAGGAAATGATGTATCAATTACAGGATACACACTCTTTAATTTAACTTTTGCAACATCATTTGATTTCAATTTGAATGCTACATCTACCTTTTTTCCGATTGTACCGGTAATGGATTTTGTAACTTCAACTCCCACATCCGAATTCTTTCCCAGCTTTCCATTTGCATCGATATTGGTTGTTTCCGTTGTCGCTGTAGTTGCTGTATCAGCTCCCTCTGTTGCATGAACAAAACCCAGATTTCCCTGCATAGAAATCGTCAGAGACAGACACATCATTCCTGCTAGCATCATTTTGGTAAATCCATTCTTTCTCATACTCCATCGTCTCATATCACTTCATCCTCCACTACCTTGGTTCTTTCCTCTATTTGAATAATCTTTCCATCCACAATGCGGATTACTCTGTCCGCAATTGCCGCCAGACTATCATCATGTGTAACCATTACCAACGTCTTTTTTTGTTCATTTACTACTTTTCGCATTAATGCCATCATATTCTTTGACGTTCTTGAATCCAGATTACCGGTAGGCTCATCTGCAAACATAATCATTGGATCCATCACCAATGCCCTTGCCATGCCGACACGTTGCTGCTGTCCACCGGACATCTGATTTGGTTTATGTTTGGCATGTGCTTTCAACCCAACTAATTTCAGCATCTTCATTGCTTTCTTTAAACGCACCTCTTTCGGAATGCCCCTAAAGGATAATGGCAATGCCACATTCTCCAATGCATTTAACGTTCCTAACAAATTAAAGGACTGAAAAATAAATCCAACATTTTCTCTTCGAAATTTCACTAATTTTTTCTCATTCAGTCCTTCAATGTGGCATCCCGCAATGACAATCTCACCCTTCGTCGGTTTTTCCAACCCGGCAAGCATATTAAGCAGTGTGGACTTTCCGGAACCGGATGTACCTACAATGGCACAAAACTCACCTTCATATACTTTAAAATCTACACCATTCAGTGCCCTGACTTTTGTAGAACCTACTTTATATATTTTGTACAGATTCTTAACTTCAATAATCACTTTCCGATTATCTTCTTCTAATTGTTCATCTGACGAATCTGTATCTTTCAAATCCGTCTTCTTCAAGTCCGCATCCTTCAAGTCCGTCTCTTTCAAATCCACATCCTTCAAATCCGCATCCTTCAAATCCGCGTCTTTCAAATCCGTATCTTCCAAATCTATATCCTCCGTTGCAATACAACAATTTTTACCAATTCACGATTGTCTAAAATATCTGCCTTCCAATTCATGAAACTCTTTTTAATCCTTTGTGATTATATCACATTTTCCCGTATTGAACAGACTTTTACAAATTATTCACATTTTTTTAAGATTTTTAATTCTTCAATCTCTCTAAGCCACATTGTGCTGCATGCATCAGACGGCATACGTAAATCTCCTCGTGGAGAAAGTGACACAGTACCTACCTTTGGACCATCCGGTACACAGGAACGCTTAAACTGCTGAGAGAAAAACCTTCTATAAAATGTTTCCATCCATTTGATTATCACTTCAGCTGTGTACTCATCACGAAATGCCAGTTTACAAATCCGGAATATTTTAGCTGGTGTATAACCAAACCGCAGCATATAATACAAAAAGAAATCATGTAATTCATACGGTCCCACAATATCCTCTGTTTTTTGTGCTATCTTTCCATTTTCCGGAGGTAGAAGTTCCGGACTAACCGGCGTATCCAATACATCATAAAGTACCGCTGCCGTTTTCTCATCCGTCTCACCGGCATAGTATCCCACTAGGTATCGTACCAATGTTTTCGGAATCGAAACATTTACTGCATACATCGACATATGGTCGCCATTATAAGTTGCCCAGCCAAGAGCCATCTCCGACATATCACCGGTTCCAATAACCATACCATTATTCTTATTTGCAATATCCATCAAAATCTGTGTCCGTTCACGAGCCTGGCCATTTTCATAGGTAATATCATGTACGTTCTCATCTTGTCCAATATCTTTAAAATGCTGCCTTACCGCGTCTACAATGGATATTTCTTTCAATGTTACACCAAGAGATTTTGCAAGCTCTAAGGCATTTTGATACGTCCGGTCCGTAGTACCAAACCCCGGCATTGTTACCGCAATAATATCCTCATGACCTAACTGCAGCATATCATATGCTTTAACCGTTACAAGCAGTGCCAATGTAGAATCCAACCCACCGGACAAACCAATTACAGCAGTCCTGCATCCCGTATGTGCTATACGTTTACGAAGTCCCATTGCCTGTAACATTAGTATCTCCTCACAACGCTGCTTCTTTCTCACTTCATCAGAAGGAACAAATGGTGTTTTTGAAAATGTACGGGTAAGAACCGTTTCTTTCATTTTAAATGAGAAACTGCGTATGATATATTCTTTTCCGTCCCTTTTTTCTCCATTGTCCAATTCATTACAAAATGTAGACATTTTCCTTCTCTCTGCAGAAAGTTTTTTCACATCAAGCTCTGTAATTGTCAAACTATGGTCAAAAAGCTTTGATTCTTCCAAAATGCTGCCATTCTCTGCAATCATACTATGTCCACTATACACCAAGTCCTGTGTAGATTCATCTTTTCCTGCATCTGCATAGATATATCCGGCAACAAGTTTTGCAGACTGCATTGCCACAAGATTTCTCCGATATGCCGGTTTCGTGGCAAGTTCATCACTGGCAGATGGATTACATATTATAGTTGCTCCATGAAGAACATGCTGCACAGAAGGAGAATCCGGCACCCATAAATCTTCACACACTTCACCGGCAATTACGAGTTCCGGTAACTGCTCACATTGCAGCAAAATGTTGGTGCCAAAACAAATATCTTTGCACCCTGCATAATCTATATAAATTACTTTTGACATTCCGGATGCAAAATGTCTGGCCTCATAAAACTCCTGATAATTCGGAAGATTCTTCTTCGGAACCATCCCCAGTATTTCCCCGTTTTTACAAAAAGCTGCCACATTATATAATTTGTTACGATACGCAACCGGTACACCCACTACAAACAGGATATCCATCTCCTTCGTTGCTGCTAACAGTTTGACAAACTCTTTTTCACACCCCATAAGCAGAACATCCTGCAAAAATAAATCTCCACAAGTATAACCGGAAACACAAAGCTCAGGAAAAACCAACACTTTCACACCAAGAGCCTCTGCCTTAACAATATCCTCTAAAATCTGTCCACAATTATATATACAATCAGCTACCTTTAATTTTGGGGATGCGGCTGCAACCTTAATAAATCCATCCTTCACAACATTTCCTCCTGATTTCTATCAAATCCTGCTTTATTATACCACATGTCTGCTATTTCAATTCTTTCGTCCGACACAGTATAACAAATCTATCATCACTTTTCAAATTTTTCAAAGAAAAAAGCAAGTACTTGAAATACCTGCTTTTTTCTTTTCTCTTCATTTTTTATTTTGCCTCAATTACATCTGCCATATCATACATTCCCGCCGGCTGTCCTGCCAGGAATTTACCTGCCTCAATGGCACCTTTAGCAAATACAGACTTAGAATATGCTGTATGATTAAAGGTAATCACCTCGTCAGTGCCTGCAAAAATAACATCATGTACACCAACAATCGTACCACCCCTGACAGCAGAAATACCTATCTCCTTATCCGGACGCTGCTCACTGCGTTTACTTCTGTCATATACATATTCATACTCGTTACCAAGTGCTTCATTTACAGAATCTGCAAGCGCTAATGCAGTTCCACTCGGTGCATCCTTCTTTAGTCTGTGGTGCTGCTCCACAACCTCTATGTCATAACCGGCTGTACCAAATACTTTTGCTGCATCCTTTAAAAGTTTCAGTAATGTATTGATACCAAGAGACATATTTGCCGATTTCAAAATTGCAACCTCTTTACTGGTTTCCTTTACCTTTATAATCTGCTCCTCGCTTAATCCTGTTGTACAAAGCACTACGGGAATCTTTCTCTCTTTACTAAATGCAAGCAGATTATCCACTGCCACTGCTGCAGCAAAATCTACAATGACATCTGCCTTTACATCACATTTAAAAATATCTGTAAAAACAGGATAACCATTCTCCTTGTTATCTACAACATCAATTCCCGCTACAATCTCAATTCCTTCGTCCTTTGACACAAGTTCTGTAATGACCTGACCCATATGACCATTACAGCCATGCATAATCATCTTAACCATCTTATGTTCTCCTTCTGATCTTATCTTATATCTTCATTAAGCAAGTGTAATTCCGTACTCCATCATTGCTTTTTTAATCTTCTCTACACTTACCGGTTCCGCTTCTGTCATTGGCATTCTTACATAGCCATTACAAAGGCCTGCAAGCTCAACTGCCTTCTTAACAGGAATTGGGTTTACCTCACAAAACATTGCATCACAAAGATCAATAGCCTTAAGCTGTAACGCTAAAGAACCTGCCACATCGCCTTCTAAATACTTTGCTACCATATCATGGGTATCCTCTGGTATAATATTAGCTGTTACAGAAATAACACCCTTTCCACCAAGAGAAAGCAACGGTACAACCTGGTCATCATTACCGGAATAAATGTCGATACAGCCATCTGCTAACTGTGCAAGCTTTGCAACCTGGGAAATATTACCGGAAGCTTCTTTGATAGCTACAATATTCTTATTCTTCTTTGCGATTGCAACTGCTGTTGCCGGCTGAATGTTACATCCTGTTCTTCCTGGCACATTATACATAATAATCGGAATATCTACCGCCTCTGCAATAGCACTATAATGCTGAATTAATCCATTCTGAGTTGCCTTATTGTAATATGGAGTCACCACCAACAATGCATCTGCTCCAACATCCTGTGCTTCCTTTGAAAGCTGGATTGCTGTTTCCGTGCAGTTTGAACCGGTACCTGCAATAACCGGAATTCTCTTGTTCACATACTCACAACACTTCTTAATGACTTCCATATGCTCTTCTTCTGTCATTGTGGACGCCTCACCTGTTGTACCACAGATTACGATAGCATCTGTCTTATGCGCTACATGATACTCAACCAAAGACTTTAACTGCTCATAATCCACTGCTCCATCTTCCTTAAACGGTGTTACTAATGCAACTGCTGATCCTGTAAAAATTGCCATACTCTTTTTTCTCCTTTTCTATCTATTGTATTAATCTCCGTTAATATCATCCCTCTGATACCTCGGGATGCGATATCTGCCCCACGTCTTACAAGGCTTATATAACGCACGAAACGCTCCGTCAGCAGGTGCCAACGAAGCGTTATAAATTCTTCATTCCGTAGCACTCCACCATTATGATACGCCTTTCTTCAAAAGCTCTTCACAACTTACCGGTGACAGACATACAGCTCTTAACTGCACATCCAGACAAAACATTCATAAGGAAATGTTCCTCTTCGGCACGAATCCCTTTCACAACCAATCCACTGACCTTACTCATCCTGATTGCTACTCATGATGCATGCGCCTCTACACATCGACGAAAACGTCTCTCATCTATTAACTTATAAAATGATACCACCATATCTCCCCACTGTCAATTAATATATTCAAGATGATTCTCATTCTTTTGTTCTTCTTTAATTAGACTCAATCCGTGAAAGAAGCGTTGCATGCCGCTTTAATGCCTCCGGACAATTTCTGCCCGTTAATATAAGGCTCACTTTTCCTTTTGCAGCATTCAGCAGCTCCTCAATATCCTCCACATAAAGAATATTGTAATCCATAAGACCTAATACTTCATCTAAAATTACCACATCCGAACTTCCGGTATCAATAACCTTTTTCGCATAATGGAAACTGTTCTTAGCCTTTGCTCTTTGTTCTTCCCGCTCTTCATAAGACAGTTCGCCATAAGGCTTAATACTATTCTCAAACGTAAAGAAATTAATTTCATCAAATTGACTCAGCATACTATAATCTGCGTCGGTTCCTTTTAAAAACTGTACAATTGTCACGGTTTCACCATTCCCTGCTGCCTTCACTGCTAATCCCATAGCAGCTGCAGTCTTACCAAATCCGGCACCGTAAATTATATGCACATTCTTCATATCCTCTACCTCATACTCTTGTTCACTTTGAATACGATATATCCTAGCATAAACAAAATCAAAATGCAATATTTATTCCAAACACTCCATTTTACTCACAGAAACCTCATAGGCTACTCTGTTAATCACCTCATCATTTTCCAGTTTCTTTTGGTATTCACGGCTCTGAATCCTTCCCCATACTGCTACATGTTCTCCAACATCCAGCTTTCCTGCAAATCTTGCATTTCTTCCCCAGCAAATACAAGGAATGTAATCCGATTTGCCATAGGCACGGTTTACTGCCAAAAGCACATCCGCAATTTCTCTACCAAGAGGAGTCATACGATATATAGGTGCTTTGCAGATATATCCGTCTAAATATATCTGATTCGGATGCTGCATCTCATCCGCTTCCCCCAAAATATTCAGTTCTCTCACAAACAAAGAAAGAATCAGTCTGTTTTTTGTCTCTTCATGCTTATTATAGGAACGAAATTGTCCCTTTGCCTCAATCTTTTCCCCTATATGAGACTGTTCCACATCAATCAAACGGTCAGATACCATAAGCGGAATTACATCCGTTGCATCACTAAGACGGTTTACCAGTAAATCCACCATATAAAATCCTTCACCAAAGATTTCATGGCTGAATGTAAACTCCGAAATAATCTCTCCTGCCACCACTGCCTGATTGTTACTTAATGCTTTTTCTGTCATTTTCTTTCTCCTTCCATGTACCTTAAAAAGTCTGATTTCACAATAAATGTAAACCTCTAAATCTTGTATGTATTTGGTTACTTAACATTTATCATGTACTATATCTTAGTACACAAAGTCGATTAATAGAACGGGGATTTTTCTTCTAAAAACATCTAGTTTTGTCGAGGAACAGCACTTCTTTGTCGCATAGCCTCATACATCAGCACAGTAGAGGCTGTAGCGGCATTTAAAGATTCCACTTTTCCCATCATCGGAATCTTAATTTTCTGATTTGCAGCTTCCGCAAGCTCAATTGTCAGACCATTTCCTTCGTTTCCAACGGCGAAAACTGTCGGCTTTGTATAATTTGCGTCGTAAAAGCTAGTTCCTTGTAAATGGGCACTAAATGCGGAAAATCCCGATTCTTTCAACCTCTCTATCCATTCGACAAGATTCTCTACATAACAAAACGGCACCCGAAAAACAGAACCCATAGTGGAACGAACCACCTTGGGATTATAAATATCCACAGTTTCCCTACTCATGATGATTCCTGTCACTCCGGCACCTTCTGCTGTACGGACAATAGTGCCAAGATTGCCAGGATCCTGAAGATTTTCAAGTGCCATAATAAGTGGTGTTTCCCCTTTTCTTTCATCCACACTTTGACCGGTCAGCCCACACACCTCCTCCGGAGAATAGTGCAGTCTTTTTACTACACTTACTACTCCCTGTGGTGTCCGGGTATCTGTCATAGCCTCCATTACATGCTCTGAGACGATTTCATATTCTACCTGTTCAAATAGTCCGCTATTTTTCTCATAAAAACTCTCAGTCACATAGGTTTCCCTCATCATGTCATGAGGGATCTCCATAAACATCCGAATTCCCTCCACCAGAAAAACATCTGCTTTGCGACGTTCCTTCGCACTCTTTGCATATTTTATAACATTCTTAATCCTTACATTGGATGTACTTGTAATCATACTCTTCTCCCTGCCATATTAAGCTTTCCTTCCATAGTAATTACTTTCCCCTCTCCAAGCAATTCCTTCAACTCCTGCAAGAGCGGCTCGCTGGCGGTTACACCAAACTGTCTTCCAAGCTCTTTTTTCTGTTTTTCTTCCTTTAGACAAATGGTTACCATACTCTCACCGGGATGTCGATCTAATATCTCGTAAATCTTTTCCTCCTGCACCATATAAGCTTCCTTATTTTCACATTGCAGATACACATTTTTCGGTATTTCATCAAATGGCACCATTTTTTCTAAAATTATCTTTGCCTCTTTCTCATTCACAGATGCCCTTCCATAGACAAATACCTTTGCATCCTGCTCTAAATACTGCCGATATTGCTCATATTTTTTCGGAAATACCACAACCTCCACAGAACCATATAAATCTTCTAATGTTATAAATGCCATGTTCTGATTATTTTTTGTCAGCTTAACGGTCTTTCCTGCAATCATACCACCTATTGTATAAAAAATCTGGTCCTTTGCTTTCGTCTGCGATCCTTCTTCTACATCCTCTTCCGTTTCCTCAATCATGAAATCCTGTGAAGTAGCATCTACATTTTTCTTCATAAGCTCCTGATAATCATCTAGCGGATGCCCACTGACATAAAATCCCACCACTTCCTTTTCATTTGCAAGCAGCTCCATTTTATCATATTCCAAGACCTTTGGATAAGAAACCTCAAAATCTTTTTTCTCTTCTTCTCCAAGAAAATCAATTAAAGACATCTGACCGGACATGGCAGATTTTCTCTCTTGGTTTACAGAATCAATAATCTGCACGTATACCATCATCATCTGCCTTCTGTTCACACCAAAACAGTCAAAGGCTCCTGACTTAATAAAGCTTTCAATGGTACGCTTGTTTACCTCTTTTCCAGAAAGGCGGCTGATGAAGTCCTGTAAATCCTTATATTTTCCATTTGCTTCCCTCTCTTCCACCACAGCATCAATAACAGATTTTCCTACACTCTTTAAAGCCGTCAGTCCATAACGGATTCCTTCCTCGCAGACAGAAAAATCACCATATCCTTCATTAATATCCGGTGGAAGGATTGCAATTCCTAACTGTTTGCATTCAATAATATATTTTGATAACTTTGCAGGATTGTCCAATGTAGACGAAATCAGTGCCGCCATAAACTCTTTCGTATAATGTGCCTTTAAATATGCTGTCTGGAATGTTACTACACTATATACCACACCATGAGATTTGTTAAATGCATACTCTGCAAAGGTTATCATCTCATCAAAAATTTTATTCGCCACTTTCTCGCTGATACCATTCCGAATACATCCGGGAACATTTTCTTCATCATTACCATATACAAAGTTTTTCCGTTCCTTTTCCATCACATCAGCTTTTTTCTTCGCCATGGCACGCCGAACCAAATCACTTCGCCCCATAGTGTATCCTGCAAGCTCCATAACAATCTGCATTACCTGTTCCTGGTATACAATACAGCCATAAGTAGGCTCTAATATCTTTTTTAACTGTGGACAATCATAGGTGATGCTTTCCGGTTCCTCTCTGTTTTTCAGATAAATTGGAATAAAGTCCATTGGACCCGGTCGATACAAAGAAATACCGGCTGTTAAATCTTCTATATTCCGCGGCTTTAAATCCTTCATGAAACTCTTCATTCCATCACTTTCCACCTGAAATACACCATCTGTCTGCCCGGAAGTAATGAGTGCATAGGTTGCTTCATCTGTCATGTCCAAATGAGCCATATCAATGTCAATATTCTGGCTTTCCTTCACATTGCGAACGGTATTTCGAATCACCGTAAGATTACGAAGTCCCAAAAAGTCCATTTTGAGAAGTCCCAACTCTTCGATTGGATCCTTTTCAAATTGTGTCGTTACCGCATTTTCCGTACCAAGAAATAATGGTACATACTCTGCAATCGGCTTTTGTCCTATTACAACACCAGCCGCATGAGTCGATGCATTCCGTTTCAGCCCCTCCAGTTTCTGAGCCATATCCAAAAGATAACGTATTTCATCCCGTTCTTCATATTCTCTCTTTAATTCCGGAACCATGTCTATCGCCTGGGAAATTGTGATTTTTTTACCATTCGGACCAACCGGTACCATCTTTGCAATCTCATCTACCTCTGCATAAGGCATATCCAGCACACGTCCTACATCCCGAATTACCATTTTTGCAGCCATCGTTCCAAAGGTCGCAATCCTCACCACATTATCCTTACCATACACATCAACGACATAATCAATGACCTCCTGTCTTCTTTCCGGGCAGAAATCAATATCAATATCCGGCATGGTTACACGCTCCGGATTCAAAAAACGTTCAAACAGCAAATCATATTTTAATGGTTCGACTTCTGTGATATTTAGACAGTAACTAACGATAGAGCCCGCTGCCGAACCTCGACCGGGTCCCACCGGTATTCCATGGTCCTTTGCAAATTTAATAAAATCCCAGACAATCAGGAAATAATCCACAAATCCCATATCCTGAATGGTTTGAAGTTCGTATTCGAATCGGTTTCGAACCTCATCGGTAACCGGATCATATCGTCTATGAAGTCCTTCCTCACAAATCGCCCGCAGATAACTTTCCGATGTATATCCCTCCGGCACCTTAAACTTTGGCACCTTCTGCTCACCAAAAACAATTTCCACATTGCAGCGTGCAGCAATTTTTCCTGTATTTTCAATCGCCTGCTTTGCATAAGGAAATAACGCCTCCATTTC